>CAZAAJ010000108.1:0-4386 GCA_964483135.1 uncultured Anaerolinea sp. | reverse complement strand
ATGGCATCTTCATCGCGCAGGTCCCCGGCGATGACCTCAACTTGTTGCAGTACTTCAGGTGCCAGCTCGCGCAGCAGCCCGCCATCCCCACGCGAATTGTAGCGTACGAAGGCGCGGACCTTTGCGCCCTCCCGTACCAGGGCTTCCACCAGGTGACTACCGATAAAGCCACCCGCCCCGGTGATAAGGATATTCTTGTTTTTCAGCGCTTCAGGCATGGGAGGCTTCCTCTTTAGCAGATTGCTTGAGCAGGTAATTGCTGAGCACTGACAATAATTCCGGGATCATCAACACGCGAACTGGGAGTTCTTTGATCTGCTTCAGGATCTTATCTCGTTCGGCTGGATTGATCTTGTTGATGGCAAACATGACCAGCCCGACACTTTTTTGGGTAATAATCTCAGGAAGGTCATGCGTGGTTCCCAGCACCGTCAACCCGTTGATACGCTGTCCTACCTTGCGGCGGTCGTCATCCACAAAACCCACAATCGAAAACGCGGTTGATTTGTTGCTTTTTTCGAACAGCCACAATGCCAGCTGGCCGCAATCTCCTGCTCCGATGATCAGGATGCGCTCTCCCAATGTGCTGCGTTGTGAACGCCAGCGCAGCCAGCGGGAAGCCAACCCGGTGAGGAGACGTTCGCGGTAGCGCACCACAACAAAGCCTATAAATGAAAAGAGACCGAAATCGACGAGCATTGGCGTTTGTAATAGGATTCCGGGAATCAACAGGGACACCAAGGAGAATAATGCCATTGCAAAAGAAGTGGATACTGCCAGGTCCAGCACATGGATAGGACTGGCATAGCGCCAGTTGATCTGCTTCACTCCAAAGAGCGTGTTGGTAACAGCCAGCAAGAGAGATAGCACCAATGCAATGAGGAGCATGCGGGCAAAACCGATATCCAATGGCGACACCGCGCGCCAGATCAACACCACCAGGGAGATCGCGAGAAACGCTACCAGTGTATCGATAGCAAACCAGGTGAGAAACTTACGCATGAACCAGGCCAGCGGACCTTCAAACAAGGTCTGCTCCTTCACCTTTGTGTTCCGTAATAACGGGAAAATCAGGGTGAGCGTCATGAAGATCACGTCCAGATCGCTCAGAAACGAAAAGTAGCGTACATAAAGCTGGTCCAGGCGCAGTTTATCCGGCAGGATGCTCCGCAGGTATTCATCCATCACGTTCGCGCTTGCCAACATTTCCTGTTCGTCCCGGTAGAGCACGGAAGCGGGGCTGGTGATCCCCGGACGCATAGAAAGGATCTCGTCGCGAACTTCCTCCGGCCAGCCCTCGACGATCGATGGCACTTCCGGTCTTGGTCCGACAATGCTCATATCGCCTTTTAAGACATTCAACAGCTGTGGAAGTTCATTGACCTTGGAATCGCGCAGCCAGGCGCCAAATTTCGTGATGCGCTGGTCATCCTTTCCGGTCACCTCTGGTCCAGAATAACTTTCTGGACTCTCATACATGGTGCGGAACTTGTAGATCTGGAAAACCTTGCCATTGCGGCCCATGCGCGGACCTTGATAATAGACCGGACCGGGGGAGTCGCGTTTGATGCGGATAGCTACAAATACAAATAACGGGGTTAAGAGGATCAGTCCAACTACAGTTGAAACCACATCCAATGCCCTTTTAATGAAAAAACTGATTTTCGATGAAAGAACCACGGATTGTCGTTTTTCGACCTGGTTTAGTACCCTGTTGTCAATAAAATCCTCTGCGCGGCTCATTTGTCCCCAGTTTTAAAACGCTAAATGTTGGTTATGAAGTTCTTGCTGGTATTGCTTTTTAGTATACACCATATGGAATTGTGGACTATTTCCATTAACACCTTGTGCCTAAATCCGATGCTTCCCATTTTGACTTTTATTGATGAAATAATAAATCCCGACCCCGATGAGAATTCCTGTCAGGTCCAACAGGAAATCCGCCACCTGGAATGCCCTTCCGGGAACATAGATTTGATGGAATTCATCACTCAGGGCATAGACCATAGAAAGCCCCACAGATAACAGAGCGTTTCCCGCACGGATCGCCGAATTCCAGGCCACAGCTCTGATTACCAGGAATCCCAACAGCAGGTATTCCCCGACATGCAGGAAACGCCCGATGAGCTCATCCGTGCTGGGAAGCGTTTTTACCGGAGTTCCTGCAGGAGCCGGAGTGGCAGAAACCTGGGGTTCTGACCAGGCTGGTGGCAGGCTGGCATATGGGTCTGACCTCGCAGAAAAGGCAAAAATGACCCCCATCCACAGGAGTACCGGCAGGAATCTGGATAGAACTGTTTTCAGTTGGATTTTCCCGTGCTCCGCCCTGGTGACATCACCAATTTTGACTACAAAGAACCAATCTTAAAGGCTAGAACAGCCTTTATTATTTACGCTTGACCGACACAAAATCCACTGGCAGTTCCACCGGCAGACGGCGGTTCTGCAGGAATCGTAGCAAGATTCGTACCCGTTCGCGGCCCGGGATGCGTTCATCCACGATGCCTTCATATCCTTCAAAGGGACCTTTTTCGACCTTCACCACCGAACCCGTTGGCAGGCTTACCGGCGGTTTTCCGCCATGCGCATTGAGTTCGTCTACTTTCGCACGGATCGCATGGATGACCACTTCTGGGACATTGGAGGGTTCGTCGCCAAAACTGACGATATTGGCTGCCCCGGCAATCCGTTCAAGGTTGGTCACGCCGACAACCTCCAAATCCGTGTGAACGAAAAGATACCCGGGGAAATAGGGTTTGTGCTTGCGTGAACGGGGGTTGACCGGTTTGACGTGTACGCGGGGATAGAACACCTCAAAATTGCGCGCGAGTAGTTGGCCTTCAAGGAAGTCCTCGCGATTCGGTTTACTGCGCATCACGCACCAATTTATCGTCATAAGTTAAGTTGTTTTTGTGCTAGGCTAAAAATTGTAACACGAATACTAGATTCTTTTCTTTTAAAATCAAATTTTGAATCAAATCATCTTACGGAAATCTCAAAATGCTTTTAGAAAATCCTGATATCGATCAATCAGATAAAAGGGCAAAGACAATATTTGGTATTCTTTTCCCGCAAATTTCCAAGATTCAATTCCCAAACTATCCCAGGATACACGCACTAATACTGCAGTCGGATCGATATTTCCCAGACTAAATAACGACCTCATCTTAGCAACATTCCCCGACTTGATTTCCATGCCTACCATGCGAGATTGATGTTGAAAACAAAAATCTACTTCAGCGTTGCCTTCAACTTTATCTCTTGACCAATAATAAAGATCCACTGGCCTTGTGATTCCGCCTGCAAGCATACTCTGCCCTACTACCTGTTCCATGATTTTCCCCTTATATACTCCGGTTAACATTTCTTGATAGGCATTATTTACATAATTGACCAAACCCACGTCCAACCAGATCATTTTTTTGGGGCGCATATTTTTGGGCACAATTGGTAGCAAAGTTGAATTAACTGCCAATATTTGTTTTAAAAGCATCGTCTTTTCGACCGTTTGGATAGCTTCTCCCATCTCCCGGCTGCGAAAATTTGACCCACCAAAATTTTCATATTTATAAATCGTACCTGCGACTTTTGGTCCAAATTCCAGGACTATCTCTAAATACTTATTACTCTCTTTTGATTTGGAGTACTTCCTGATGTCATCCACGTAGGCGGTCTGTAACCGGTTGAATATTGCCCTTACCTGGCCATAATCGCCTGTCTCGGTGAAACTTTTAACTACTTCTGGCATTCCACCCACAACAACATATTCTTTGAACACTTCACACGCCATGTCTCCATAGGCAAAAGAATCATCCAACTGGATTGTTTCCAAGGAACCGAGCAGGGCAGTCTTTTTTCTTGCCTTCAAATACTCAAAAAAAGTCAAGGGGTATAAGTAACGGTATTCCACCCTGCCGACAGGAATCGACCAATCCTGGCCGATTTTCGCTTCTAAAAGTGACCCGGCTGCCATCACATGCAATTCCGGTTTTTCTTCGGCAAAAAAACGCAATAACTCCATTATATTTTTTGACTCTTGAATTTCATCAATAAACAATAAGGATGTACCGGGAACTACTTTTTGGTCAAAAAAAAGATTAATCCTTTGGGAGAAATCTTCAACGCTAGTAGCCTGATCAAATAATTGTAGTTGATCCTTTTTTTCTAAATTAACCTCAATTACTTGATCGAAATTTTCTTGACCGAATTTGCGGATGACGCTTGTTTTTCCCACTTGCCTGGCTCCGCGTAAAATTAACGGTTTCCGGTAAGGGTTCACTTTCCAATTTTTCAGTTCTTTCTCAATGATTCGATCAAACATAATACCATTATATTACAACTTACGTTATAAACAAGTACCATTATTATACATTCAATTTTAGTATG
>CAZAAJ010000107.1:0-7338 GCA_964483135.1 uncultured Anaerolinea sp. | reverse complement strand
CTTAATTTCACCGCTAGAAGTGGAAAAAGATAATTTAATATCAGGAATCACAGAATCTGAATTTTCACCTTTAAATAAGATAATTAGATCGTGGACTTATCTTAATTTTCTTAACAAGGAGAAAATATGCAGTTCAGAATTTAATGATGCATGGAGAAATATCGAGACATTTGGAGATTTGGTTTTTCCGAAGTTCCCTTTTTTTATTTGTAATCATTCAGAACTAAAACGGGATTACTATTATTTTTTATTACCAAATGTTGCTCAAGAAAAGATTGTACGGAAAATCCTTAATCTTATAGATTTTATTATGGATCTTTGGTATTTGGAAAATGGCGGTGGAACAATCCATGCATCTGGTATTTCTTACAAAGGGAAGGGTATTTTATTTTTAGGCGAATCTGGAGCAGGCAAAACAACTATCTCAACATTGAGCGCTTCTCAGGGTGCAAAAGTATTGGATGACGATCGAATTTTTGTTTTAAGAGAATCTGAAGGGAATTACATAATAAACTCATCAAAGTTCTACCAACCAACTCCATTGAGCACAATTATTTGTATTAAACAAGATAAAACTAACTTATTAATACCTTTATCCAAATATGAAATCTCAAGAGCAATAACAGAGGGTTTTTTTCAGATTAACTTTATTTCACAAAATACTAAAGATAATTCGACTTTGCAGTTTAAAAATGGATCTGATATAGCCCAGCATATAAAGGGATACGAACTTCACTTCCGTAAATCCCCTGATTTCTGGAAATTGATCGACGCGGAGTTTGGGCTTGATTGAACCCGAAACCTCAAAAAAATCTTCAAATAATCAAAAATTCATTTACCATGGGACCAGCATGCACTCCACCTTTGAACAGGGGCATGTGCTTTATGTACGTCCGGAATCGAAAAAACCCCAACCCGGGGATGTGATCGTTTACCGCAGAGGTGAGGAGTTTGTCGTTCATCGTGTGAACTCAGTTACATCTGAAGGAATTCGAACACGGGGAGATAACAACTTTCGATTCGATGAATTTCCAATTGACGAAAAGCAAATTGTAGGAATAGTCGAGAGCGTGGATGATGGAAAAAAGACGCGTCCAGTCACCGGTGGGCGCAAGGGACTCATTATCGCACACATACGCTGGGACTTTTCAGCAGTTGTCAACTGGATGCGTCCGGTGATTGGGGCTCCTTACAGGTGGTTGAAATCGTCCCGATTAATGGTAAAGTTCTGGCATCCGAAGGTTGTCCAGGTAAAAACAAACTCCACTTCGGGACCAATGATAAAATACATTGCGGGCGGAAAAACAGTGGCTACGTGGATACCCGATAGTAATCACTTTCAGTGCAAACGCTTGTACGACCTGGTCATTTTTCCCCCTGATTAATCAACTGAATGAAGGTCACAATTGAATCCATGGGTTGAATTACTGCGTGCGGGGCTAAACCGGCAGGTTCCTGTTGATCCTGTTTCGGGAAAGAAAACTGTACTGAATAAGGAAAACCTAAAATTCCTTATCCCTTATCTTAAAAAGAATTGGAAACTTGCCACCATTGGTGCTGTGGTGATTATATTAAGTGCCTTGCTGGCATTCCCAACCCCGCTCATCACGCGCTTCCTGATCGATGAGGTCATCCTGAAAAAACAACTCCAGTGGTTGATCTGGGCGGTGGTGGGGTTGGCAGGTGTGAAATTATTCTCCTATGCCTCTGGGATGATAGAGCAATACGTATTTTCACGCTTGCAAATGAATGTTTCATTGGAACTTCAGCATTCCCTGCTCGATCACACGCTTTCCCTTCCCAAGGCGTTTTTTGACCAGAAGGAAGTCGGGTATTTGATGTCCCGCATTAACTCTGATGTCCAGGGACTCACCTGGTTCTTTTCCCAATCATCGGTTTATTTGTTCACCAATGTTCTGCGATTCATTGGTGGGTTGATTTTCCTGTTTATCCTGGAATGGCGCCTGGCGCTGGTTTCCATTGTGATGCTGCCGCTGCTTGTGGTGATTGTGAATCTTTTCTCAACCCGGATGCGCGCGCTCAGCCACCACAGCATGGAACGCCACGCGAAAGTCTACTCCCAGTATACAGAGACCCTTTCTTCCATTCCATTAATCAAAGCTTTTGCCTCAGAAGAAAAGGAGTCCGATCGTCTGATAGAAGGGATCCGGTCTTCACAAGAGATTTCGATGGAACAGACTGTGCTTGGATCTGTAGCAAATACTGCGTTCAATTTACTGCCGGATATTACCAGGGGATTGGTGCTACTGGCAGGGGCTATCCTGGTGATCAAAGACCAGTGGACACTTGGCTCTTTAATGGCATTCCAATCCTATTTGGGATACGTTATTGGTCCTGCATTGTCGCTTGCCGGGATTAATCTTCAACTGCAGAATGCGCTCGCTTCCGCGGAACGCGTGAAAACTCTCATGGATGTTGTCCCTGAAAGCCAACCCTCTGGTAAATTGGAAGTGGATCACCTCCAGGGAAAGGTCGAATTCCGCGCGGTAAGTTTCAAGTATGACCAGAGTGACACAGTGCTGGAGAATGTTTCGTTTACCGTCCTCCCGGGAGAAAAGATCGCGATCGTTGGCCCGAGCGGCGTGGGGAAATCCACGATCGAGAATTTATTACTGCGTTTTTACCGACCGACCTCAGGTGATATTCTGTTTGATGGAAGACCCGCTGACGATTACTCTCTCCATTCCCTGCGCCAGCGCATCGGGTATGTTGCACAGGAAAGTGTGCTCCTCGCAGGCACGATCCGTGAGAACCTGTGTTATGGATATCAAGCTGCAACGGATGAGGAAGTGGAACATGCCGCCCGGATTGGCGGAATTCTTGAGTATGTAAATTCCCTTCCTGAAAAATTCAATTCGAAACTCGGTGAAAATGGGGTGAACCTGTCGGAAGGTCAAAAGCAGCGCATGAGCATTGCACGGGCGTTACTTAAAAATCCTGATATTCTCATTATGGACGAACCGACCGCTTCACTCGACAATTTTACGGAACATTCCTTGCTTGAACTTCTTCCTGAAGAGGTAAAAGGAAAAACGGTCTTTATTGCCGCCCATCGGATTTCAACAACACAAATTGCAGATCGAATTTTTATTCTGAACGATAAAAAACTGGAAGGTTGCGGCACTCACCAGGAATTATTAAAAACAAATTCCTATTATCAGCAGCTTTTTAAATTATGATCCTTAATTACAAGATTTTGAATTATACTCAAAGGATTCAGCGGGAAAGGAAAAACAAATAATGTCGATGGATACAGAAATTGAAGAGCGGAGCAGCCTTGAGAGCATATTGGAATATGTGCAGATCCTCTGGCACTGGGCCTGGTTACTGGTATTAGCGGCAGTAATTGCAGGGGGGGTATCTTACTACCTCACCAATCAACAAACGCGAATTTACCAGGCGTCTGCGCTGGCGATGGTCAATGGCGCGTCAGGTTCTTCCTATGATTCCTATACTTCACTATACACGGGTCAACAGCTGGCGACCACCTACGCAAGCACCATGCTGACAGGCCCTGTAATCCAGGCTGTATCGGAGACAGTGGGGTTTCCGGTTTATGCAGGACAGATCAGCATTCAACCGGTGACAAACACATCATTGCTGAAAGTAATTGTCACCAATGAAAATCCAGACAAAGCCGCCCTGATCGCAAACACACTGGTATCCGTTTTTTCAGAACAAGTATTGAATGATCAAACCTCCCGCTATGGCGACCTAAAAACCAGCCTTGAAACAGAACTCAGTAACCTGGATGCACAGATCAGTTCAGTGCAGGAAAGATTATCAGAAGTGGCAGCAAGAATAAGTAACCGGACACCCGATGCTTCAGGTGTTCTCCCAACAGTTGATCCATCTGATCTTCTCGCACAAAGCCAGTATCAGACCACCCTTTCACAATATCAACAATCCAGATCCTATTTGCTTCAATCCTACCAGCAGCTTAAACTAACTGAAGCCCAATCGACCAATACCCTTATTCTCAAAGACCCCGCGATTCCGAATAATTATCCCATTCAACCACAGCCGATGCGCAGCGCCATGCTGGCGGCAGTGGTCGGGTTCATGATCGCGGCAGGGATCATCTTCCTGGTCGCATTCCTCCAGGATGAGATCCGCGATCCGGAAGAGATCACCCGGAAATGGGGAATCCCGGTGTTGGGGTTGATCACCTCTTACAAACCAAACGGGAATCCGATCATCACGCTCTCGCAGCCCAGGTCTCCGGTTTCGGAATCTTATCGATCGCTCCGGACTAACCTCCTATTCAGTGATGTTGATCATCACCTTAAAACCATTTTAATTACCAGCGCTTCTCCGTCGGATGGGAAGACCTCGGTGGCAGCCAATCTGGCTTCGGTGATGGCCCAGTTAAACAAGGAAGTCGTGGTTGTGGATGCAGACTTGCGCAAGCCGCGCATTCATAAGATCTTCGCGCTTTCCAATCGGCTCGGACTTTCTGATTACTTTATCCGTTCCTCAGGGAACCTTTCAGGAATCGTGAAGAAATCGAATGCCAAGGGAGTGAGCATTATCACCTCCGGCAGCCTCCCGCCCAATCCCTCTGAACTACTCAATTCTGCCAAAATGACAGAATTCATTAATCTGCTGATTACAAAATTTGATACGATGATCCTGGATACCCCTCCGCTATTGGCGGTTACGGATGCTCTGGTTCTTGCTCCCTGGATGGATGGGGTGATCCTGGTGGTTGACCCAACCAAAACAAAGCGGGGAGCCCTTCGCCATTCTATTGAACAGCTTAAACGCGTTAATGCCAATCTGTTGGGTGTGGTTTTGAACAATATCCAGGTGAAACGGTCCCAGTATTATTACAACCGGAATTATTACTACGGAAAACAATACGGCAGGGCTACTGAAGCCGCACCTGAACCGCCACCGGGTGAAGCTGAAAGTAAGCCTTTAGAGTAAGCGGATCAAATAATTGGCACATAGATGATCCTTGGGAAATTGAAAGGTTTATATGACGAATCAATCCTCTGACCCCAACTTATTACGGGGTAAGTTGTGTCCATTTTTAGGGTTGGATGATGATCGGGAGACTGCTTTATCATACCCATCGATTCATAATTGCTGCTATCATGTCAAACCAGCGAGTCCCGTAAATCTTATTCAACAAAGACAGTATTGCTTAAGCAATAAATATAACACCTGCCCGGTTTATTCAAATGAAAATGTAACCAGGTTACCAGAAGGGTGGGGGAACCATAAAATCCTACCCATAAAGCTCAAACCTTGGATGGTCTGGGCTTTAGTGATTTTTGCAATTCTGCTGATCGTTCTGGTAAGTTATTTATTGGGATGGTTTAAAAAACCCGCAGTAACACTACCCACTCTATTTACTACAACACCGACCACTTCTATTGTTGAACCATATATAACCAAACAGCCAACTATAGTCCTGTTTACTGAAACTCCAGCACCAACGATCACGGAAGTTCCCACAAAGCCAATCGAAATCGCTCCACATATGTTGGAAACCCCGTTTCGTAACAGTCCTCAACTCCTGGTCCACCGTGTTCAGGAGGGGGAGGGGTTTATTCTGTTAGCAGAGAAATATCTGACGAGTGTTGATGCCATCAAAGCCATCAACTATGCGATCACAGATTCTTTGCTGTATAACCAGATTCTTGTCATCCCATTAAATACAACCGATATTACCAGCCTGCCCTCTTTTTCTGTGTATCAAGAGCAGGAAGGGGGAGTCACAATCGAGGAATTGGCAAATCGGATGCAAATTGATGCAGCATCGTTTAGTTCATATAACGAACTTCCGCTATCCTACCTGGTCTCACAGGGAGAAATGCTATTAATTCCACATCAACCATGATGATTAGATATTGAGGGGATAATGGCAACAATATTGTTCGTATGCAGTGCCAACCGGTTTCGCTCTGTGATAGCAGAGGCTAAATTACGCTCCCTGGCGGAAAAGGATCCAGACAAAATATCATGGAGGATTACAAGCGCGGGCACCTGGGCAAAGAAAGAGCTTCCGCCGCTTCCCCAGGCAATAAAATTTGCTGAATCCCACGGACTGGATATTACAGATGTCCGATCCAAAGAGATCGATCGGGAAATGCTGGAGACAGCCACAATCGTCATTGTCATGACCGAAAGCCAGAGGGAAGCCCTAACCCTGGAGTTCCCTGATGTAAAATCAAAACTGTTTTTACTTTCCGAAGTGTTTGCGGGTCTTACTTACGATATTCCAGATCTAATTGAACAATTGGATGAAACGCCGGAGGAATTGGGAATAGAGATTTGTAATCTAATCTCTTCTGGTTATTCACGAATTAAGGATGCGATCAACAAAATCGAATTAAGCACATAAACCTTATATGAAATCCTCCCATTTTCCGAAAAAATTGATCATTGGACTCATACTGATTATCCTCCTCTGTGTTGGAGGGTATTTTTTGTGGAATGGATCCCTTTTTGGTGAGAAGCTTCCAGAGTTTGCCCAGGTGGCCACACAGCAGGAAGTTCCACCGCAAACTCAGCCCCAAATAGAAACAACCAGGGAGATTCCGGTCATTACGCCGATGATTTTCACTTCGCCAATCATTCTGTCAACTCCAACCCCGCTTCCTGATGATGTACAGCCGGTATGCGGACAAAAAGAACCATTAATTATCCTGGTTCTAGGAATCGATGAGAATGAGCAATCGGATGTAATCCGGTTAGTTCGTGTAGATTTTATTCAACGAAGGATATTGGTGTTGTCTATCCCCCGTGACTTCTGGGTTCCCATCCCGGACATGGAGCAAAACAACATCACTGAGTTTAAGATCAACGCAGCCTATGGATACGGTGAATATTTCAACGGTCCTGGCCAGGGAGTGGTGGAGACCTCAAAAACGATTTTCCAAAATTATGGAGTGACTTTTGATCGCTATGTGGTATTTCATTTCTCCAATTTCGAGCGCATGATCGACGCGGTCGGGGGGGTGGACATCGTTTTGGATGCACCCATTGGAGCCTATGGAACGGCAGGAAAGACCCACCTGGATGGCAAGACTGCTTTGGATTATGCCAGGAATCGAAACTCTGATAACGACCTTTACAGAATCGATCGACAGACAGAAATCATCAAGAGCCTCTTTGCAAAATTGATCCTGCCTGAAAACCTGCTCAAACTCCCAGGCTTGGGACTTGAATTTGTTGGTGATAAGACCCTCATTTCCGATTTTTCGATCAGGGATGTCTCAAACTTTGTCTGTTTTGCCGGCGAGTTGGGCAATGGATCACTGGTCATGCGTGATATTCCAGTTGAGCTTTATCAACCTGCACATACGA
>CAZAAJ010000106.1:0-7390 GCA_964483135.1 uncultured Anaerolinea sp. | reverse complement strand
ACTTTTAACACCTTTCATTAATGACTTTTAACATGGGCTGAGCAGTTACGAAAAATCACAATATTAGTGTATATTATTTTTATAATTAATTTCAAGCAATCTATAAAGTTATAGATAAAAGCGTTTGTCTTAAATAAAGCGGGAGGCCAGAGCCTCCCGCAAATACAAACGAACAGAAAGATTATTCTACCAGTGATAATGAAGTATCCACTGTGATCTGCAGATTGGCCGAACAGCCGTCAGCAGTGACGCGTAAGGTGACGAGTACCGGTCCGTCAGTTTCAAATGTGGCGTCATAGAAATCAGCGTCACCTGATAAATAGTTACCTACATTTTCACTGGTACTCCCGTCAAATCCTAGGTAATCCAAAGCAGGATCAGCACTTATGAAAGTAAGCGTTGCCGGGGTGCCATCGGCAAGGTTGTGCAAATGTGCATAGAAGTAGACGTAACCATCATAACTATCTGTGCCCAAACTCCATCCTGCGGTGGTGGTAGAGCAGTTGGGCAGCAGGGAAGCATCGGCAACGTAGCGGATAAATACATATGTACCGTTGCCGGTGATGGGAGCGCAAGCCAGGCTATTTGGAGATTCATCGAGTGCTTTGATGGTAGTAGGTAAGAGCACCCACTTGGTGCCGTCCCACAGCCCCACCTTGCCGCCCCAGCCGTATTGCGTGCCGGTGATGGTGAAACAAGCGGTGGCTTTGCCGCTGTCCATGTTGGACACGATGATGCCGGTATCCAGGAACTGGGCTTCACCCAGTGGAAAACCAACCGGTACGAGCATCTGGTTGTATTCCTGGGCGCCGGGGAATTGGGCGACGGACAGGAGCTCAGCGTTAAACTCCATATCGCCGGAAACCGGAGTGACCACAGGGTCGGGAAGCGAGGGCGGTTCAACAAAGAACGCTTTCGCCGTTCCGGTGACCGAAAAGAGCAGTGAAACCACCAGCATACTACCCATAAGAAGCGAAAAAACCTTTTTCATTTCAAATCCTTTCGAATAATAGATCCCGAACACGGGTTCAACTTATGTAATTTATCTTTGTATATCTATAATAAGATAAATAAGACAATATTACTCCAATATAATAACACGATTAAGTAAAAATACAATACAAAACACCTGATATTACTTCATAAAAATAGTGAAAGGGTCAATGTGTGAACCGCAGTGGACGTGTTAGAATAATCCCCGCACGATTACTCTCATCCAAGGATCCCATTGAATATGATCGATTTTGCCAGGACCATCGCTGCCAGTCTTTCCGTTAACCCTTCTCAGGTGCAGGCGGCCATTGAACTGCTGGATGGCGGCGCCACCATTCCCTTTATTGCCCGCTATCGCAAGGAAGCCACTGGAACGCTCGACGAAGAGCAACTTCGCAACTTGCAGACCTTGCTTGATAAAGGGCGTGCCCTGGAAGAACGCCGTACGGCGGTCATTGCCTCGGTGGAAGAGCAAGGGAAGATGACCCCTGAGCTGCTGGAGAAATTCACTGCCGCCGACACGCTCACCACGCTGGAAGACCTGTATGCCCCCTACAAACCCAAACGCCGCACCCGTGCCTCGATCGCTCGCGAGAAGGGACTGCAGGGGTTGGCGGACTTCATCCTCACCCAGGCGCGCACCCCCGGTGATGCGCAAAAGACCGCTGCCGGGTTCCTGAACGACCAGGTGACCACAGTTGAAGATGCACTTGCCGGCGCGCGGGATATTGTCGCCGAGGCCATCAGCGACCACGCTGAAGTACGCGCATCCACCCGGCGTAAAGCCATGCAGTCCGGCGTGCTCGCCAGCGAGAAAATCGAAGCCGCTAAAGATGAGAAAGCCGTTTACGAAACCTATTATGCCTTCACCGCTCAGGTGAGCCGCATGCGCCCGCACCAGGTGCTGGCCATCAACCGCGGTGAAAACGAGAAGGTGCTGCGCGTGAAACTGACCGTAGAGGAGCGCGACTGGAAAAGCTCGATGGTGGATTACTTCCGCCCCGACCTGCGTAGCCCTTTCTGCAGTGAACTGGAAACCGCGCTTTATGACGCCGCGGAGCGCCTGCTGCTGCCGGCGATCGAGCGTGATGTGCGCCGTGAACTGACCGTGGCTGCTGAAACCCATGCCATCAAAGTGTTTGCCGCGAATCTGAAAGCGCTGCTCGGGCAGCCGCCGCTGGCGGGGCATACCGTTCTCGGACTGGACCCGGGCTTTCGCACCGGCACCAAGCTGGCGGTGGTTGGACCTACCGGCAAGTTATTGGATACCGGTACCATTTACCCGCATGAACCCCAGCGCCAGTGGAAGGAATCCAAGGAGAAACTGAAAGCACTGATCGACAAACATGGCGTGACGCTCATCTCCATAGGCAATGGCACCGCCAGCCGCGAGACGGAAGCGCTGGCGGCTGAACTGACCCGGGAAATTCCTACGGTGCGCTACCTCATCACCAACGAGGCGGGGGCGTCGGTGTATTCCGCCAGCCCGCAGGCGCGCGCTGAAATGCCCGACCTGGACGTTTCCATCCGCGGGGCTGTCTCGATTGCGCGCCGTGTGCAGGATCCCCTGGCAGAGCTGGTGAAGATCGACCCGCGCTCCATTGGTGTGGGCATGTACCAGCACGACGTGGATCAAACTGCCCTCACCGCCGCCCTCACCGGGGTGGTGGAAGACGTGGTCAACCGCGTGGGGGTGGATGTGAATACTGCCTCGCCGGCATTATTGAGCTATGTATCAGGCATCGGCGCAAAACTAGCGGAGAAGATAGTGGCTTACCGAGATGAAAAGGGAATTTTCACTGACCGGGAAGCTATCCGGGAAGTACCCGGGTTGGGACCAAAAGCCTTCGAGCAGTCTGCCGGTTTTTTACGCATCCGCGGCGGCACAAATCCACTGGATGCCAGCGCCATCCACCCCGAAAGCTACCCGGTGGCTAAAGCCGTGCTTGCTTTTGCCGGTGTGAAAGTGGGATTGTCGCCGGAGGAACGCCGCAGGGCAATAGGCGTACTCAGCGCGCGGCCGGTGGCTGAGCTGGCAGCCGAGATCGGCTGCGGGGTGCCGACGCTGGCGGATATTTTAGAGCAACTTGTGCGCCCGGGGCGTGACCCGCGCGAGGACACCCCGGCTCCCATCCTGCGTTCAGATGTGTTGAAGATGGAGGATTTATCCGCCGGCATGCGCTTGAAGGGCACCGTCCGCAACGTGGTGGATTTCGGCGTCTTCATAGATATCGGCGTCAAGCAGGACGGGCTGCTGCACCGCACCCAGGTGCTGGCAGGGATGAGCCTGCAGGTAGGGGATATCGTGGAGGTGACCATTCTGAAGGTGGAAGCGGAACGAGGACGCATCAGCCTGGGGATGGAAAAAGATTAGCTTTAGATTTCTCCCTAACTGTCTTTCGGTTTTTTATTAGCGGTGATCCTTGGCAAAAGAAAAGGGGTCGCCGCTTTGTATTCGAGATACTCCTGCCCGAAGCGCTCCGCCAGTTCCTTTTCCTCGAGGAATTTCAGGTAGCATAACAGCGCTCCCCCGAACAGGAGGACGACGATCAGCGGGGAAAGAGATCCGACCAGAACCGCGACCCCGCTGTAGGCGAGGATGGTCCCCAGTGTCATGGGATTACGGCAGAGCCTGAACGGTCCGCTAACCAGCAGTTTTTGGGTGGGCAGCATGGGCAGGGGAGTACCCTCCGCAAGGAAGAACTGCGAAAGGATCGACCAGATGGCAAAGAATCCACCGGCGAGGATCAAAATGAGGCCAAGGGGGATGTTGACCGTTCCGTAGAAAAGGTGCAGCAAATGGAAAAAAGGATCGAGCCGCGGTACTTGCACCACCAACAGGTAGGGAAGTAGAAAGAGGAAGAGAATCCCGGCCGGGATCATGGCCATGAGCCGGGTGGAAAGCGGGTGGTCAGTACTCGCCCATTTTTGGCAGTTCTTCATATTTGATTTCTCCTGTTTTTTGCCACGAAACAAGGTAGTCTAAATCCACAGGACGAAAAGATTGTCTATCATTACAATACCGCCAAAGAGGATAATAAATCATTGTGACCACCGGGCATCACAGGAAGATCTTGCAACCAGGCGGATAAATCAGCGTATATTAATAGATAATGTTTTTTCACCGTGAAATGGAGCATACGATGTTTGAACCCGGCAAGTATTTAAAACGCGCTTTACAGATCGTCTGGAATTATAAAGTTTTATGGGTCTTCGGTTTTTTGATTGCTCTTACCGGCGGCGCTGCCAATGGCGGCGGTGGCGGGGGTGGAGGATCGAATTATCAGGCGACTATGCCAGCCAATTTCAATGATTTCCGTGATCTTGGCAATGTTGGAAATTATTCTCCGCAGATGCAAAAGGTTGCGGACTGGTTCCTTGTTTACGTCGAACCACTTTTTGCTACCGAGGCTAAAGCCATCACTACCGTACTGACCATGATGGGCATCCTCATTGGAATTGCGCTGATCTTCGGTCTGCTGGGGGCGTTGGTGCGCTACCCGGCGGAAACCGCGGTGATGCGCATGGTTGACGGGTACGAGCAAAACGGTTCGAAATTGAAATTCAAGGATGGCTGGAAACTGGGATGGAACCACCGCGCATGGCGTATCTTCCTGGTGGACCTGCTCATTGGAACCCCGGCATTTGGCGTCGTCGTTCTGCTCATGGGCGGCCTGGGCGTGTACTTCTTTGCCAACCGGCAGAACATCGAAGGCGCCTTCAACGCCGGCGTGATCATCTGGATCGGTTTGGTAGTGCTGCTCATGATGGCGCTGGCTTTCGTAATGATCGTGGTCAGCATGGTACGCCAGTACATCATCCGCAAGATAGCATTCGAAGACCTGGGCGTGTGGGAAGGTTTCCGCCAGGGCTGGAAATTGTTCAAACAGAATTTGAAACACACCCTGCTCACCTGGCTCATTCTCATCGGCGTGGGAATTGCCTTCGGCATCGCCGTGATGCTGGTGGCGATCCTGCTCATCCCAGCCTACATCGTGCTGGCAATACCGGGCGTGATCGCCGCAGTTGTGCCGGGAGCGATCGGTTATGCCGTCACCAGCCTGTTCGCCGGCGATGTGCTGCCGTGGATCATCGCCGCGGTAATGGCGATCCCTGTCCTGTTCCTGGTGGCGTTCTCACCGCTCACACTCATCAGCGGGGCTTACACAGTCTTCAATTCCAACGTGTGGACCCTGCTGTACCGGGATAAGGTGGCACAGGCATTACAACCGCCGGTTCTTGAAACCCCTGTCGTAGTACCGCCATTACCGAAAATAGAAAATTAAAACGAGATTTTCCCATAGGGGAGGTTCATCCCGCAAGGGACGCAAAAGTCGCGTGAACCTCCCCTACGATTTTTATACCCATGAATTTATATTCCAATTCCGGAGTTGTTTATCTCTCCCGGAATCGCCTTATGATTCCGGGAGTATGCTCTAGATCATCAGAAGGAATACGCAAAGTCCCTGGAATTCAAGAATAGATTCAATCAAATCAAAAAACATGGAGTCACATTTCTCCTTAATCGTTTTACTTTTTTCCAAACTTGTAATACATTTTTTTCCATGCCAGGGAGGATTGTTGGTATTGAAAAGGGGTGATTTCATCACATCTATAATCGCAATATGATAAAGAACCTATTTTTTACAGTATTGTAAGTGTCAAGACAATAACACACTAAGTTTAAAAAGTCGGAATTATTAAATAAGTTGTGTGTTATATAGTAAGTTATACAATAATAGTATTGACTTACATTAATAAATAGTGTATTATATTTATTGTAAAAGGAGATTTATAAAATGGATACTTACTCAACTGTAAAAGGACAAATTGTCATTCCCGCAGCATTACGACGAAAATATGGAATTAAAAATGGCACAAAGATTATTGTTACAGATAATGGCGATTCGATAAATTTGAAACCAGTCACTGAACAATACCTTAAACATTTACAAGGGTCTTTGAAGGGAAAAGGGATACTTAAAAGTCTCATTGAGGAACGCAATAAGGATAAGGAAAGAGAGTAAACATGGCAACCAAAGTACTCGATTCTTATGCCATTATGGCTTTTTACGAAGATGAGCCAGGAGCAGATCTAATTCGAAACTTACTCCTCAAGGCAGAAGAGAGGGATCTAAAACTGTTAATGAGCGTTGTTAATTTAGGAGAAATCTGGTACTCCATTGCGCGTATCACCTCGCCTGTAACAGCAGATCACTATGTTAATGAAATCCATGGAATGGCTATTGATATTGTGGATGTGGACTGGCAATTAACCCGCCAGGCGGCTGCTTTCAAAGCCAATGGCAACATAGCTTACGGTGATTGTTTTGCTGCTGCTCTAGCCAAAAACCGAAAAGCGGAACTTATTACTGGTGACAAAGAATTTAAAGTGTTAGAAGGCGAAATTAAAATTTCTTGGCTCTAGGTAATGGGAGGAAATATAGCAAAACGAACCGATTTCGATAACAAAGAATTCTGTTTGAAATTATTAATGGCTGAAACAGAAGAAGAATTAATTGATATCTTAAAAAATCGAGGTTTCTGGGGAGACCGTTCAGTTTGGAAACCATATGGTGATATTCAAAACAATCGTAGCATTGTCAGTAATCAGCAAAGTTCTGCAGTTGCAGCACTTGTGGAAAAACTTGTAAATTCGATAGATGCCGTATTAACTGCAGAATGCTATCCACGGGGTGTCGACCCTAAATCTGTAAATGCGCCCCGATCAATGCGTGAAGCGGCAGAACTTTATTTTAGTATTAAAGATGGACACATACAAAGTCTTGATGCATCTGAAAGAACACATATTGCAGAACGAATTCAATTAGTGGCATGTGGTACAAAAGATAAACCTGCATACATGATTGTAGACGATGGAGAAGGACAATCTCCGGATGAATTCCCTGACACGTTCCTATCTTTAGTGAGGGAAAACAAAGTAAGGATCCCTTTTGTTCAGGGAAAATTCAACATGGGTGGGACGGGTGTATTGCAATTTGCGGGTGAGAATAGTTTTCAGTTGATAATTTCTAAAAGGCAACCGGATGCTCCTTCTAGTAGTGCTGATAAAGATAAATGGGGTTTTACCTTAGTCCGCCGTTTATATCCTGATGCCGATCACCCTCAATCGATGTATGTATATTTAGCTCCACAGAATAAAGTCTTGAGATTTGAAGCAGATTCTTTGCCGTTGAGACCAGGTAGATTCCCAAATGCTTATGAAAGGGAATTAACTGGAGGAACTTGTATTAAAGTTTGGAATTATAAAATGCAAAAAGGGCTTAAAACCATTGCTACCCTCGATCTTCGATATGAATTAGAGCGCTTTTTATTAGAACCTGTATTGCCAATTCGTATATGTGAGCGTAGATCTTATAAAGCAAATTATTATGAT
>CAZAAJ010000105.1:0-7397 GCA_964483135.1 uncultured Anaerolinea sp. | reverse complement strand
TTCAGGAGGCAGCGGAAAGGGAACATCAAATTCTATATTTTCTCCGGGTTTCTTTAAAGTAACAGTAAAATCTCCGGGCTGACCGGCTATTCTGGCAACAATAGTGTTCGTTTTCACTGTTATGCCGGGCAATGATTCAAGCTCTTTAATCCTGTCTGAAATAACAGGAGGAATAATATTCTCAAATGGATTTTCAACCGGAAGCTGCTTGCGCACCTTTGCGGCATATCCTCCCAGAGAGCGTTCCTTTTCTACGATTGTTACTTCATATCCGGCTTTTGCAGCATCTATAGCTGCCGAAATGCCCGCTATACCGCCGCCGATAACCAGTATCTTCCTGCAAAAAGCGTCGAGTTTGTAAGGATCGGGCAGTGTTATCTTCTGTACCTTGATGACACCCATTTTCAGATAATCTTCAGCCATCATCTGAATGTGGTCAATGCCGCCTTCTTCTCCGGCTTTTTTTGTGCTTGGATGGGTCCATACAACCTGCTCTCTCAGATTGACACGATCCACAATGCAGCCGTCAAATCTGAAAATATCGAAATTGACCCGGCGGGAACAGGCGCCGATCACGAGGGAATTGACTCCCTCGCCGGCTATATCCTGCTTGAGCAATTCCAGGCCTTCCTTGCCGCAAAGAAACGGGTGTGTTTTGACTATGCCCACGCCTTCTTCTTTAGGAACCGCGCTCAGCTTTTCAACGTTGAGAGCCTCTCCGATTCCGCAACCAGTGCATATATATACGCCATATTTTTTATCCATGGATAACCTCCTACCTCCTCACCAGGGTTTGAATAGCCTTAAGGGCCATACCGGTGGCATTCTGGTTTGACGACACCACATCGGCAGGTTTGTTGGCACATCCTGCAGCAAACATTCCGCCCTTGACAAAATCATTGATGATGAATCCGTCAGGATTATAATTCAATTCTGCATGCGGTTTGCTTATTGCTGCTGTCGGCTGCATGCCTGTAGCAAGAACGGCCATTTCGACAGTCTGTCTGACTTTTTCACCTGTTACGGCATTTTCGGCAACTACTGTAATATTTTTTGTGGCAGGATCTTCACTTACTTCCGCCACCTTGCCCTTGATGAAAAATACTTTGTCGTCGGCCTTGATCTTGTCATAAAATTTTTCATATCTTAAGCCGGGAGTCCTCAAATCTATATAGAAGATATAGATTTTGGCATCAGGATATTGTTCCCTGATATAAGTCGCATGTTTGAGTGAAGCCATGCAGCATACGTAAGAACAATAAGGAAGGTGATTTTCATCCCGTGATCCGGCGCACTGGACAAATGCAACGCTTTCCGGAGCCTTGCCGTCGGAGGGGCGGATTATTTTCCCCTTTGTGGGACCATTGGGAGAAGCATATCGTTCCAGAATCATGTTGGTAATTATATTCGGATACTTGCCGAATCCGAGATTATCGATCTTATTAGCGTCATACGGAGCCCATCCTGTGGCCCATACGATTGCGCCCACCTTAAGACTAATAGTCTTTGATTCCATCTTAAGGTCTATTGCGCTGTATTTACATACATCAACACACTTGGCACATTCAGGCCCTTTGCATGCTGCGCCGTCAATAACATAACGCATTGGAAATGACATTTCAAAAGGCCTGAATATAGCCTTTGAATTATCGAGGCCGAAATTGAAGTCGTTTTTTCTTTCAACAGGGCATACTTTAACGCATTCATCGCAAGCCACACAATTTTCATTGACATATCTTGGGCTTAACTTGATCTGAACATCATAATTTCCCGGCACACCCTCAACATTTTGAACCTCTGCCAGTGTAAAAACTTTGATTCTCGGGTTGTCTTTAATTCTTCTGAAATTGATCTCAAGACCGCAGGTAGGAGGACATAGCTTAGGAAAATATTGATTTAATTGCGCTACCCTTCCGCCCAGGTAAGGATTTTTTTCGACCAGAAAGACCTCATACCCCACTTCCGCAGTCTCAAGGGCCGTGGTCAAACCGCTTATTCCGCCCCCGACGACCAGAACACTTCCGCTAGCAGGAGCTGCTTTGTCTGCTGTCATGCTATCCCTCCGTGCTTAAAAAAGTTAATTTAAATAATTATTATAAAAAACCGGCGCCATTCTCTAAGGCGATATCCTTTATATAATTAATGTAACTATTCAGGTAGGCACAAAGGGGCAAAGGCACAGAGGCACAAAGTTGGAGGAATATAATCGGAATGTAGGACACGACCTGTGTCCAAATACCGCTCTGTAAACATCTTATAGGAACACTTAAGCAACTCATTCTCTTTAGATCTCTCGACTTTGTGCCTTTGGTGCTCTGTGCCTTTGTGCCTATGTGAGTAGTTACTAATTAATTTTAAAATTTTCCCTTATGTCCGGATGCTTAAAATTTTTACGTTCAATTACTGTTTGCTGTAAAAATCTTAAGCAGGCGGACATCTTCAAACGGATATCGCCTTAATAAGAACCTCCAGGCGTCTTTCGACACCTGGAGGCATATCCGACTAACCAACTTATTTAACTTATAAATCAAGGAATGATCTTGATGTAATCTTTCTTGAATACGCTCCATTCCTTCTTTGCCGGGTCATACTTTGAGTTTACAAAGCAGAACCAGTTCTTATCATCCTGTCCCGGATAGTCGGCCTGATAATAGAATCCGGGATAACGGGTTTCCTTACGGAACTGGATATGGCGCAGGTGAGCTTCAACCGTCCATATACGATGATAAATTTCCCATGCCCTCATAAGCTCATGGAGATCACCGGCGCCCAGTTTCTCGCAGTCTTCGCGCATTGTTGCAAGAAGCTCCATTACTATCTCAAGGTTCTTGCTGCTTGTCTGATAGTATGTGGCGGTTCCGGCGCCGTATTCATGCGTGGCCTTCATGAGTCTTAAGGCCATTCCGGAAGGTTTAACGTAGTTGGGGTTAATATCAACTGCTGTGGTATAGTTGCAGTTATCAAGATATGTTCTTACCGGCTTGTAAACAAGGTCAACCAGTTCTGTTGCGCTCTGTTTGATGGCCGGCTTGAAATCGGCATGGTCACGTGCGAATTTTGCCATTTCTTTTGCCGCCTGACGGCCTTCTGCATGAGAACCTGAAGAGAACTTATGGCCTGAGCATCCGACACCGTCGCCTGATGTAAAGAGGCCGACAACTGTTGTCATGCGGTTATAAACTTTTCCGCCATCGCCCCATTTGTAAGCAGCAGGCACCCAGTCATAGTCCGGACCTGAAACCCACATGCCGCAGCAGCCTGAATGTGATCCAAGCAGATACGGTTCTGTAGGCATAACTTCGGAATTTTTCTTTTCAGGTTCGCAGTTCTGAGCACACCACAGGTTTGCCTGTCCGCAGGTCATATCGAGGAAGTCTTCCCATGCTTCAGACTCAAGATGTTTGAGTTCTTGCTTGCTCATTGTCTTTCCGAGGTTGGCAAGAGCCGTAACCGTATCCATCATGATCGGACCGCGTCCGGCCTTCATTTCAAACAGCATGAGGTGGTTACGCAGACAGGTAGGTGTAACGGCAGCAGTCCCATAAGGAGCATATTTCTGGAGTTCTGCTTTTGCTGCATCGCCTCCAGCAAAATCTTCGCCAAGACCGTTTAATGTTTTAGCCTTGAACAGAAGGAACCATGCACCAACCGGGCCATAACCGTCTTTGA
Organism: uncultured Anaerolinea sp.; assembly: GCA_964483135.1. Classification (GTDB taxonomy): domain Bacteria; phylum Chloroflexota; class Anaerolineae; order Anaerolineales; family Anaerolineaceae; genus UBA6107. Next base: position 3,728 of record CAZAAJ010000105.1, on the reverse strand, counting down.
AACGCGCCGGCGTGAAACGGTTTTCCATCATTGAAAGTTCAGCACCGACTTTCATACACATTGTATATGTAGAGCCTGCATTCCATACCGGATACCATGCGCGGCCTTTGCCTTCACCAACGCTTCTCGGCATGTAAATATTAACAGCGCCACCGCATGCAACCATCATGGTTTTGCATTTAATGATATACACTTTGTTTTCGCGAACTGAAAAACCTACAGCGCCTGCAACCTGATTCGGCTTGTTGGCATCAAGAAGAAGCTCAACAATGAAGCAGCGCTCAATAATGTTGTCTGTGCCAAGAGCAAGTTTTGCGGCTTCTGCAACGATTCTCTTGTATGATTCACCGTTGATCATTATCTGCCATTTACCTGTGCGGACTGGCTCTGCGCCGCTTTTTAACGAGCCGGCAGCAAGACCCTTCTTGCCGTCGAGGTTTTTGCCTTCCGCAGTTTTTTTCCAAACGGGGAGACCCCATTCTTCAAAAAGATGAACCGAATCATCTACGTGGCAACCAAGATCAAAAATAAGATCTTCACGCACAAGGCCCATAAGGTCATTACGGACCATTCTTACATAGTCATCCGGCGTATTCTTACCAATATATGTATTTATAGCTGAAAGGCCCTGGGCAACTGCACCGCTTCTCTCCATGGCAGCTTTGTCACAAAGTAAAATCTTTGCATCAGGAGCCCATTTCTTTACTTCAAAAGCGGCTCCGCATGCAGCCATACCGCCGCCTACTATAAGAATATCCACTTCGCGCTCTTCAACTGCCGGATCTTTGACGGCCTTTGTTTCACCCAAAGGTTTATTAGGTAATGCCATATTAAATCCTCCTTAAGAAATTTTATTGGTAATTAATCTTTTTCCAATTGGACTTGCTCAAACCAAACCCGCTTAAATCTTAGGTCTAGGAAGTTTGTATCCATCGGCCTCTTCCGTTGAAAGCAGGCCGCTATTCAGGTCTTTTCCTCTGAGATCCTTATAGGCATTCGCCTGGCCTTCGGGAGTTGTCCGAATGGGGAACTTAAAGCGTTTAATAAGGCCATTCCTGAACTTGCAGGTCCACATAACATCTTCGGTACCCATCATCGGCATTACGCTGCTTCCAAGAGGTACAAAGTCAGAGTAACCACGTACTTCAATTGCCTGGGTGGGGCATATTTTTACACATGAAAAGCACTCCCAGCACTGATCGGGCTCCTGATTATAAGCCTTCATAGCAGTCGTATCAAGAACCATAAGGTCGTTGGGACAAATGTACATACATGCCGTTTTGTCCCCACCTTTGCAACCGTCGCATTTTTCAGCAATTACATAAGATGGCATCTATTATCCCTCCTAATGTTGTTTGTATTAAATTCATTTTCCAAACCATCGACTCGTGTTCTGTGAAACTATTCTAAGTTGTAAACACCTCCCTTCATAACCCGGGCCTGTTAAGGCAAAGCCCTCTATTATCTGTTTTATATAATTTTCCTTTTCCCTATAGCTCTGTCAATAAACAGAGCGTGAAGCTTTTTTCTTTTAAATCAGTATGTTAATTTGACCATTCTATCAATTTTCACTAATACCATCCTGTATTTCCAAAACGGGTGCAAAAATAATGCCGTAGAAAAAGGCAGTACCTAAATAAAAAATTATTAATTATTTCAAATGGAAAGGCAGCCTCCTTTAATAACCTTTCCCGGTTTTTTTGAAAAAAGTGTCAGATTCTTTGTCATGGTGTAAAAAAATTACAATAATCAGTTCCTGTGTCCTGGTAAATTCCAAACCGTCGGCCACCGCCTGCCTTTTGTGGTATTTGCCCGCCGATAGGGAGCAGTGCCGAAGTTTCCCTCCATAAAACCGGGCCCGTAAATGCAAAGCCCTCTATTATCTGTTTTATATAATTTTCCTTTTCCCTATAGCCTGTCAATAAACAGAGCGTGAAGCTTTTTTCTTTTAAATCAGTATGTTAATTTTACTGTTCTTGTTCCATCGAAGATTAAAAGTTGATTTTGTCATCCTGTATTTTTATTGTCAAGAACTTTTACCGATGAATGTCAGTAACACGTAAACTGTCCGGGTTTGTAGCACACAATCTGTCCGGTTAATATAGGTCATCTATGGAGGTAATCTATAAACCATGACCGCTTTGGTGATCATTGCCGGGCTGCTCCCGATTATGTGGAGACATGGCGCCGGCGCCGGTGTTATGAAACGTATCGCTGCACCCATGATCAGAGGCATGGTGTCCTCGGTACTGATGAAATTGCTCGTCTATCTACCCTGTAATCTATCTCTTGTGGAAGAGGCGGGACACTTTCGCTCGCCGAGACGTATCACGCAGCAGAGAAGGTCTGCTCGAATGGCCTCAAATAAAATGTTACCCGAAGCGTTCTTACAAAGGCCGTTTTACTTTAGGAATAATCTTGCCGCCCCATTTACTATGGTTTAACAACTCTCTTAGCATATTCGGCAGTTGTTTGTTGTTCTCGATGAACCGGACCAGCCGCCCGTATTCCTCTCTTAAAGTCTTCTTTTCTCCGCTGTTGCAACCATAGCCTAAGGCTAATATAGTGATCTTATTATTCTGACAGTACTGTAAAGCATCGTGTACCCCGCAGCCCCAGTTTGATGCTCCATCGGTTATATGAATAATAAAGGGCTTTTTCATACTCTTTTTGAGGCTCATAGCAGTAGCCATTATGGCCTCCCCGGATGCTGTTTTGCCCTGAGGTATGATTCCGTATAGTTTATTGTTTATCGCAAGTTCTGTAATTTTACAGATTGAACGTTTCCCGTTGTAAGCAAAAACCCTGACTTTGTTGTTATAAGTTATGAATGCTTCGAACAAGGCCAAAACCGTTGATTTAACAATATCCCATTTAAAAGCCATCGAATAAGACGCATCGAGAAGAATAACAATCTCGTTTTCCAGTTCGAAATAATTTTTTTTTGTCTCAAATATATTCCCTGTGGTAACCGCCCGGAAGAGACGTCTTCTGTCAATAACACCTGTTCTCAGTCCCCGGCTGATTGATATTTTTCTTCGCGATACTGCTTTGACAATCCATTGCAGCTTTACCAGTAATGCTTTATCCACTCTGGCACGCAAAGGTATAACTATATCATCCGACACTATAGTCACCACCCGGCCCTTATTTATCACATTATCTTTTATCTTATCCGTAAAATCCGCCGTTCTCTTTTCAATATTATCCGGCAGATTGATAATCCTGCCGCTTTTCCCTTCCGGCTTATGCCCTTGAATTTTTTCCCATCTTTCATTAAAAGGGACGGTCGAATAAGCCAGACCAGTCGGCCAGGACTTGAAATAGTCATAAAGCCGCGGCCATATTGATCCATAAAGTGTTGCGCGGAAACGACAGCGCTCTATAATTCCGGCAATATTTGGACATTCTTCTCTTAAGTCGCCAACAATGGAATGAAGAAGGGTTAACGGATTCTTATAATATTTATCCAGAATTTCCCTCTTGACCGGAATTCCTGCTAAACGATCTGTATCTTCCGGGCTATCGTGTTCTCCTGTTCTGTGTGCGGCTATCGTCCACCATGTATAGAGAAGCTCTGCAACTGTGGGGACATCAGCAAACCCCTTGTATCTTTCACGGATTTCCCATTGGCGCGCTTTCTCAGTATACAGCCCCAGAGGACTTTTATTGGACAGGATATCCGTATACACCTTCTCGCACATGTCGAAAAAAAGATCGAATATATA
>CAZAAJ010000104.1:0-7465 GCA_964483135.1 uncultured Anaerolinea sp. | reverse complement strand
GGTAAAGGCGATCTGATTCGATGGCAGTAAGGGGTTGGTTATCTCGTTTTCTTCGAGCAAGTGTACTTTCGGTCATTCCAACAATTACAGAGAGTTGTTTTTGCGGGAGGTCGATTTCTTTGAGTACGGATTCAAAAGCCGCAAAGGGATACCCTCGTAAGACCATACCCCTAAGATGGGTCGCGCCAACAGATTTCTTTTTGTTAGCGGTTTTATCACCGAGAACACGCAGTAATCGGTCGTCCAAAGTTGAATCGGATAAGGTTGTCATATGACTATTATACCACATTCAAATGAATGTTTATATAATTAGTTATCGAAAAAGTTCGTATATTGTGGCTAGACGAATTCCGTTGTGCAAAATAAGGGTCAGCTCACGGTCCCCAAGGGTGTGATGATCGTGCTTATGTTGCAGGACTCGTTTGAGCTGGCCCAACAGTTTGCTGGCCAGAAATAAGCCATTGTTTCAGCGTGAATAAAAAGCCTTCCGGATTAAGGAGAGCTTTTTTTGTTGATTACACCTGGTCTTGATACTAAGGCCGGATCCCGTTGGTAGCAGCGTTCAGGAAATGGTTTACAACTGCGTTGGCCAACACGAACGCGAGATATAGCACAGAAAAAGCCCACAGGAAACCCCAGAATTGTTTTCTATGGCAAAAGGTCTAATTGTAAGTCTAAACGCACTCAGAAAGGCGTACACCGAACCAGTACGCTGCAAAACAAAGCAGTGTTGTTGTAAGCACCCATTAACAATAATAACGTTTATCGTTATCATTGACTTAATGATTAAGACCTTCGCAGACAAAGAGACTGAAAAAGTTATTAATCCCCGCATTCCACGTCAATTAATCAAAAAACCGATAAAAAACACGATTTTGATCTGAAAACACACAGCTTTTGCCAAGTTGGTTTTTCACCTTTTGGGTGAAAGAAAAAGTGGTTGAAACAGACAAATTTTACAACTCTTTAGCACGTTAAAAATGAAGTAGACAAAGCAGCTAAAACGAAGAGGGACTTAATTGTGATCAACAAAATTGATTTTGCAGCCAAGAATCTGACATCCAACGCAGGCTTATTTCTTCTGCTCGAAAACGCAAAGGACAACGGATTATTTGAACTGATTGATAATGATCTTGTGTTTGATAATGAATCAACCAACAATATTAAGATGAATCATATCAAAACGATGCTGTGCGGACATTTTATCGGAATTGATAAATTGGAACGACTCTAACTTTTGCAGGGGGATCCACTGGTTAGCGAGTTTGGTATATCAGTGAAAGAACCAAAAACGGTATCCAGATTTTTGGGCAACTTCAACCATAAAACAACCCAAATGTTCAGGGAAATCAATTTCAAAGTCTTCAAGAGGCTGCTTGATCGTAGTGAACTTAAATTCATCACTATCGATATTGACAGCAGAGTAATTAACGTAGAAGGGCATCAAGAAGGTACAGCGAAAGGATATAATCCAAAAAAGCTTGGCAACCCTTGTTACAACATGCAGTTTGCTTTCTGCGATGAACTCAATCATATATCACTGGATTTGTGAGAAGCGGTAATACCTATACAGCCAATGGTGCAGCTGAAATGATCAAAGAAATCGTTGCTAATATCACCTATGCCTACGGCACTGGCGCAGGCAAAACGGATGAGCTAGAGATCCTATTCCGAATGGATAGCGGATATTTTGATGAAGCCATCATCGAAACGATAGAATTACTGGGTTGCAAGTATTTGATAAAGGGAAAAGAATACCCAACACTGGCTTCACAAGTAATGGATCCGTCTGTTTTATTCGTGACAGGGGATGAAGGCAGGGAAACGAATGAGCTTTTCACAAAATTGGACACCTGGGACAAAGACCGAAGGTTTGTAGTCTCTCGTATATTGAAACCAGAAAAAGAAAGGGCTCAATTATCTTTTTTGGAAGGCAGTCAAAACGAATACTTTTTCTTTGTAACCAATACTGAATTCCCTTCAGAAAAAGTGGTTATCTCATATGAAAAACGTGGAAATGCTGAAAATTACATCAAAGAAGCCAAATATGATATGGCGGTTGGACATCTTTTGCTAAAATCATTTTGGGCAAATACCCTAAAGAACAGGGCACGCGTGAAGCAATATTTCAGTTGATGATGCTTGCTTACAATCTGTTTTTACTGTTCAAGTTTGATTCTCTCCACACGTCAGAATACAAGCAGCAAATTAAGACATTCCGTTTGAAGTATGTTTTTCTGGCAGCTAAGATTATCAAAACAGCACGTTATGTGGTGATGAAGCTCTCGACAAAATATCCATGTCAAGATGTGTATTAAAAATGCTTGTCCTAAGAAGGTGGTATCAAGTAATCAGCGTTGATTCCAATGTGTTTGATGAGGTGTGTTCACCATACCCATTATTCTGAATTGCAAGAAATAATGGGTAAATTCAAGGCATAGAGGCGCAGTAAATGCTATACTATAGAAAATATTTTCAAATTTTTTTACCTGTTGGTCGTAAATGAAGGGTTTTTTATTTTGACGTGGAATTCAGGAGATATATAATAATTGAAGTATACAAACTATTATACAGTCAAACGACGGTATAAGATAGCCAATCAGGGTTTTATACAGATGGCTGGATAAAACATAGTTAGGCAACCCCTTTTATAAAAGTAGCAGATGAAAAATGACAACAAAGGAAAATATGACCGAACAACTTATTTCAACGCAAAAAGAAAAATTAAATTTTGACGCCCCAAGTGGACAAATACAGATTGCCTACTTCGTGATGGTTCATCGCTTTCCCGAACAGTTTAAAAGACTTTTTAAAGCCATTTACCATCCAGAAAATTACTATTTAATCCATTTAGACAAAAAAACCAGCTTAGAAATTCATGACGACATTCAAGATTTTTTAGCGAATTTTTTAAACGCATATTTATTAGAGAGTGAGAATGTAGTTTGGGGCGGATATAGTATGGTTCAAGCTGAACTACGTGGCATCAAATACCTTTTAGATATCAATGCTGAATGGGATTTTTTTGTCAACCTTAGCGGACAAGATTTTCCGCTTAAATCCCAAGATTTTATTCGTGATTTTCTTGGTAAAAACAAGGGGAATAATTTTATTAAAATTGCAAATCAGGCTACGAATAGACCAGAAACCATGAACCGCATTGAAAATTATTTTGTAGAAACCGACACTGGGTTTTCGGGAGTTCCTTACAAAAGGGCTTATCTTAAAGATGTTATCCCCTACATTGGTGGACAATGGAAGATTTTGACAAGGGAATGTTGTGAATTCATTTGTAATAGTGGTGAGGTGAAAAAGTTTGAGGATTACTATCTTCATACGTTAATACCAGATGAATCGTTCTTTCAGACAGTGATGATGAATACCTCATTTAACGGAAAAATAATAAATGATGACAAAAGAGCTATCATTTGGATACCAGATATAGGCATTAAACTTCGCTCAAAAAGCCTTACGGAGAGCGACACTAAATCTTTAATCGCAAGTGGAAAAATCAAACTACGCCCAAAAACTTTTATAACACAGGATCTTTCGTTTCTACTCGCAAGTAATGCACTCTTTGCTCGTAAATTTGATGAAAATATGGACTCAAACTTCTTGGACATCATGGAGTCAAATTTTCATATTTACAACTAATCACAGACGAAAACAAATTGGGTGTTGCCAGAATCAAAGTTGTGTGTAAAAGTTGGGCGTGTTAGCGGTGGTGTCTTTTTTCAGCCATCGTTTTGGTAAGCGGGCAGGTTGCCTAACAAAGCGTGCACCTGACGTGTGGGATTCTGCGGCATTTTCGAGCATTTTCCTCGCTTCGAGTTTTTCCTGCTCCCAAGCAGAATCCACGCCCGCCCACACGCAGGTAACGCAAACCGTTAGGCCGGTGCTATCTAAGCATAAATGAATAAATGCGTAGTTCTCTCAATGGTTTTTATTGCTATGGCAAGTTGATTGCTGTCGGAGGCAACTCATGGAGTTATTACCTACACTTGAAATTGGATGGCTCAATGGGTGGATTCTCCTTGCGTTTGCGTTTTTGATTCAGGGTTTCTTACTGCTGATTTTTCCTAAAGATGTGGTGTCTCGACTGTTTAACAGGTCTGGCTGGAGTGTGAAGCAGAAGATATTTACAATCATAGGTAAAGTGTTTTCCCTTGCCTGCCTGATTTTAATCATCTTGACGCCCTTGAAAATCAACTCAAGCGCATTCATTGTCGGGTTGATTCTGTATGCCATCGGCTTGGCTGGTCTCGTGGTTGCTATGATGAACTTCAAAGATACTACGCTAAATCAACCAGTAACGAAGGGGATTTACAAAATATCACGCCATCCCCAAATAGTCGCGCTATTTGTCATCTTCTTGGGGATATGTGTAGCGATAGGCTCATGGGCGGCTCTTTTCACGCTAATAGCATCCAAGTTGTTGCAGCATTTTGGGATTCTGGCAGAAGAAGAGGTATGCTTGAAACGATACGGTGAGTCATACCGCGCATACATGGAACAGGTACCGCGCTATTTCTTGTTTTTTTGAGCTTGGAAAAGCGGTAATCGGCAGTTTTCGCGCAAGCGACCACACGAGATTCAGGCTCTTATTAAACGAAAACTAGACATGATCAATGTTGCGGAAAAACTAGAAGATCTGAAAGTTCCACCAGGCAATTGCTTGGAACCCTTACACGGAGATCGAGAAGGACAACACAGTATAAGAATCAATGACCAGTGGCGGATATGTTTTTACTGGATTGATAACGACGCCTGCGACGTAGAGTTTACGGATTATCACTAGGAGCAAAAAATGCCTGAAAAAATTCCTGAAAAAATTCCCCTCACCCACCCCGGAGTAATCCTGCTGGAAGAATTTCTTGTGCCAATGAAGATTAGTCAATACAAGTTGGCCAAGGATATCAGCGTTCCACCGAGACGGATCAACGAGATTGTACACGGTACACGGTCAATCACCCCGGATACGGCGCTTCGATTGTCTAAGTTTTTTGGAATGTCTGAGCGGTTCTGGATTAACTTGCAGACCAACTACGATGTGGAAGTTGAAAAAGACATCTTGGGCGAGCGACTTGATAAAGAAGTTCACGTTTACGAGATGGCATAATGAATAAAAAAACACTGGAAAAATCCGGTGTTTTTTAGTGTGGAGATAAAAATGGACGATTCAAATCAGGGGTTTGCTGAAAACTGTGACCCTGGCTCCGCTGAATTTATAAGTCGGGTGGAAATGCCCAATGAGGTTTCCAGACAGACAATCCAGGACGCAGTGAGCGGCGTAAGCATGCAAACCGTGAACAGCATTGACGACCTCATGAAAGCGATGGATGAATAAAGGTAAGTATGCGTTGCCGTTGATCCGCACTAGCACTCATGCAGACCTATTAAGGTGAACAAGAAACGCCGGCGTGAGCCGGCGTTTTCAGTGATTTACAAAAAATAATGTTAGTGTGTTGCGCTAGCAGGTACGCAGTTCGCGGGCATGGATTGCCGCTGGCTTTTGGATTGTGGATCAAGTCTTTCAAATTCATCAAGAGACAGCCGGCGACGATCAGTTGACGAGCTGATGATGCTGCTTAATATTCGGTCTCGCACAATCGGATCAACTGTTTCGGGTTTGTTATTTTTTTGAGTTTGCAGAGTCGCTTTTCTCATTTGTTGCTCCTCCATGGAGCTTCACGCTAATTATATACTATATCTGACCAAATTTATGTAAAATTTTTATTAAAGCAATGATTGGTTTCAGCGCGGGATATATCTTTACCGAAAAGAAACCCTTATCCACAAACTGATTTATGTTAATGCTATCAATATTTAATACCGCAAAAAAAGAACCATCGCTTTCATTCTCAGTAATAGGTATTGATATGAAGCTGTTATATGCGGCATTGGGAAATACGCCGGCGTATTTTTCATCTTTGGTGTTGTCGATATATTCAACCCTTTCTTTACAGAACGCAGTGGGCGCTCCAGGAAGTGGATTCGCGTTATCCGAATCTTCCTTCGAGTTGAAAAAAGGGAGATCTAGCGCGTGTCGATCAGGGCGTTCAGGACCAAAAGCATATGTTTTCAGCGTGCATTTAAGTAGGTCTAACTCATTTTTTGGTTGCTTGACCATAAGACTTGCGGTGAGCATTTTTCCATTTTCAATTTCGTTGGCTTCGAGAATTAGGCGAGTAACCTCAGTGATATTGTCTAAAATCTTCTCAACGTATCTTAGTGTAGGGTGCGGTCCTTTGTTGACCACTGCGTGAAGATTGAACACAGAAAGGCTGGAGTAACTGAAAGCGTAATCATATTGCGAATCCAGTTCTTTTCTGGCTTCCCGTATCTCTAAAAACATTTTTTGTGCTTCAATTTTCTTAGCTCTTTGCTTCTTTATAAAATCAAATGCGGCTGCCAGGAAAGCCAACCCTAGTACCAACAACACCCGGTCTTGGTTTAATCCTAAATATTTACCAGCACTATCATAAACAAGAAAGGATGAAAAATTACCATCTCTTATTATTAGAGATGTGGGGATAGTAACGACTAGAGCGATCCAGATAAACCACACCTCTGAAACAAACTCTTTAATTCTGTCCCAACACCATTTCAAAACATCAAGTACAGTTAAGTTTGACATATTTATAACTTTCCTCCCCGGCAAGTAATAATAATTTTATTGCATCGGGCAAAATAAGGGAAGCGAAAAAAGAAATCAGTTTCTTCACGCTAAATCTTCCCGGCAATCCAGACAGCCGACCACTTCGCCGTCCTCGTCTACCAACTCACCTGCTTCTAACCACCACTCGCAATCCCCGCAGCGTTTAAGGTTAAATTCTGCGAGGTCTAATTCCAGGGATTCAATTTGAACGCCTGCAGGGAGTTCGATATCCGGGGAGATAAGCGCGTCCTCCGGGCTGGCGGCGTTCCTAAAAGATTGCTGGCGATCATGTTTACTTCTGATTCAGTCAATCCTGATTCCTCAGCGCAATTTCCGTGCCCACAGGAAGCCCTACAATCGTTTTTGACGCGGAAAAGGTCTATTTATGCCCTAAAACAACGCGAAAATTTATCCTGCGCGACCGTGGTAAGGTACGTGCAGTAAGCGGGACGCCTTTTGCTTGGCTTCTTCAGGGCGGCGGTCATAACGAGCTGTTGTGTTCACGCTGGAATGCCCGGCCATTTTGGACACCGTGGCAATGTCTGCTCCAGCATCCAGCAGGTCGCTCACAAAAGTTCTACGCATGTCGTGGGGAGTAAACGCCTTCACGCCTGCCGACCCACCTCGTTTTGCCAGCACGTTGTAGATCGCCTGATTGGTCATAAATCCGGACCGCGTCTTGCCGCCCTTGTTGATCGCCAGGAACAGCGCCCCAGGGGTATTCCCTCGCACAGCTAACCAGTCCGCCATGGCTTCATATGCCCCGTTGGTCAGGTAAGCGGTGCGCTCTTTGGAGCGCTTGCCCAG
>CAZAAJ010000103.1:0-7788 GCA_964483135.1 uncultured Anaerolinea sp. | reverse complement strand
CTCCTGACTGTGCGGCATGCTCCGGATTCGGTGTGCGACATCACCGGAATTCGCATTCTTTCTCTCTTTGCCGATATGTTGTCCCTTTTTATTAATTGTCGATGTGTAAGATATCCACCAAAATAACCTGTTGCGACTGAAACCACAATTGTAATTAATGTATTGAAATCCATTTTTCCTCCCCGTTCTCAAACCTATGTTTAATATAAACATGGTTAAAAGAAGCATCTGAAATTTATACTAATTCTTCTTTATTAAAAATGGTTCCAAAATATTTTTAACGAAAAGGCAGTTAAGGATTTTCCTTTTTTAATAAATCTTCTTTGTTTTTTTCTTCTGGTGTTATGGCTTTGATTCCCTTTTTTTGGTATTCATTTTGTACAAATTCAAAAAAACCACCAACGGGATTCGCGCCACAAATACTCGCTAATTCTTCTCCAACCTTGGATAATATTACCTTGCCAATGGGGAGTTGGTTATCGGTATCTTTTTCGAAATCAATAATTAAAGCCTTGCCAAAATATTCTATACCAAATGTCTTGACTGCTACTTTTTTTATATATCCTGATAAAGATTCAAAACTAAGAAGTCCAATTTCATCTAAGTGCTTAAGTGATCCAAAAGTGATGTTATTTTTAATATATATTTCTGATTGTGAATCAAAAATCAGTGGGGTTTTTCCCCCAATTTCCCAACTATATCCGCATAATGTTTGGAATAATAAAGCGTCTGTTTTATCTAGAGTTCCAAGAAAATTTACGGTTCTTTTAGAAAAAGTACCGGGTTTATTTGCTTCACTTGCTAAGACTTTTGACCATAGTGCTTGCATTTCGTCATTAGAAATTAGTCTACATTTATCATAGAAATTTACTATCCAATCATTTTCCATATTTTCTGGATTCGCATCTGGATTTACTTCAACCAATGCTCGTGTTGTAATCGCCTCGATATTGCTCTGCTTAATGGCTTCTTCGGCTGCAAATCTTTGTAACGCGCGTCTTTCTAATTCTGTGATTTTAATTTGCCCTTTTGCTTTAATAATTTCAGCATCAATTTCAGCCTGAGCAACTCGACGAATTTGGAATGGCTTTGCAATTCCGCCTATTGCGTCAGAAATTTTCTCGATTAATATAGAAGCGGGTTTGGATAATTCGCCAATATTAAGAAGTGATGTGGGATCGCCCATTTTTTCCTCCCATTTTAATTTACCAATATGGATGTTTCTGTAAAGCAATCAAATTTTTACACGATAAAGCTATGTATTTATTAAATGTTCTTTGTGCTTTTTCCTTTTTTCATATTCGTCTTTTAATTCATCGATGTCTATTGGGGTTTCTCCTTTATGGTGAAGGACACTATGACAATTCGCGCAAACCACTACCACATCCTGAGTTGTTATAAAGTGATTAATTTTTGAATCATGTAGTGGTATTTTGTGATGTACTTCAATATATCCTTTACCATAGTCACCATAAGTATCTTCAAAGTTAAAACCACAAATGGAGCAAGACAAACCTCCATTTTCTTCAATGGCTTTTTGTCTTAATTCCTGTGACCTATATCTAATTTCTAAGGTTATTTGTTTAATACCCCCCTCCATAAAGCATTCTGGCAAGGATGCAGGAGGTTTTGATTTGGTCATTGATGAGATAACCCTACTAAACCTATCTAAAACCTCATCATAAATGTATTCATCTAATCCTTGAGTGATATCGAAATTTTTTTCCATGGTTTCTCTAGACATGATTTACAAAGAATTAATCCGTTTAGATTCATAGTGTTTGATTTTAAAAATCCAAAATTATCCGTATTATTCTCAATTAATTCGCCACAATAAGGACATTTGATCAGAAAATTTTTTTTGGTTTCTCTGATTACTTCTTGTGTTACGGCCTTATTTAGAAAAGTCCAAATTGGCTCCAGCATTAAATATATCGTATCGCTTGCTCGCGAAATAAAATCTATCCCTTCAGTTTTAAATATCCCCATAATTTCATGGTCAAAATTAGTGTTTCTGCCAGATTCTTGTATGGTGAACAAACCAGTCTCAATGGAATATGTTGAATTTGAAATTTTTTCGATATCAACTTTATCCAGTCCATAGTTAAACATTAATCTAAAAACCAAATATGCTTTTAGCCATTCTTTGTCTTTACCAATTCGTTTTTCAAATTCTTTATGAAGTGAAATAAATTCTTGAAAACTCAAAGGTTTTGCGCTTTCTGTAGAATCGGCAACTTCTTTTTTTGAAGGGTGAATAGTCTTAAGTTCTTTAATCGTAAAATCCCATTTAATTTCGCGAGAATGGTTTTTATCTATGTATTGTAGAAATTTTTGCAGATAGTTAATTCTAGCTAATTGACGAGATGGTTTGTAAGAATCTTGAGGTTTTTTGCCAACGGGCGCAGTTTTAAATTTTTTAATAGTGTCGAGTTTGACGTCTAAAATTGAACAGTTTCCGAGAAACAACAGAAAAAGCTCTGTCGTACCTTTATATTGATTAACTGTTTTAGGTCTAAGCGCGAGTGTTTTTGGATCATTTAACCAAGAAAAAAATTGCGTTTGGTTAAATTGATTTTGAATATTATCTTGAATTTTTCCTCTAGCCATACTCCCTTTCTTTCCGCATTAACCAATGCATAAAGGGTATATTGTTGACTCGCCAATAGTGGATTGCGCTCAGATAAATACCAGTAATTGAGTTTTTACAATAAGATTCCCCATAAATCTAATATCATTATATGTCAAAACAAAAGCAAATTTTCGGGTGGTTTACACTCTTGTCTTTTTCATGCTTAGGTGAATTCTCAGTGGTTATAAGCGCTATAATCTCTTCTATTACAAACGAGGAGTAAATCAAAATGTTATGGATCACCCGTTCTCACGTGCATGTTGACCGCGCGGCCTGCCCCTGGCTGATCACGCGCTTCGTCGACAGTGACGCCGAATTCCTGTTCGTCCCCAAAAGCGAGATCGAGCGCGTCTCGGCGGAGACGGGGGCGATCCCGTTTGACGCCGCGGGGGTGGAACTGGGGCATCACGAGGGGCGCTGCTCTTTCGAGTCGATCATCCTCAAATATAAATTGACCGAACCCGGTTTGCTGCGCCTGGCGAAAATCGTCCATGCCGCCGACGTGGACGAGGACATCGACATCGACCCCATCGCCCGCGGGCTGGAAGCACTCGCGACCGGGTTCAGCCTGCGCTTCCCAGAAGATATGGAAAACCTGGAGCATCAATTCGAGGTGTACGACGCGCTCTACGCCTGGTGCCGGCTGGACGCGGCGAAAGGGAAATTAACCGTGTGAGTAGGGGAGGTTCATGAACCTCCCCTACCGGTTGGGATTGCACCGGCGCGCTCGTAGTTCACGATAATCACGCCAGTGGGGGTGACGGTGCTTTCTGTCACCTTGAACATTGCCGGCACGGTGCCATCGGCAAACAAACGCTTGCCCGCGCCCAGCGTGACCGGGTAGATCATCAGCCAGAACGCGTCGACCAGGTCGTGCCGGAGAAGCGTTTGAAGTAGATTGCCGCTTCCCCAAACGTTGAGGTCCGGTCCCGGCTGCTGCTTGATGCCGGCGACCTTTTCCGCGATATTTCCGTTCAAAAACACGGACGGCTGCCACTCGCTGGATGTCAGAGTATTCGAGGCGACGTACTTGACGGCGGCGTTGACATTGGGCCATGCGTCCCTATGATGCGGCCAGTACGGCGCCCAAATATCATAGGTTTTGCGCCCCAGCAGCAGGTCGAAGGGCTGGTTCATCTTCTTTCTCAACTGCGTTCCAAGCACCGCGTCGGAAAAATGGCTGATCCACCCGCCCTGCTTGAAGCCGCCGCTGGTATCTTCCTCCGGTCCGCCCGGCGCCTGGATGACGCCATCCAGGGAGATATGTTCAAGCACAATCAATTTTCGCACGGTTGAGTTCCTCCAACCTCTGGATCATTCCCTGGCTGCCTCGGCGCAGGAGATATTTCAGCTAATATTTTATATCTCATTGGGCACGGTCCATATAAACTCCCCGATTCCTGTTGAGAAACCGGGGAGTGTCTTAAAGACGCACTTGAAGGGTGTACTCTTATGGATTAACCGCTTCGATGCTCACAGGGAGCGAGCAGAAGGCGGTAGACCCATCCATCGTCAACATCCATGTGACGGTGTATTTTCCAGCAGTGGCTGGCACTTTCATGTCGACAACGAGCGTGAGCTCGGCGCCCGGCGCAACAACGGTGGTGACGTCAAAAACATCGCCCTTGGTTTGCATCTTGGTGCCGCTGGCGTATTTGAGGTCCAGGCTGCCTATTTCCCAGCTACTGGTGCCGACGTTCCTAACTGTCCAGGTGCCATCAAAATCCTCGTTAACGTTGATCTTGGCGCCATCCACAGGGGAGGTGCGGATCAACCGGCAGCTATAGGCGGCGGGCGTGGCAGTGTTGGTGGGCACCGGCGTATAAGGCACACGGGTGTTGGTGGGGATGGACGTCAATGTGGGGGTAAACCCGGGGGTGAATGTGGCGGTCGGCTCAGGGGTTGGGGCAAGGGTGAAGGTGCTGGTGGGCTGCGCTGCAGCGGTGCTGGTGAGATTCGCTGAGAATGCCTGCAGTGCCAGGGCAACTGCAGCGTCGACCGTGGCCTGCTGGGCTTGCGGGTCGACTGTCGGGACAGTTGGGGAGTTAAAGCTGCAGGCAGAAAGGAGCATGGCTGCAGTAATCAGGAGAGACCCTGATATGGACAATCGTCTAAAAAGCTGTTTTTTGTTTTTCATTTCATTTTTCCTTGTCGTGACTTTGAACATCTCCGCAACTCTCGGGACAGGATGGATCTTGGCTGGAAACGCGAGTACATTCCAGAGTATACCTGAAGTTTTCTCACCCTGTTTAATCAATAGGCATTTTACTCAAATTTATACTATCAGAACTGGGGTATTAACG
The DNA here is from genome assembly GCA_964483135.1 of uncultured Anaerolinea sp. GTDB lineage: Bacteria > Chloroflexota > Anaerolineae > Anaerolineales > Anaerolineaceae > UBA6107. The sequence continues at coordinate 2,853 of CAZAAJ010000103.1, read as the reverse complement.
TCCCTAATTAACCCTATAAAAAAACCTAATAAAATTTTTTTATGGGCGAGAGAAGAGTGAATCGCCAATCAAATCGCAGGGGCGATTCATCCCATTCGCATTCGCTCAGGAACACAACCTATAGGCGCAAAGATCGCGAAATTCGTGTGAATTGCCCCTACGGGAATTTTTTTGCCTCGTCATTCAAATTTCAGTGTTTTCATTACTTCGTCGATTATGGCGTCCATTTCAGCCCCGTCCGCTTTGACCCGACCATACATACCGGTCAGGAACCACTTTCCAGTACCAAAGATATAAAAAACCATATGGTTTTCTTTTCCGTTGGTTGAGTGTTCCATCTCCCAACGGAAATATGGCAATCCATCAGGGGTTTCGAGGAAGTCTTCGCTCAATGAGACCGGTTTTTGTACCATTCCAGATATCGTATCCTGCACATGCGCAGAAAACATAGCGATACCCATCCAGTCAGCATCAAGCGGCGCATCCCCCAAACTGTATTGATCGAGACTAAAGGTTAATATCGTTTGTATCCCGGAAATGATCGGTCCTTTCAGAATAATGCGTTTGGTTTCTGAAGTTGCACTCCACCCATCGGGGACCAACAACGAGAACGTTATATCTTTTAACGTAAACGTTGTTACGTTACCTGAAACAGCCATTGGCGTTGACGCAATGGTCGACGTTGCGCTTGGGGTTGGTGTTGCACTGGGGATGGGTATTGGTGTTGGTGTGCTTGTTGGCGTCCATAGTCCTGCAATCGCAGTTTGTGCAACAGCCGTTTGGGTTGATATTTGTTCTTGCGTTGGACCACAGCCCGCCAGTGGAATTAGCATAAGCAATAGAGCCAGACAGATAAATTTCTTGAACTGTTTTGGATAAAATTTATTCATCATTGAAAATTCCTCAAAACTCTATTTTATAAAAGTTTCCACCTTAAGTACTTTGGTGGTGTGCCAAAAGCTGATTGTGTTTAATTAAATGTCAGTAGGTATAAATTATGAAAAAGATTCCCCGACAACTAATTTAATTATATGTCAAAACTAAAAAAAGTTTTCGGGCTGTGTCCCATTTTTATCGATTCCGTTTTATGTGCTGCGAGGTGATCAAACCACTGGAGGAAACCTCGTCGCACAACTGTGCACAACCCATAGGGCGCAAAGATCGCGAAACCGTGACCCTTCGCACAAACCGCTCAGGGTGCCGAGGAAAATAAGGTAACCTCGTCGACCCTGGCGTCTTTCGCGCCAGGGTGCCGAGGAGGAAACCTGGAACAAAAAAGACACCCTTTTGGGTGTCTTTTTTGTTCAGCTCCTCGTCGAAGACTCGAACTTCGAACCTAGCGTAATACTACTCGAGTCTAGCTAGGGTATAATTTCTAATACAATAATTAATCGGATGGGGAGAAATATGCAAAGATCAACTGATGATTGGCCACCTGACAACCAAGATAATGGAAGGGGTTGGGGTGAGGCCAAATTAAAGATTTTAGAAATACTATGGCCTATGGAATGGGTGGATGGAAAAGATATATTTAACGCCATAAATCAGACTTATTATGATAGAAGAATACGCGAATTAAGGGAAAGTGGATGGCAAATAGAAACCCATTCATCAGGGAAGATGTATAAATTGTTGTCCCATGAAAAAAAACCGGGTAACAAAAGACTATATTTACCTGTAGCACAAAAGAAAATTCTTAGAGAAAGAGATCTGCGGTGTAAAATCTGTGGTTCAAATAATAACCTTCAATATGATCATAAGGTTCCATTGGAAAAAATGGGCAGTACAGATATTGAAAATATGCAACTACTATGCAGTGAATGTAATGTAGTAAAAAGAGGAATTTGCAAATCTTGCTTATTGCAAACATGTGAAGGCTGTGCTTATGCATACCCAGAGTTATATGGTGATCGAATTTTAATCACGTTAGATCACGAAACAAATGAAAAACTAAAAACCAAAGCCGATACTTTAAAAGCAACTATCAATGATGTTGTGTGTCTCATAATAAGAGAACACTTTGATTAAGTGTTGCTAAGGTTTGTAGAATCCTATAACATATTCTTGGTGCATGCGTTGTTGAATTTGTGAGTCCTTATCTGTTGAGTTTCCTGCTGGAAGCATCCTTTTATTTCGGTCAATATTTCTAACCCCTGTATAAGGATTTAGAAATCCAATTTCTTTACCAATTTCAACAAGACAATCTTGAGTTTGAGTATCAATTCCACAAAGTATAGAGCTGCCCACAACAAGAATGGCAGCTTTGTTTGGCCTTAATACTCGAAACATTTCATTAAGAGCTCGCTTCATTTCAGAATAATATCTTCGTACAATTTCACCTTCTTTAGGTTTAATTTTTGATATAGCTTGAACAATTTCTTCGCAGTATTCAGGAAGTGGTTCAAAACATATATCGTTTACGTTTTCGCCACCAATATACTGTCTGCGTTTTTGAGTTAACTCCTCAACACTATAATTCATCCATACTAAAGAGAACTTATGTGCTCTCATATAGTCAATCGCGTTTGAAGCATAGGGCGGAGAAGTGACAATTAGGTCGACTGAATTTGATTCCAGTGGAAGTTTTTCAACTGTGCCATATTCAATAGTTGGTTGCAAGGTGTCAATTTTCGGAAGCGTTAGTTTCTTAATGTTTTGTAATGCTTTTTTTTCAAAGTCAATTACTGCTGAACGGACATTTTTTGTAAGCAAGGTTGTTCGTTTATTTCCAATTTTTAATTCGTCTTCGCCTATTAATACTTTTCCGCTTTCAGAAATAACTACTTTAGCTCTGTGTGGCCGTGTATGTCCTAAGTCGAAAGCCAGTGATACTCCACCAGATTTAGTTATTAT
>CAZAAJ010000102.1:0-7789 GCA_964483135.1 uncultured Anaerolinea sp. | reverse complement strand
CGAAGAATGGAATACGACGCTGGACCGAATGATCGCGAGGGGAGCGCCCATTAACGTAGAAGAAAAGAAAGTGATAATCGATTGGCTGGTGTCGCGGAATAAATAGATAAGAAAAAACCCTTTTTCAACTGTGAACAAGGGTTTTTTCTTACTTTGTGCTCAGGAGAAAAAGACTTTCTTCGGCTGCCACTCCCTTGTGGTTTCATCCAATTCAAGTAAAGCTACCAGTTCACCCTGCTGGCTGATGCCGCAGGCACGCGGACCGGAGCTTTCAGCGGCTGGAATACGGTGACCATGGCGGATGGCGTCCATCTGCTCATCGGTCAGGTCAATGGCTGGCCAATCGGTCAGCGCTTCGGCGGCAGGGATGAGATACTGGTACCAGGATCCATCCATAAAAGCTTCATTCAGTTTTCGCAGCGGCACCGCGTCGCGGAGGGTGAAGCGGCCGTTTTTTGTGCGCCGCAGCCCGGTGAGGGTGGCTCCACAACCCAGGCGTTGACCGAGGTCGTGCGCCAGTGAGCGAACATAGGTCCCCGAGGAGCAATTGACATCGATCACCGCTTCAGGGGGAGCCCATTCGAGGAGTTCGAGGCTGTACACATCAATGATGCGCGGTTCAAGTTCAACCTCTTCACCAGCGCGGGCTAATTCATAAGCTTTTCGTCCACCAATCTTGATGGCAGAATACGGAGGAGGAACCTGTTCGATCCGCCCGACGAATTTTTGAAGTTCGGTATTGAACTGTTCTTCAGTTACGTCAATAGGGTTTTCAGAAGTTGTCTTCCCGTCACCATCATAGGTGTCGGTGGTTGTGCCAAGTTGAATGACAGCCTGGTAACGTTTATCAGAGGCAGCCACGTATTCGCTCAATCGGACGGCGGGACCGAGCAGTACGACCAGCACTCCGGAAGCACGCGGATCGAGGGTACCGGTATGGCCGGCTCGGCGGATATTTGTACCCCGGCGAATCGCCTGCACGACATCATGCGAGGTCATGCCCACAGGTTTGTCGACGACCAACACCCCTGAAATGGTGTTTTTTACATCATAACGAGCATTTTGATTATCGTTCATTTTCCCACTCCGTTATTCTCTTCTGAATCTCCCCTTTTTTCCCGTTTTTCCAATGTGTGCAAATATGCCTGTGTTCGGGTAACAACCAGTGTTTCGGTTTCAGCCAGGCTTTTGTTTAATTCTGCACCGGCAGCAGCAGGATGCCCACCGCCATTAAACTCTGCAGCCAGCGCGCTAACATCCACGCCGGGCACAGACCGCCAGCTTACTTTTGTTTTTGTTGTACTGTGTTCAACGAATAGTACTGAAACCCGACTCTCTTCGATGGATGACAACAGGTTGGTAAGATCTGCATCATCATCTAATTTATACCCCGAATTCCTGCGGTCTTCAAGTGTCAATGAAGTCCACACCACACCGTCTTTTTTCTGCATGCGGGAGAGGGCAAAACCCCAGTATTTGGCTGAGTTGTATGGCCGGCTGATAAGCGCTTTGTTGTACAGGGAATAAAGATCCGCGCCGGCTTCCATAAGTGCAGCCGACAATTGCAGTGCCTGGATATTGGTATTGGATGTGCGGAACCCGATGGAATCGCTGACAATCCCCGTGAGGAGGGCACTGGCAACTTCCAGTGAGATCGTTAACCCAAGCTGAGGAATTATTTCAGTGAGGATCGCGCAGGTGGCAACCGCGTCAGGCACAACCAGGTTAATGCTGGCGAATCTCTCATTGGTGACGTGATGGTCGATATTCAGGTCATAATGGGCATCGACAGGCAGCCCGCGGCTGCGTTTGAAGTCGGCGCAGTCCAGTGAAATATAGAAGTCGCAGGGAGCCGAGAACGCCTTTTGCACCTGGTCAGACCCATCCAGGTGGCGGAAGGTATGCGAGACGCCGCTGGGAAGCACCATCTGCACCGCTTTGCCTTGAGCGGAAAGAGCCAGCCCAAGACCCAGCACGGCACCAACCGCGTCGCCGTCAGGGCGGACATGGGTGGTGAGGCCGATGGAATGAGCACTTTTGAGTGCCTTCCTGATCTGGTTAATGACCGGTTTGTTGTTTTTTTCTGGCTTCATCTTCTTTTTTAATTTCGAGTAGAAGCTGCTCGATATGAGCCGCTTTTTCAGGTGTGGGATCCCAGTGAAAGCGCAGTCTTGGGAAGGAACGCAACTCAACGCGTTCGGCAAGCATTTTGCGGATAAAACCGCTCGCGCTTTCGAAACCTTCGAGGATGTCTATTTGACGCGAGACTCCTTCAACAGCAGAAACATATATCTCAGCATAAGAAAGTTCGCGATCCACTTTTACTTCGGTGACAGTGACGCCAAGCAGGCGGTAATCGCGGATTTCGCCTTTTATGAGCATCATGGCGAGTTCCTGCTGGATGCGGTCACCGATACGGGTTAATCTTAATGGAGAGGGCATAAAATCACTTTCTACCGGAGTGAATTACCCGGTTTTTTCGATTACATAGGCTTCAAGGATATCGCCTTCGAGAAGTTCATTGAAGCCTTTTAAGGAGATACCGCATTCAAACCCCTGGCGAACTTCCTTGACATCATCTTTTTCGTGTTTCAAAGAGGACACCTCGCCATCAAAGACCTTGGTTCCGTTGCGCATGACGCGGATGCGGGTGTTGCGCCGTACTTCTCCCTGCAGCACGCGGCAGCCGGCGATGGTTCCGACCTTGTTTATCTTGAAAATCGCGCGTACCTGGGCTTGTCCGACATTGATCTCTTTTACCTCGGGTTCGAGCATGCCTTTGAGGGCTTTTTCAATATCCTCGATCATGCGGTAAATGATGTCATATTTGCGGATGGATACATTTTGCTGATCTGCCAGATTGTTGGCAGCACCGTCTGCATCCACGTTGAAACCGAGAACAATGGCTTTACTGGCAGCAGCCAGCATGATGTCGCTCTCACTGATATTGCCGGTTTCTGCATGGAGAATATTGATCTTGATATCCCCCTGGCTTAATTCCTTGAGGGAATTCACGATTGGTTCAAGCGATCCCTGCACATCAACTTTCAGAATAATGGGCAATTCCTTGATCTCTCCCGCCTGAACCTTCTCAAACAACTGCTCAAGCGTGATCTTTGTCGAGGTTGCCTGTTTGTTCGCTTTTGCATCCAGCTGCTGCTGGATCATGGCACGCGCTTCTTTTTCGCTCGTAACCACCTGGAATACATCCCCGGCGGGTGGGACTTCGCCCATCCCCATCACCTGGACAGGGAAAGAGGGTCCGGCGGTACGGATCTTTTTGCCGTTGAAGTCGAACATTGCGCGGATTTTGCCATACGTGTTACCTGCCAGGATGGTATCGCCATCCTTGAGAGTTCCATTTTGAACAAGCAGAGTGGCAACCACACCGCGGGATTTGTCGATCTGGGCTTCGATGACCGTGCCGAACACTTTGCCGGCAGGGTTGGCGAAGATCTCCATGCTGTCGCTGGTGAGCAGGATAGCTTCGAGAAGGTCTTCGAGACCTTTCTTCTGTTTGGCGGAAACCGGGATGACCATGGTATTCCCGCCCCATTCATCCGGGACGAGACCCAGTTCTGCGAGTTGATGTTTAACAAAATCAGGGTTGGCATCCGGGCGGTCAATTTTATTGAGCGCCACGATGATGGGTACGCGGGCTGCCTTGGCATGGGCGATGGCTTCCTTGGTTTGGGGCATCACCCCGTCTTCAGCAGCAACCACCAGGATAACGATGTCGGCACCCTGCGCGCCGCGCGCACGCATGGCGGTGAACGCCGCATGACCCGGGGTATCCAGGAAGGTGACCTGGCGACCTTTTTGTTCAGCCTGGTAGGCGCCGATGTGCTGGGTGATGCCGCCGGCTTCGCCGCTGGCGACGTTGGTGTGACGGATGGCATCCAGCAGGGTGGTCTTGCCATGATCAACGTGCCCGAGGATGGTCACTACCGCCGGTCGTTTGACCAGTTTCTTGGGATCCTCTTCCATGATGATTCGGCGCCATAAGGGGATTTCACTGCTATCTTCAACAACTGTGTCTTCCTCAGTTTTTTCCGGAACGGCTTCGAAACCGAGTTCCGAGGCCACAATTGCTGCGGTATCAAAATCAACTGTCTGGTTGATGTTTGCCATCACGCCGTTGGCCATCAATACTTTGATGACCTGGATGGGGCTGGCATCCATCTTGAGTGCCAGATCCCGAACGGTGAGAGTCACCGGAAATTCAACTGTCTTGCCCTGGTTTTCGCCCATAATGCACCTCCTAAAGAATGTTCCCCCTGATGATCCCTGCTTTTCACGAGAAATTACTCATTCAAGCAAGAGTGACCTGTGGTACTTCTGAGCAATTGGAGTACAGGTCAACTGATCATTTTATTTTCCTGGTCTGTCGTTTTAGCGTCAGCCCTTTCATCCACTGGTAATGTCGCCATGAACTCTTTCAGTTTTGCCCGGTCTTCCGGGGTCAACTCGATCCTCAAGGCAGCATTGATCGGTCCTTTTATCGCCTGTTCCCAACAGCTGCGAATTGCGTGCACATATGCGCCGCGACCTGAAGCCTTACCGGTCGGGTCCACAAAGACACCCTTATCGGTACGCACGATGCGGATCAGTTCTTTTTTGGAAAGAACCGTTCTGCAGCCGATACAAGTCCTTTGCGGGATATGCTTTATCCGCTTTACCGTTTTTTTGGTCACCGGTCCTCTCGAACTACTCTTCCCAAGTCCATCCATCACCGCGTTTATGCTGTTTGGTCGCCGTAGTGGCATCGCGGTCTTCGTCATAGGTGATGACAACATGCTTGCTCTTCTTTTTCTTGCCCTTCTTCTTATCGCTCTCGTCGCCTTCTTCTTCGTCCACCGGAATGCTGGAGGTATCGAGGACTTCGGGGCGAAGGGTGAAGATCTCTTCAAGGGAGACTTCCTCTTCTTCGGCAGCGACAGGTTCAACCACTTCGGTTTTTTCCGTTTCACCCACAGCCAATTCCACTGGGAGTTCTTCGGTAACTGGTTCAACGACAACTTCAGGTTCAACAACTTGAATTTCTTCAACGACCGGCGCGACCGGGGCTTCTTTTTCCGCGATCAACTGGGCATCGAGCTGCACCATCAACTCTTCAATGTTGACCATGGCGCGATCGCCAATTCCCTGCAGGCGGCGAACTTGTTCCTGGTCGAGTTTCATCTGCACCGCCAGGTCGCCGATGGAGAAATAGCCGGCTTCCTGCAGGATATAGCCGACGTGTTCCGGCAAACCGCTATCCAGAATGCTCTTGGTGAAGGCCGCGGCAGGAACGAGTTTCTTGTATTCCTGCATCTGGGCTTCCTCGGCCTGTTTTTGTTCTTCCGTTTTGGCAGTGGCTTTCCGCTCAACCCGGTCGACGAACTTGGTCATGAAGTCATATTCTTCAGGGGCAAGTGGTTTTCCATCTGCCTTGCGCGCCAGGAAATCCTCCACCTTGACGGCGCTGGCTTCTTCTGCTGCGAGCATGACAGCGAAGTTGGGGTCAGTGCGTAATTTCAGCAGGGATTCGGAAGCGGCTTCGGGCAGGCTCTTGATGTCAATACGCCAGTTGGTGAGTTTGGCAGCCAGACGGGCATTCTGCCCGTCACGGCCGATCGCCAGGCTCAACTGGTCTTCCGGAACAACCACGTTGGCGGTTTTGCCGCCGCTGGTCTTTTGTTCGTTCAGGTACACACCGCTGACACGCGCTGGGCTGATGGCCTTGGCGATAAAAGCAGCTGGATCGGGATTCCATTCGATGACGTCAATCTTCTCGTCATGAAGCTCACGCACAATGGCCTGGATGCGCACGCCGCGGATACCGACGCAGGCGCCGACAGGGTCGATGCCCTGCTGGGTGGCAGAAACCGCCACTTTGGCGCGCTGACCGGGTTCACGGGCAATGGAACGGATCTCAACGATGCCGTGGAAGATCTCGGGGACTTCGTTCTCAAGCAGGCGGCGCAGGAAATTGCGGTGGGTGCGGGAGAGAATAATCTGCGGTCCGCGCTGGTTTTCTTTCACCTCGGAGACAAGGGCGCGCACACGGTCGTGAATGTGAAAACGCTCGCCGGGGATCATTTCCTTGCGCGGCATAGCGGCTTCGGCTTTCAACTCGAGCCCAACGGTGAGCCCGGTGGCGCCGACAGCCTGAATGGTGCCGCTAACAATCTCGCCTAATTGCTTCTCGTAGAAATCCACCTGTGATTTACGCTCGGCATCACGGATGCGCTGCTGGATCACCTGGCGGGCGGTCTGGGCAGCCACGCGGCCAAAATCCGCCGGGGTGGCTTCCACCAGCACCATGTCGCCAAGCTGCGCCTCAGGCACCACCTTTTGGGCAGCTTCAAGCAGCACTTCGGTGGGCTCGTTGTTGACCTCTTCGACCACTTCCTTCTCCGCGAAGATGATGCAATTGCCGGTTTCCGGGTCGACTTTGGCTTCGATGTGCTGTTTTGTCGGTACAATGACCGAGCGCCGGTAGGCAGAGACCATGGCCGATTCGAGCGCGGTCAGGATGATCTCTTTGGGGAGTCCTTTTTCTTCAAGGACTTCGTTGAAAGCGAGCATAAATTCGTTCTTCATGTTTCTTTTCTCCACCTGTTTGAACTAGATCGAAAAATCCCTTTATCTAATAAGAAAAGTGGGGGTTGCCCACTTCTCGTTGTTGACCATAACGATGTTTCCGAACGAAAGAAGTTTACCACACTCTCAAAATCATTTCAAGGGTAAGAGGGTTAGGATGTAGATGTAGGGTGGGTTTGTTTCAAATGCAAACGCGGCACTCTGTAAAAATAACAGTCTTCAATCTTTGAAAATGGGTTTACATTTCGTGAAACCCACCATAAAACGAGTAGGGTGGGTTCAAAACTCACCAATCATTGGTTGTAATAATACCAATTTATTCCCATTCCAACCATTGGATCCTGCCGTTCTCCCCGCCAATCCAATCGGGTTCGTATATCCCTTCTTTCACATACCGCGAGAAACTTGAGAATGGCCAATCCGCTGCCTTGGTAACATATCCATGCTTTATTGGATTGTAATGGATATAATCCAGGTGCCTCTCCAAATCCTCTTCATCTTTGAGTGTATGTTCCCAATAACGACGTTGCCAGATGGCAGCTTCATGCTTTTTTTGCCTTGATTCATTACGGGTTCCGCCTGGCCCTATTTCTTTCTGATACCGCAGCGAAAAGCGTCGTTTGATCTCTTTCCAACGCACCGGGTAATTTGCATCCCTTTCAGGTAATCTCCAAATGCAATGCAAATGGTCGGGTAGGAGGCAAATCGCTATTGTCTCAAAGGGAAACCTATGCTTCACCTCGCTCCATGCGTCGCGGATGATTTTCCGGGCAGGGGGAGTAGTTAGGATCGGCAAACGGCCGTAGGTGACAACCGTGAAAAAATAAGTTCCCCCTTCAACAAAAGATCGGCGGTATTCAGGCATGGGGTAATTGTATAGCAAATCGGGAGCATATTTGCATATTTGGTGGGTTTATCAACCCACCCTACCTACTCCATGCGTCGCGGATGATTTTCCGGGCAGGTGCAGTAGTTAGGATCGGCAAACGACCGTAGGTGACAACCGTGAAAAAATAAGTTCCCCCTTCAACAAAAGATCGGCGGTATTCAGGCATGGGGTAATTTTACAATGTTTTTGTGGTGGGTTTCGCGAATGGTGCGCCCTTCTTGATGGGTATTTGGTGGGTTATTCAACCCACCCTACCTGCTATTTATGTTATATTGCTATTTGTGAAGAGGTTGTCGATGCAACAGGAGTTACGAT
>CAZAAJ010000101.1:0-7808 GCA_964483135.1 uncultured Anaerolinea sp. | reverse complement strand
TAATCCACGTGATCGATGGTGATGCGGTAAATGAGAAAAGCGAGGATATCCTCGCGTCCGGCGGCAGCATTCTGTATGGCGTTGAGCAGCTCGATCTCAGTGACATCAGTGAGCGCTTTGGGCTGCGGCAGGCTGGGCTCGGCAGTGGAATCTCCAGTGCCGCTGTCCGGTGCCACGGTGCAGCCCGGTAAAAAGAACATGGCCACGATCACCAAAACAGAAAGCCCGATGGGAAGAAATCTTTTTACCGCTGTCATCACATCACCCTTGTCGCCCAGTATTCATCAATAGAATGATGCAAGTTCCATGCCACGTATTACAGAGAGCCTATTTAAAAGATGCAGGGGAGGTTCACGAACCTCCCCTGCAATTTTCGTTAAGAAATAAAGAGATTTCTTACGGCTTGTTCACTACAAAATTATCAAACGAAACGTTGGTGCCGGCGGTATCGAACGTGCCGGCCATCAGCCCCACATCGCCGCTGGTGAAGGTACTGTCAGTCGTCTGGGCTAACTGTGTGCCGTTGGCGTAAAGGGTGAGAGTGTCTCCCACACAGTCAAAGCGGACGCGGTTGGATTCGTACCCCTGTTTAATGGCATCTGAGAATTCCAGTTGTTCCGCAAAGATGTCCTGGTTGCCATCCTTCAGGTAACCGATGGCATAATAACCGTCACTTGAGATGATACCGAAGTAATAATTGCTCACGTCCACATAACGGCAGAGAATGCCAAAATCATTGTCCATCGGTCCGCCAAGCATAACCGCGTCCACCTGCACGCTCACATCGGTGAAACTTTTACCGGGGTTCGCCCACAGGTCATACTGGGTTTCGTTCACCAGGAACTGGTAAGTACCGTCGGCGTAATCGGTGGTGCCGCTGGCGCTTGTGGTCTGGTCCCATCCGCTGGAGGTCTTGGAGAAATCGTCTTCAAAGAGCACGTTGGAAGAGGTCGACCCCGTTTTGCCAATGGGCAGGAAGTTTTGAATGATGCTGCAACCGGATAACACAAATGTAAAGATGAGAGCAAGTGAAACGATAAGGAATAACTTCTTTTTCATGATCTTCTCCTTTATATACGGACTAATTATATCCGATTTGACCATTGTATTGCAGGTTATTTCACTTCCCAACAGCGATCCTGCTGCGAAAACGCCTGGTACTCAGAGTCAAAAAGCGGGTCATTGGTGATGTCTTTCGCCATGCGGTTCCAGGTGTCACAGAGGTAATCGCGCATGTCCTCGGTCAACGACCGGGCGACCACGTTCAGGTTAGCCGCCACATCCGCCTGCCCGTTGCGGGCGTACCCCTCGATAAAGGGGATCAGCTCCACGCCATTGGCCGGTGAGTAGCCGGCGTCTTTTGCCTGTTCATATAAACTGACGACCTGTGCCCAATCCCCGTTCTGGCGTGCTAAGTCCGCGCTTTGGTAGTAGTAGCACCAGGTATTGCGGTCTTCTTTACCGAAAAGCCCTATATCGGGGGTGAAGGTTGGATCGCCGGGAAGAATGCGCGACAGGTCAGAACCCGCCAGCGCCTGCGCTGTGTTCCCATAAAGCAGCGGATTATACCGATCGTTAATTGATAACACCCATATACAGTCCTGGGGAGCAAGCGACCAGTTAACCACCAGTGAATCGCGACCGAGCGCTTCATATTCAGCATACCATCGCTGGGCTTTGATCTTTTTAGCATCATCTGTTATATCAGTAATGTCACGTGGATAGAGTTTTAAGGTGGTACCAAAGTAATAATCCAGGTAAGGCATGGGCTGGCTGGTTGGATATAAAAGGTTTAACTTGAACCCAACCTCGTACGCACCCATGTTGGCGAATAATTCCCTGGCGGCGATGAAAGTGGTGTTTGGTTTTAACCCCGGTGCGCGCCATTTCAACTGGTAAAAGATGCGATTCTGCATGGTGGTTGACCACTTGTAAGAATTGGTATCTGAAAAATTCTTGCCCACTGCCAGTGCGATCAGAGCTGCCAGAATCAGGTTGCGCCGCAGCATGTGTTCCCTGAACAGGCGGGCCAGCAGAGCTGTCAGCAGCAGCGCGGCTGCCCACATGATGGGCAGGGCGTAGCGATCCACGTACACGCTCTCCGTCTCGCTGTAGGAGCGCATGATCAACCAGACGGGTAGGCTGCCGCAGAAGATCCCCGCCGCGCCGAGCCAGATCTGCTGCTTTAGCGGGCTGGATTCACGACCTACTTCGTTAATCCATCTTTTTTGGTTGAAGAGCAGCAGTACCAGCAACCCGACAAAGACCAGCAGCACCAGCCCAAGGGCGATGATGCGGTAAGCCGAGGCGAAGTCGATCATCGCCGGGTCGAAGGCGGCATACCACACCCCGAACAGGATCTTCATGTAGGTCTTAATGATGGATTCGAACAAAAAGATCAGGGTGGCTTTAGGGCTGACAGCCAGACTGGAAAAGAAAAAGAGCGACAGGTTGCGCAGATTTTCCATGAGGAAAAGCCGCCAGAAAGTAAACGCCGCGGTCAGCAGCAGCCAGGGCAGCCAGTTGAGCAGCACCTTGCCAATTTTCTTTCGCCCGCTCCCATCGATCAAAAACCACAAAATCAACGGTCGGATGAGCTCAAGACCAATGAAATTTTCCACTGTAAAAAGGTTAACCGCGTTGAGGAGCAAGCCGATCACGAGCCAGAGGAAGCGGTATCTCTTCAAGGTAATAAATTGGATCATCAGGAGGAGCGAGACCCAGAAGAACAGGAAACTTACTCTAAAATGTGTATAAGTGACTGCAACCGACTGCTGATCAAAAGCCGGGTAGACCGCAAACAGCATCACTATCCAGGCAATGGTCTTCCGGCTCGCCGGCCAGATTTTGGTCAGGGTAAGATAGATGACAATTCCTGTGAGCCAGTGTATCAAATAGTTGAACAAATGCCATGCAACCGCATTCGTCCCCCACAACTTGAACAGCAGCCATTCGGTCACCCATCCGAAGGGGCGCGAGTCGTAAGCAAAATACGTTTTAATTCCCTCCAGCCCTCGCACCACCATCGAATACATCTGCGGCCAGTCGTCAAAGTAGTACCCCAGCGAGGGCAGGTAGATGGCAAAGCTCAATCCGACCAGGATCAGTGAAACCAGGCTCATGGACCAGAAATTGAGTTCCAGGTTGATCTTGTTTAATAGTCGTCTCATGTAAACTCCAACTAACGCAGGTTTATTAAGATTATAGGATTGTTTTCATCAATCGTTTGAACTTGACTATTCTATTTACCCTGTAAAGGGTCATTTATTTGCCAACTCGCGTGCTTTTTCCACGTAATCCAAACTTTGGTGCCTGAAATAGGTGTTGTAAAGCGTGGCGTAATGTCCCCCGCCCGCCAGCAGCGACTGGTGATTGCCCTCTTCAATGATCGCCCCGTGGTCCATCACGATGATGCGGTCGGCGCTCCTCACAGTGGAGAGCCGGTGGGCAATGAGGATGCTGGTGGCCTGCTGCAGAATGAGATTGAGCGCCTGCTGGATCTGCCACTCGGTGAATGGATCGATACTGGCGGTAGCCTCATCCAAAATGAAAATATTCGGCTGCTGCACCAGCACGCGCATCAACGACACTAACTGCCGCTGCCCCATCGAAAGCCTGGCGCCGCGCTCGCCCACCTCGCTGGCTAATCCCTGCGGCAGCGTATCCAGCCATTCGCCGTCGCCGATCCGTTTCCCCATGGCCATGATCTCTGCCTGCGTTGCCTGCGGACGCGCGTAGCGGATGTTCTCCTCCACAGTGCCGGAGAACAGGAAAGGCACCTGCGAAACCACACCCAGACGGTGACGGTACTGTGCCAGGTCAAACGAGCGGACGTCATGCCCGTCGATCAGCAGCCGGCCGGACTGGAATTCGTAGAAGCGCGCGATCAACTTGGCGACAGAGGTCTTGCCGGCGCCGGTATGCCCAACAATGGCAAGATTTTCACCGGCGCTGATTTTCAGATTAAACCCGTCCAGTATCTGTTCAGTTTCCTTGTAATGAAAAGCCATGTTGTCAAACACGATCTCGCCCTTCAGCGGCGGCACCGGATCAGATCCCGTCTGCACCACGCGTGTGGGGGTATCGATGAGGGCGAATACGCGCTCCGAAGCCGAAAGTCCATTCTGAATGGATGTCCAGAACGATGTGATATTCATCATCGGTGAGAGGAAACGGTCGAGGCTGAGGATGAACAGGTACCAGGCGCCAACAGTGACAATCGCCTTCACCGCGCTGTGCCCGCCGGCATACACCATCACGCCTGTTGCCATGCCTGCTAGCGCATTTAGCGTTGGGAATACCACGGAAAGCGCCAGCCCGCGCCGCACGTTGACCGTGTAGGAGGTGTTGTTGGCATCCATGAACTCATTGTAAATACTGGCTTCCTGGCGGAAATTCTTGGCTACCGCGATGCCGCTGACGGTTTCCTTGATGGTGGAGTTAACGTTCGCCATGGCGCGGAACCCCTGGCGGGTGGCTTTGCGGGCAATGGTGCGGTAAACAATGGCAAAGACGGTCACAATAGGGATGATGGCAAAGATGTAAAGCGTGAGGTGCCATTCTATGGTAAAGAGGACTACTGCCAGGATACCGGCCTCAATGACCTGCGACGCAACATCCGTCACCAGCGACACCAGCTCGCCAAAATCGCGGGTGTCAGAGGTAATGCGAGAAACGATCTTGCCCGAGGAAAATTCATCGTAGAACGAGAGGTCGTGTTCCACCGAGGCTGAATAGGCGTCAATTGCCAGCGCTGCCACCACTTCGGCGATGGTCACCGCCATCAGCCGCCGTAATCCCCAGTTGAAGAACCACATTAATAATCCGATGGCGAGAACAGCCCCGCCGACAGCCAGCAGCTGCCATAATTGAGGTACGCCACCGAGCAGATCCACCCCGCGGGAAACGATAATCGGCAGCAGCGAGCCGGCGCCGGCAATCGCCAGGGTCAGCAGGCTTACCCCTACAAGCCGTTTCCACTGCGGTTTAAAATAGCTTACGATGCGTTTGAACAGCACTTTATCGGAATAAGTGCGGTCGTATTTTTCTGCGTCAAGTCCGTCAAAAAAGCCCATATGTAAATCCAGTAATCAGTGATGAGGGATTAGTAGTTTGGACTACTGACCTGATCCCTGTTCACTATGTCCTTTTTCTATTCACTGAATATCCTGCGGTATGCCTCGCTCGTTTTCAGCAGTTCCTCGTGGGTACCGGAAGCGGAGAGCCTGCCGCCGCGTATCACCAGGATGAGGTCTGCCCAGCGGATCTGCGAAAGGCGGTGGGTGATGATAAAAGTGGTCCGTCCTTTCGCCGCGGCGTATATAGCCTGCTGGATCTTATCCTCCGTTGCCGAGTCAATGGCACTGGTGGAGTCATCCAGCATGAGGATGCGCGGATCGGTGAGAAAAGCGCGCGCCAGTGCCAGGCGCTGACGCTGCCCTCCTGAAAGCGTGACCCCACGTTCACCGATGACGGTGTTGTATCTGTCACTAAAAGTCATGATGAATTCGTGCGCCTGGGCTGCTTTCGCCGCAGCTTCGATCTCTGCCCGGGTAGCCCCTGGCTTGCCAAAGGCGATATTCTCGGCAATACTGCGCGAGAAAAGGAAAATATCCTGTTCTATGATGGAAATGCTCCGCCGAAGATTTTCCAGGTTCCAGTCCCGCACATCCACGCCATCCACCAGTACCTGACCGCAGGTTGCATCGTACGTGCGGTTGACCAGGCGCGCCAGCGAGGTCTTGCCGGATCCGGTCTGCCCCACAATCGCCACGGTCTGACCGGGCGCGACTTTGAAGCTCACATGCTCCAGTACCGGATCGCTGTTTTCGTAATTGAAACATATATCTCGGAATTCAACTTCGCCGCGCATTTGCCCGGCATACCCCTCGGAATTCTGGTCCAGGTTGTTTTCTCTGTTCATCAGTTCAAGAATGCGTTTAGCGCCCGCCAACCCCAGTGAGATGCGCGAGTAAGCCCACAACGAGGAAAAGGTCGGAAAATCCAGCATCATTAATAAGCCAAAATAACCCACCACAGCGCCGATATCGATGCTCCCGGCTTTGAAGAGCAGCAGTGCGTGCATCAACCCGGCCGCCAGGGCAACACCGTAAAGCAGCAGGGGCAGGAATTGCGCTTCTTTCTTCCCCTGAGCCACTACCGCTGCCTTGTAGCGCGCCATGTTGACCTTGAACAGGCTGATCTCACCGATTTCCTGCGCTGAGCCCTTGACGGTTTCAACCCCGTCCAGTGATTCCGCCAGGCGGATATTGAGCGCACCGAAGGCTTCGCGTACCTCTTCCGTGACCGGGGCAAGCCAGCCCATGTAGATTCGCAGCAGGATAAAGTACAAAACGATGAACACCGCCGGCACGATCATCAATTGCATGCTATAACGCGGTGCGGTGATCAATGGGAAGATGAGAAATGTGAGGGAGCCGATGACCATATTCAACCCGGGGCTGAAGAGAAAGTTCACCTCGCGCACGTCGTTGGTGGCGCGCGCCATGGTATCGCCTACCGGTTGCAGGTTGTGAAAGGTCATGGACTTGCCGATGAGATTGGTATAAAGCTCCCGCCGCACATTGCGTTCCACCTTCTGGGCGGCAAATTCAAAACCGAAATTACGCGCGAACTGCAGGGCACCCCTGCCGGCAGCGCACACCAGGATGACCAGGGTGATGCTTGTTAACGCCTGGGGAACAAAGGTCGATGCGGTGACGACGTTGAACGCCTTGCCCACTTGCACCTGGATGATAGAGAGCAGGCCGGCATTACCAACCGCGCCAATGATTGCGGTGAGCAGGATCGGCCACTGGCGCAGAGCATGTGAAGTTACCCAGCGCGCGGGGCTGCGGCGGTCGGTGGGATATTGCTTTGGGAGGGTGAATTCAGCGGATTCGACGGTCATAGGCGTGAACTTTTAGTTTATCACTCTAATTGGAAGTTGAGACTGTGGATTTGGTTAATTTATAGTGCATTATCAACTACGATTGTACCTGTCTCATGCTGTATAATTAATTGCATAGAATAATAATTTATAAAATGGAAATAAACTCTTCTCGAATAATCGAAAGCCTTCTCTCTCATAAACTTGTGGATGGGTTAACTCATAATTTTTATAGTTACCCTGCTCGTTTCTCTCCAGAATTAACCAAAGAGATCATTTTGAATTTTAGCAATTCGGGTGACTGGGTTTTTGATCCATTCATGGGAGGAGGAACATCTATTATCGAATCTCTGTCTTTAGGGAGAAAAGCTCTTGGTGTGGACATTAATTCACTCGCATGGTTTGTTACTCTTAGCAAAACCACGCCATTATCACCTAATGAAGTTGCTCAACTTAAAGAATGGGGGTCAAGGTTCGATACTACTCAGTCAATTTTTTTCCGAGTCTGGAATATGCCGAACTTTCAAAACACTTCCCAAAGACTTTTTTATATTCTCTAGATAATCTTATAGAAAGCACCAAGGATTTACAAAATCAAAACTCAAAGCGACTAGCTCGTTTTGTATTGCTTAAAGTCTATCAAAGTATGTTAAATAACCGAGATAGTTATCCTTCGACAATCGTTGTCAAGGAAAAAATTGGTACGGAATTAAATAGAATTTTATTGGGTCTCGAAAGTTTCCGAAATACCTGTAAGGAAGTCGGGATTACAAAACATAATCTTCTATTAAACCGAAGACTATTAAATAGATCATCTATCGAGATCGAAACTGACAATAGAGTTAAAGATTTAATTGGACATCCTCGTCTAGTTTTTACTTCTCCACCATATCCTGGTGTACATGTTCTTTATAATAAA
>CAZAAJ010000100.1:0-7830 GCA_964483135.1 uncultured Anaerolinea sp. | reverse complement strand
TATATTGACGGCGGCGGTATGAATTATGCTGCTTTTGCCTCAAAGCGATTGGGGGCGAACCCCGCAGTCATCACCCGACTCAACAAGGAAGATGAGCGCGTGGTGAAAGCCTTTGAGGCAGCCGGCATTGATTGTTTTCCAAAATTCACCCCCTCCTCTACCCTGATGACCCTGGAATACGAGACTCACGATGTGGATAAACGCAACCTGTATGTAAAGGGCACCGCCGGCACGATTTCCCCACGGCAGCTCGATGGACTGGATGCACGCGTCGTTGTCACCAATTCCAGCCTGCGTGGCGAAGTGGAGCCGGAATTCTTTAGCGAAATGCGGAAACGCCCCGGGGTCTTACTCTCTGCAGACGTGCAGGGGTTTATCCGTGTACTTCGCGGTGAATCGCTCGTTTACGAGCCCTGGGATGAGATGGAACTGGTACTCAGGCATCTTGACATCCTTAAGAGTGATGCCGTGGAAGCTGAATACCTGACCGGCGAGAAGGACATCGAAAAGGCTGCCAAGTTTTTCGCCAACCTGGGACCTAAAGAGATCCTGCTTACACACAGAGGCGGTGTGCTGGTGCATGCTGATGGCAAGTTCCATCATTACGAATTTCATTCTGAATCACAAGCCGGACGCAGCGGACGCGGAGATACTTGCGTGGGAACTTACGTCACCAAGCGCCTGACCCTGCCGCCGTATGAAGCCGGTAAATGGGCTGCAGCTGTGACTGGTATGAAAGTAGAGCGCCCCGGTACCTTCAACCGACCTTTGAAAGAGGTCGAGGCATTAATTCGCAAGTATTATGATCAATAACGGAAAACTTCACAAAACCAATGACCTTGAACTGAAACGCCTGGATGCAGCCGCAAAATATCCAGGCGTTTGGAAGCATGTCATCGAGGAATGGAATAGTGAACTCACGGGCAACTCAGTATGGCTCACCTATTCCGCCAATTACCTGCTGCAAACGGCAGGGGTACGCTGGGCGATTGATCCGTTTTCCATGTCAACCCGCGTAACTGGAATTCTTGCGCCTGATTTCGTTCACGATCTACAAAGGCTAGAACTGGTGGTTCTTACCCACGCCCACAATGACCATCTCGACCTGAACCTCATCCGCGCTATTGCATCCCTGCCCATCCAATGGATCATCCCCGAAGATATGGCGGATCTGGTGCTGGAAAAGACAACACTCAACAAGGAGCAGATCGTCATCCCCAAACCGGGACAGGTAATTAAATTTAAAAATCTCTCGCTTACGCCATTCGCAAGCTTACATCTCCATGCGCATGGCGGCGTTAAAGAAACAGGGTACCTTGTGAATTCTGAAGAGAAGAAATGGTTGTTTCCCGGTGACATCCGGGATTATGACCGCACGCGATTGCCTACCTTCGGTCCGGTAAAAAGCGTTTTTGCCCATCTCTGGCTTGGCAAAGCCTGCGCTTTAAAGGAAGAACCGCCATTTTTGAATGATTTTTGCGATTTCTTTACTCGTTTTTCATCAGAAAGAATTATCGTCACCCATCTCAATGAGTTCGGGCGCGATGAGACCGAGTTGTGGAATGAGACCCATTTCGACAGGGTAAAGCAAAGGTTTGCCAAAGTCGCCCCGCTGATCAAAGTCGAAATGGCTTTAATGGGCGCAAGAGTGAAACTCGCATGAACAATTTACAGGGTTTTGATTAGGAGTAACCATGATGAATACAAACACACTTGCCAATGCGGACCTGTTTTGTGAGCAGTTGTATAAGAAAATGAAATCGGTTGCTCCGGTAGTCGGCACAATGGAATTATATGAATTCCGTTACTCCCTAAACAACATCACCCCTGAAAATGGGTGCTGGAATACCATTACAGTCGATTCTGTCGAAGAAGTTGAAGCATTGATTTCCTCCCCGGCTTTTTTTGACAGTATCGAGATTAAACCCAGGGTGGAAAGTAAAATCGTCCTGGATAAAAAGATTGCCAGGTTAACCCAGATGCTTTTTGCCGGGCTGGTCACTGGCAGCTATATACCAAAGTGGATTAACAACCATTTTTATTTTGACCCCCGCAGTTTTAATTTTTATGTGAGATCAGTTTACCTGAATCGGGAGATCAAAGTTCACCTGGGAGGAAAACCTTATAAATCTTTCGAACAAAAACAAAAGCATTTCGAACTAAGGCACGAGGTGGGCTACCAAGATTTTATACAAGCCAACAAAGAGGTTGACAACGCATTCATCGATTGCGTGCTGAAACTCGTGACGATCAAAGGGCTTCCGATCGTGCAGGCAATTGCCGGCCCAACCGCTGCCGGGAAGACCGAGATCGTCGACCGGCTGCGTGAAGCCTTCGAAAAGAGAAAAAAGAAGATTGCTGCCATTGAGCTGGATAATTTCCTCACCGATCGCGATGGACGGGAAGAAAAAGGGATCGGTTCTTTTGGTAAAGAAGCTCTTCACTTTGAACTCTTCAAATCTTGCATCAACGACATACTAAACGGAAAACGCATTGCCACCCCACGATATGATTTTATCGACGGTACTTCTAGCCACACGCTCGAAGGAAAGTTGAAACCGGGCAGGAAACCCGTTGAGATCGAACCTGCGGATATCATATTTATCGAAGGCAATTCACCATTTTTACTCCCGGAAATCACCCCGTTGATTGGTATCAAGATTGTGTATTTAACCGACGACGCTGTTCGGCTGAAAAGAAAATGGCGCCGCGACATCGATTACCGCAAAAAGTACGATCCTTATTACCTGCGCAACCGCTACTTTAAGGAACAGGTACCGATGGTTGCTAAAAACTATCAGCCACAATTGAACACCTGTGACATCTTCGTGGATACCACGAGTGCTGCACTCTGGGTGACGCCTGAAATCAAGAAAGCAATCGAGACTAGTAAATAGGGGTTTTTATTCCCTTAACGCTCTCAGTGCCCTGAGAGTAACCCACTTGTTGGGCCTGTTCTTGATCCCGAAATTCCCCCAGGTCTTGCTGCCGTAAGTATATTCCAGCAGCCAGCGTCCCTGGGGATTTTGTTTTTGCATGAGGAGGTTGCGTAATCCTTGCATACGAGGGTCTCCGCTGCAGCCCAGGGCTGAAAGCGCTTCAGCCACCTGCAACAGATCGGTGATGTAAAAAAGAGTAAAACCGAACAGCCACCAGTCGCGTTTGAACTTGCCGCCGCCCCCCACCGGCCAGGCAGCCGTCACTGGGTCAACGCTGATCAGAAAATCAATCCCCTGTTGGATGGTGCGTTCGATAAGCGGGGTTCTTTTTGCCTTTGGCAGCCAGCTGAATGCCACCATCACCTTGGCTGCGCCCCAAGCACAGGGTAACCCATGGTTTGCCCCGCACTAAAACCCAGGTTCGCACTTATATGCATAAAAACGTATGGGGCTTTCCAGTCTTTCTTCGGGGCGATTTCTTCCCCCGTCACAGTGCGAGCCATCCACTCGAATGCTTTATCCAGGCGGGGATCTTCAATCCTCATTGCGGTCAATGCCCAGCACAGATTCCCCTGCAGGCAGTCGATGGTATAAGATACAGGATCACCCGCCGAGAGTTGTCCCGGGGGATGCCAGGCATGTTCCAGCAGATATTCGCTGGCTTTCTTGATGCGCGGATCCTCTTTTGCATCCGTTCCCAACTGTGCCAGCAGGATCAGAGCCCACACCGTGGATCGGTACTTAGGGCCATACCCCGGACCAGGTTTCTCCCAAAATCCTTCCGGGTGCATGGCAGCCAGGACCCCAGCAATTTCACCCTTCTAGTGGGCTGTTTTCCGCGCTTTCACCAACTCCAGGTGGTCCGCCGGATATTCCATTAGATCCCGTAACGCCAGGTAGCACACGCCTGGATTCTCTTCGTCAAGCAGCCAAACCAATACAGCCTGTTCCTGTGTGTTTTTGTCTGTAATTGTTTTCTCCATCAGGTCGAATATACAATTCCATTATGCATGCTTTTTTCATTTAAAAAAATTCGAGAGACACGATCAATATGCCTCTCGAAAAATGATGAAACCAAAAATGTGACTTTTTTACGCGACTTGAGGATCCTTCATCTGTGTGATGAGAACTACACTGACCACCAGCAGCCCTGCCGCCAAAAGCAGCGCCGGAGTGAACGCTCCGTCCGGTGCCTTGAGGGCTTCCATCACATAAACAAATACCACCGATGCCTGCCCGAAAAGCTGAATTAAGCCATTGGAAGTGCCTTCAGGGGTGGGATGGGTGATCTCGGCTGAATACTGCATGCCGATCGGGTTGGCACTGACCAAAAAGAAGCCCATCGAGAATGCCGAAACATACAGCAACCAGGCAGTCTGGGCGAAGGTGAGCCCAACGAGCCCGGGGATGGCCAGCAGGAAACCAATCAGGATGTATTTCTGCCGCTTGTGCTGCTTATCAGAAAAGGGCGGTATGATCACCGCGCCCAACACGCCGCCGGCGAGCATCAAGGCACCCAGGGTGCCGGCATCACCCGGAGTGAAGCCGCGCGGGCGAATGATATTCTCCACCCAAGTGGTAACCCCATTGAAGATACCCATGCCAATAAAAGAGACAACCAGATACAACCAGAAGCGTTTCACTTTGAGGGCGTGTTTCAAGCCATCCAGCATGAGCGCGCGCACCTCCTGCCCCGCTGGGCAGGGCGGCGTAGCTGGTTTCTCCCGCGCGAATATAACAAACAGCACTGCCGAAAACGCTGCAACAATTCCGTAGATCAACTGGGTTTGAGGGATACTCATTTTTTGTATGAGCATTGGCGGCAGCACCATGCCCAACGCGGTGCCCACCAGGTTGGAGAGCGTCACCAGTCCTACCGCGGTGGCGCGCTCTTCAATACTGAACCACTGCGCCGGCACCTTTGTCCAGGCGTTGAGTAAAAAAGGCTGGGCGATGGCGATGCCGATGGTACTAATGAGCACCATGGAATAATCCGCCCCGGCCAGGCCGCGCACTACCCCAAATATTCCCATCAAGATGGCGCCGATGCTGACAGTCAAACGAAATCCCCAGGTATCGATCGCCCAGGATACCGGGATGGAAAGGGGAATGAAGGCGATCATGTAAACCATCGCCAGCAGTCCGATCTGCAGGTCGCTGACATTGTAGAAGGCTGCCGCGACACCGGTGATCGGCGCGTAGGAGATCCACAACACCTGGATGGTCAGGTTGATGAACATGAAGACCGCCAGGACCACCCAGCGGTAGGGATACAAGCGGAAGGATTTGTCAGGCATCGGTTACGCTCCTTTTATGGTTATGCATTCATCTTGTGGTAAACAGATTTCATGGCCTTATATACTGCCAGGAATTGCTCAAATCTCTGTGAATAGACTGCCTGATTTGCCGGGACGGGAGAATATTCCCGTTTTATTTTCACAAGCCCGGGAATATCAGTAAATGCGATTTGTTTCAGCCCGGCAGCAGCAATCCAGGCAGCTCCCCTGGCGTTGGCATAGACCGGTTCCTCAACCTGGCGGATGCACACCCCCATCACATCAGCGAAGATCTGGCACCACACGTCTGACTGCGCTCCCCCGCCGACGATGTTGATTTGCTTTCCATCCGCCTTCAGGAATTTTCTGACCGGCTGCATCAGCCAGCGCGTGTTC
This sequence comes from uncultured Anaerolinea sp., assembly GCA_964483135.1. Taxonomy (GTDB): domain Bacteria; phylum Chloroflexota; class Anaerolineae; order Anaerolineales; family Anaerolineaceae; genus UBA6107. The sequence goes on along the minus strand of CAZAAJ010000100.1, from coordinate 2,219 downwards.
AGAGCGATCCCCTCAAGGAATGCTCGGATGATGTCCTCCCGCGAGTTATGCAGAGAAAGGTTGTAAAGTCCTGCGCGCAGTGCTTTATCTTCCACGGGAGCACGCTCACCCCAAATCCAGGGAGTATACAGAACTCCATTTGCGCCGGCAGGAACACGCGCTGCGATTTGATCCAGGTATTTGAAGATATCCGGCACTGCCCCTTCCTGCAATAATTCATCCTTGTGATAGATGACCTTGTCGCGCAGGAAATTAAGGTTACCGCCGGCTGTTGCCTGCAGGGCGATCAGCAGGTAGTGTCCGGGCAGCGCGCAGGGAACGGATGCCAGCGAAGAGGCGATATCCGTTTTCTTATAGGGAACGTGGGCTGCCATCCAGGAGGAGGTGCCAATATAAAGGTGCAGCTGGTTGTCTTCGACTGCACCGGAACCGATGGCTGCCGCGGTGGTATCGATAGCGCCTGTCACCACCTTTACCGAACCTGATAGACCGAGTTGTGCGGCAACGTCCGGTTTTAATTCTCCCAACACTTCGGTGCAAGGAACAATCTCCGGGAATTTTTGTGCATCGATACCGCTGGTACGGATCAATCCGCTGTCATATTCGATCGCATCCGGGTCACGGTTATCGGTCACCCAGGAGGTGAGAATCGAATCGAAAGTCGCGGTAAAGCGCCCGGTGAGGCGCAAGTTGAGATAATCCAACACATTGAGGAATTTGTACGTCCGGTTATAAATCTCTGGCTGATGATTGCGGATGAAGAGCATGTGAGAGGCAGGATCCTTGCCGCTGGTGGAAGGAATGCCCCCCGTCAGCTTAATCCATTGGAGCACCTTGGCGGCACTCATCCCATTGATATTCAATACTCCTTTATGCTCCCGCAGCAAATCAGCCTGGCCTCGGGTATCCATCCACAACACGCAGTTAGACAGGGGTTTGCCGTCGCTGTCCACCGGGATGGTTCCCTCCCCCTGGGTGGAACAACACACCGCGATGACTGAAGAGTTAGGAGCAATCCCCTTGTCTAATAGACGGTGCGAGCAATTGACCAGCGCCTGCCACCATTCTTCAGGATCCTGCTCCACCCCGCCATCCGCAGTGAGGTGCAGGCTGATGGGTTGAACTTCCCATCCCAGCACTTTACCTGAAATGGTAATCAGGGCTGTTTTCATGCCCGACGTGCCGAGGTCAATTGCCAGGATTACTGGTTCGATTCCCTTTGCCATCCCCGCCCGCCTTTATTCCAAAAGTTATTCCAAACTGGAGAGAACTACCTCGAATCTCGCGAGAGCATCATCGATCACTTCATCTGTGTCTGCCATGCTGGTGTACATACGGCTGCCTGCCAGGGTGACCAGCCCGTTTGCCATGTAGGCGGCACCCATTTCCTCGATCATTTGCTTGCGCGGTTTCAATTCCTTTGCAAGGCGCAGTGGATGGCGCAGGTCAAGCAGCATCACCCCGGAGGTCTCTAGGTGAACAATGCTGCCGGTGTTATAAACCACGAATGGCAGAGAGTGTTTGTTAATGATGGATTTAAGTCCGGCTGCCAGGCGGTCTCCAGCCCGACCAGCGATCACCGCCGCATTGGTGCGTTCCATTTCAAGGATGGCATGAACCCCGGCGACACACGATAACGGATTGGCTGAAAGGGTTCCGCCTATATAGGCTCGTTCACCGGTTCCACCGATGCCAGCCGCGAAACTCATGATTACATCAGCCCGACCGCCAACCCCGCCCGCCATCGGATATCCCCCGGTGATGCATTTACCGAATATCGTCAGGTCAGGTTTGACGCCAAAATATCCCTGTGCACCCCCCAGCCCAACCCGAAAACCGGTTACCACTTCGTCAAATATCAGCAATGCACCAAATTCATCACACAGTTCACGCACTTTCTGGTTGAAATCAAAGGGCACCGGGCGCGTACCGGATTCCGGCCCCAGCGGTTCAACAATAACCGCAGCGGTTCCTCCCGCCAGGCGGTTGAGGATGAGCTGACGTTTGAGGGCAGCAAGGGAATCGGGGTAGAACTCACGGGTGTTAGCGCTGGCTCCACGCGGGATACCTTTGGCTTCCATCCGGCCGGTACCGGGTACATGCAGCCCGTAGACCATCTGGTCGCTCCAGCCGTGATAGGCTCCTCCGGCTTTGATCACCTTCGAGTGTTTGGTATAAGCCCGTGCCGCACGGATGGCTGCCATTACCGATTCAGTACC
>CAZAAJ010000099.1:0-7929 GCA_964483135.1 uncultured Anaerolinea sp. | reverse complement strand
CGGGGTGTAGCGCAGTTGGCAGCGCACCGCGTTTGGGACGCGGGGGCCGGCGGTTCAAGTCCGCCCACCCCGACTTACTTTTAGATTTTTCCTGCAAAATTGTGTGTCAAAATATCAACCAGGAACTGTGAACTATTGAGTAAATTTTTCTTGCGGGATTCTGGGATTGCGCCTTTTCTCATTTAGGAGAAAAATCAATGATTTCGAAGAAAATTGGCGGGTTAGCAACACAGGTGCGTTTAAAAATTAACGATAACCCCTTGCTATTTCCTCTTGCGTTATTCTTTTTTACTCTTATCACGTATGGTGTTTTTCTCTTCAAACAGGGTTTTTATTGGGATGATTGGCCACCTATCCTATTATCACACCTGGCCGATAAACAAAAAATCTGGGAGTATTTCGTTTTTGATCGTCCATTCCAGTCATGGACATATTATCTTTTATTTCCCGTCTGTAAAGTATCTACAGAATGTTGGCAGTTTTCTGCAATCGTTTTTAGATGGCTATCTGGATTTTTGCTTTACTTAACTTTTCTGCGCTTGTTTCCTAAAAACAAAAAGCTGCTTCAGTGGACGGCTATTTTCTTTGTCGTTTTCCCGGGTTTTAGCAATCAATACTCCTCAGTCTCGTTCGTATCCCACTTTATCATTTATTCGGTTTTTGCCGCGTCGTTATTAACGCTGGTCTTGGGAATTCAAAAAGGTAGATTGTTTTGGCTTCTTATTCCAATTTCGTATTTGCTCACGGCGATTCATCTCTTTTCGATGGAATATTTTGTTGGACTTGAAGTAATCAGGGGATTAATCCTTTTCTATTTAATTTACGACCGACATAATCCAAAAATATCGCTAGGGAAGTTTTTCCTTAATACATTCCCTTATTTAGTCATCCTTGGTATCTATCTATTTTGGAGGATTAAACTTTACCCGGATTATGCGGGAGTAAACCAGGGCGATAATGCTCCTTACCTGTTTTCCCAACTTCTTGCGACTCCGCTTCCAACCTTAATTTCCTTTATTCAAACGATAATAAGTGATTTAAAGTTTCTTTTTGTATCAGCCTGGACAGATCGATTAATCCCTGATGTTTTGCCCATTAATAGTGCGACTTTCTGGTTGTCCACCATAATTGGATTTATCACGACAGGTTTTTATGTATTTTTGTTTTCCAGAAATAAGGAGTACGAAAAACAAGCTAATGCCCTTGATTATAAAAGGATCTTCTTATTCGGATTGGCAATTGTCTTTTTTGGATTGTTACCTGCTTGGAGTACATTCCGACAAATAACAGTTGGAAAATGGTCCGATCGTTATAGCATCTCGGTAATGTTTGGCGCTTCTTTAGTCATTGTAACAATTCTATTCAGGCTCTTTAATAAGAAGTATTCTCAATTGATTTTCTTATTTTTAACCGCGTTTTCCATTAGTTACCAAATTCAACTTGGAAACGAATTTAGAAAAGACTACCTAAGGCAGAAATCATTTTATACCCAGTTGTCCTGGCGCATACCCGAGTTGGAACCCGGATCTGTTATCTATTCTCCGGGTATTCCGGCTGGAAAAGAAGCAGATTATTCGATAGCGATGGGATTAAATCTTCTATACTCTTCCCAAATAAATGAACACCTCGATTATTGGTTCCTTGTTCCCCGGTATGCTAGCCCAGAGTCATTGGTGAAAAATCCAGGTCAGCCGATCGAACAAGGGTTAAGGATTTTCTCATTCACAGGTTCGGGGGATAAGATTGTCAGTGTTCAATTGCCTGACCAGGGATGCCTGTGGGTTATTAACAAATATTATGCGCTAAGTCCTAAAGAAAATATTGCGGATTATGCCAAATTCTCGAACGAATCTCTAATTACCATACCTCAAAACAGAGAAAAAACTCTGATTGAATCCATCATCGACCTGTCCCCACAAAACACGTGGTGTTATTATTTTGAAAAAATTGACCTTGCTCGAAGCAAAGGTGATTATTCACAAGCTATCGACTTATTTCAAACTTCAGCTGCTCAAAATTTAAAACCTATTGAAGGAGTCGAATATTTGCCCGTTGTTCAATCATACGCTGCGATTGAAAATATAGATAAAGCAATGGAAATAACATATGAAGCGATTTCTATTACCCCTGCTTCAAGTACTGTTTTCTGTGGATTTTGGGATGATATAAAAAAAGTGAATCCGGATCTGTTTCAAATTCCAATAGAAACCTTTTTAAGCTCTGATAATTGTCAGGTTAATTTATAATGACTTTATGATCTTAACCTCTTTTCTATCCATCATCATTCCCGCTCATAATGAAGAGTCCCGCCTTGCGCAGACTCTTGACGATCTGCTCGTTTTTACAAAAGCGCAGCCCTATACCACTGAGATCATCGTCGTCGAAAACGCCAGCGTAGATCGGACGCTCCCCATCGCCCGCGAGTATGCCAAAAACCATGCAACCATCACTGTCCTGCACGACGACCGTCCCGGTAAAGGGTTGGCAGTACAATCCGGGATGCTGGCTGCCCACGGTGATTTCCGTTTCATCTGCGACGCTGACCTTTCCATGCCGGCGCAGGAGATCTATCGTTTTTTACCCCCCGCGCTGACAGGTGTGGAGATTGGCATTGCCTCGCGTGAAGCCCCTGGCGCGGTAAGGTACAACGAGCCGCTGCTGCGGCACCTCACCGGGCGGGTGTTCAACTCTCTGGTGCGCCTCATCGTCCTGCACGGGTTGCAGGACACCCAGTGCGGTTTCAAGTGTTTTACCCGCTACGCCGCTGAAACCCTATTCCCCTTGCAGACCATCCCCGGCTGGACCTTTGATGTTGAGATCCTGGCGATGGCACAAAAAATGGGGATGTCTATCGCCGAGATTCCCATCCCCTGGTACTACCACGGCGACAGTAAAGTGCGCGTGGTGCGAGATTCGCTGAAAATGGCACGCGACCTCTTTCGCATACGCGCCAGTGTGCGCAAGCGCAGTCTGCCCCGATAACCGGGTGAATTCACAACCTGCATGAAGAAATTTGATCGTACCCTGATCCCCCCTGCCCCCGACCTGGGTTTTGAGATAACCATTTGGCAGCAGGGATTCAACGCTGCCGGCCTCGATGAAGCCGGCAGGGGCGCCTGGGCCGGGCCGGTGATAGCCGCGGCAGTGATCCTCCCCCGCGACGAGAAGATCCAGGCAAAACTTGCCGGAGTGCGTGATTCAAAGCAATTAACTCCACAGGATCGCTCCCGCCTGGCGGAGATCATCCGCCAGGAAACCATCTGGGCAACCGGCTCGGCAAGCAGTGTTGAAATCGACGAATTGGGAATCCTGCCGGCCACGCGCCTGGCAATGACACGTGCCCTTGCTGCCCTAACCCAAGTCCCGGATTGCCTGCTGCTGGACGCGCTCCTCCTGCCTGAAGAATCGCTGCCGCAGACCGCGCTTATTAAGGGCGACCAGCGCAGCTTAAGCATCGCCGCGGCTTCGATCCTGGCCAAGACTGCCCGTGACGCGTGGATGGTCAATGCAGCATCAAAATACCCGGATTTTGGTTTTGAACAGCATAAAGGCTACGGAACCCGGCTGCATCAGCTGATGCTGGCAACATACGGTCCCTGCCCCATTCACCGCGTAAGTTATCGCCCCATTCGAAGGCTCCTGGAAAAAAACACGCAGGAGTGAGCTATCCTGCGTGTCTAAATCATGGATATTCTTTTACTTTTTCGCTTTACGGTAAATGATCATTTTTGAAATCTCTGCGACAATCGGAGGAATGAAGAAGAGCGGGACGATCAACTCCCAGGATTTTAATCCCAGCGGGTAAGTTTGGAATACCGGGTTCAGGAATGGGATGTAAACCACGCCCAGCAGCAATACCAGTGAGAGCAATACAGCCAGGTTCATCCACTTGCTTGAGAAAACACCGATCTTCAGTAACGGATAACGCTCTGAACGGGCGGTATAGGCACGCAGCAGTTCCGATATTGAAAGGGTTACAAACGCCATGGTTTCAGCCAAAGCCAGGCGGTCAGACCCGTTAAGTTCCACATGGGTAAGCCCGCGCCAGAAGGCAAACAGGGTCACTCCAGCGATGGCGATGGTCTGAATGATCACACCCATCAACATTTGTTTGTTGATGATGGGTTCCTTGGGCGGGCGCGGCTTTTGCTGCATGATATCGGGGTCACCCTTCTCAGTACCCAACGCCAATGCCGGTGCGCCATCCGAGATTAAGTTCAACCACAAAAGCTGAACCGGAGCCAGCGGCGACAATTGTTCTGCGGTTAGATCAGGGAAAAGAAGCCTGCCAAAAACAGTGGGCAGGAAGATGATAAAGATCTCGCCCATGTTGCAGGAGATCAGGTAGTACACGAACTTGCGGATATTGGAGTAGATGATACGCCCCTGCTCAACCGCGGAAACGATGCTCACATAGTTGTCGTCCGTCAGCACCATGTCGGCGGTATCCTTTGCCACGTCCGTGCCGGTGATGCCCATGGAGACACCAATGTCTGCCTGTTTGATCGCGGGGGCATCATTGACACCATCGCCGGTCATCGCCACCACTTCTCCGTTGGCCTGCAGCGCGTTCACAATGCGCATCTTGTGCTCGGGGGAAACCCGCGCAAACACATCCGTCTGCTCCACTTCAGCGATCAGCTGCTTGTCATCGATCTCATCCAGTTGGGCACCGGTGAGCACTTTGTGCCCCGGCCGCAGCAGACCAATACTCTCCGCGATTGCCCGCGCCGTGTTGGGGTAATCACCTGTGATCATCAGCGTGCGGATGCCGGCTTCGGCGGCTGTTCGCATGGCAGGTTTCACTTCAGGGCGTGCCGGGTCGATCATCCCTACCAGGCCGGCAAAGATCAGGTCTTGTTCAAGTTCTTTACTTTTCATTTCGCCTGGTGACTCTTTTACCATGCGGTACGCCATGCCCAGCACGCGCAGCGCCCCGCGCGTCAACTCATCGTTTGCCTGCCCGATTTCTGCCCGAATCTTGTCTGTCAATGGACGCGGTTCGCCATTGTCCATCGGTTGGATGCTGCTGCAAAGCTTTAGCACAATATCTGGTGCGCCTTTGACGGCGATGACATGCCAGCCTTTGTGTGTTTCATCAACAAACGGCGATAAATCCTCCAGGGTTGGATTATCGATCGCGTGAATGGTGACCATACGCTTGCGTTCGGAGTCGAACGGAATCTCGTTGCGGCGCGGGTAAGCTTTGGTTAAACGGCGGTGCTGGCCTCCTGCCTTGTGTGCCGCCACCAGGATGGAGCCTTCGGTCGGATCACCCACCATGCGGAATTCTGTCTGCTGCCCTTCGGATAATGTTTCTTCCAGTACCGCATCGTTGTTCAACACACCTACCCACAGGGCAGTTTTAACAGCCGGGTAATCCGACAGGTCCACCTTTTTACTCTCGATAGAAAATTCGCCCCGGGGAATATACCCCTGTCCAGAGACATCCACAAACGTGCCGTCCACCCAAAGACGGGTAACGGTCATTTCATTTTGAGTTAACGTGCCGGTCTTATCCGAACAAATGATGGTTGCCGAGCCAAGCGTCTCTACGGAGGACAACCTGCGAATCAAGGCGTGGTGTTTGATCATTTCCTGCATCCCAAGTGCCAGGCTGATGGTCACGATTGCCGGCAATCCTTCCGGTACGGCAGCAATAGCCAGGCTGACAGCGATCATGAAAAGATGCAGCGGGTTGCCGCCCTGGATCAAACCAACGCCAAAGATCACAGCAGAAATTACCAGGCACGCCCAGCCCAGGGTTTTCCCCAGCTGGTCAAGTCGTTTTTGAAGCGGCGTTTCTTCCTCAGCTACAGATTGCAGCATGGTGGCGATCATACCCAACTGGGTGTGCATGCCGGTGCTGGTTACCACGCCAGTGCCACGACCATATGCAATGACCGTGCCCATGAAAACCGTGTTCTTGCGGTCGCCTATGCTGGCGCCGCTTTCAAGCAACAACGCGGCGTCTTTTTGGACGGGCACAGATTCACCCGTAAGCGCGGCTTCTTCTACGCGCAAGTTGATCGCCTCAACCAGGCGCAGGTCCGCAGGCACGAAGTTGCCCGCCTCGAGGAGAACGATATCCCCTGGTACCAGGTTGGCTGCCGGAATGGAGATTCGTTTCCCGTCGCGGATTACCCGCGCATCAGGAGACGCCATCTTTTTCAGAGCTGCCAGGCTTTCCTCTGCCTTGGATTCCTGTATCACGCCCAGGACAGCATTCAATACCACGATGAGGATGATCGCGCCAGCATCCACCCATTCCCCCAAAAAGGCAGAGATGATCGATGCCACGATCAGCAGGATGATGACAAAGGATTTTAATTGGTCAAAGAGTAATTTTAAGAAGGTGGGGCGGGGTTTTTCCAAAAGTTGGTTGAGGCCTACTTCCTTAAGCCGCCGTTCTGCCTCTTCGGTAGAAAGCCCTTCTGTTTTTTTAGTTTTCAATTGACGTAGAACATCTTCCATACTGACTGCGTGCCAGGTAACACTCAAGTCCTCGTGCTCGTCGGGTCGTGGGGCGGGTGTAGCGTTCATCTTCTTCTCCTTGAGATTTAATCCGTGCTTGTCGGTGATATGATGGTTCCGGGCAAGATCTCTGCCCCCTTGGGGATCACCACGATCCCGTCACGCACCACCCAGCCGTTGCCGTCAAGGTCGGTGCCGCGCTGGAACGCGCTGATAGTCACGTTTTGCCCAAGGCGGGCATTCTTGTCTATGATGGCGCCCTCAATCGAACAGTTGCAGCCGATCTCCAGCGGGATCTTGCGTCCTTCAGCTGCCCAATCCCGCTCATAATAGTCATTGCCCATCAGGATGCTGTCTTTGATCTTCACGCCGCTGCGGATCTGGCTGCGCAAGCCTATGATTGAATGATTGATCTCAGCATCGTCAATGCGGCAGCCTTCTGCCAGCAGCGTATCCACCATGCAGCTGTTGTTCACCGTAGAACCGGGTAAAAAACGTGGGTGAGTATAAATGGGAGCTGCCGGATCATAAAAATTGAACGGAGGTTCCTTTAGGGTGAGCGCCAGGTTGGTGTCATAGAAAGAGCGCATAGTACCAATATCCTCCCAGTAGCCCTCAAAGTCATAACCATAGACCTTGTGTGTCGCGATTGCGCCCGGGATGATGTGCCCGCCAAAATCATCCAGAGGATTTTTATCCAGCATATCGATGAGGGATTCTGTTTTGAAAAGATAAATACCCATCGAGCCTAAATATGGTTTTTGCCGGTCAAGGCGGCTGATCATGTGCCGCAGGATCTTTGGGTCGGTTGGTTTTTCAGCGAAATCCGTGATCCGTCCGACCAGATCGCGTTTTAGGACGCCGTATCGCGCCGCATCCTCTTTGCTTACCGGTTGCACCGCAATGGTCACATCGGCGTCTTTTTCGAGGTGAAGCGCTGCCATCTTGCTGAAATCCATACGGTAAAGGTGATCGCCCGCAAGGATGAGCACGTATTTTGCCCTCGTGGCGCGGATCTCAAATAACTGTTTCCTCACCGCGTCAGCAGTCCCCTGGTACCAGGCGGAGTTGGCCACGGTCTGCTCAGCCGCCCAGATCTGCACCCATCCCTGGTGGAAAGCGTCAAAATTGTAGGTACGCACAATATGGCGGTGGAGGGATACCGAGTTGAACTGGGTCAGCACTGCAATGCGCAGGATGCCCGAATTGATGCAGTTGCTGATGGGGATGTCGATGAGGCGGTATTTACCAGCCACAGGTACTGCCGGCTTTGAGCGCTGCTGCGTCAGCGGAAAAAGTCGCTGCCCGCGGCCTCCGCCCAGGATCACTGCCAGAATTTCATCCATTGATGGCATACTTTTCCTCCTGACGCTGATATTTTTAAATAATAAATAAGCATATCATTACAGGGTTGCACTCGTCAATGATAATTTTTCGGATGTTATTTAAACTTGA
>CAZAAJ010000098.1:0-8136 GCA_964483135.1 uncultured Anaerolinea sp. | reverse complement strand
CTTGAATTTGGGACTGCGCTATGGATTCATAGAACTGAGCCTCCACCGGCTTTGGACTGAATTATCTGAACATAATTCAGTGAAGCTTGAAATCTTCGAAAAGGTAGGGTTTCTCCGGGAAGTTCAACGAAGGGAAGGATTTTTCTTTGACGGGAAATATTATGACCAGTTGGACTATGCAATATTAAAACCGGAGTGGAAACAATTGCAACAGGAGGTGCAAAATGAAAGGTGATTTTTTGGTGGGTGAATTGGTTTCGTTGGAACCAGTAAATATCGAAAAAGATCTGCCACTATGGGAAAAATGGGATCACGATAGTGATTACCAGCGCCAGTTAAACATCAGCCCCGCCAGGCAGATGAGCGCTACGAGCATGAAAGAGTGGTTCGAAAAAGAGTCCTCAAACTCAGCTCTTTTCTCGATCCACGAACGCAAAGAGGACGCAATAGTTGGATTTGTAGAATTGGACGGATATGAGTGGACTGCCCGAACTGCCTGGGTTGGGATAGCCATTGGCGAACCTGAATTTAGGGGTAGGGGATATGGAACTGATTCTATGAACCTCCTGCTTAAATTTGCGTTCAGAGCGTTGAACATGCACAGGGTGAACCTGGGAGTGTTTGAATTTAATCAACGCGCGATCCGCTGTTATGAAAAATGCGGGTTTAAATATGAAGGAACCTCACGCGAGCTCATCTTCAAGGAAGATAAGCGATGGGACAGCTTTAATATGGGAATCCTTCAGAGTGAATGGGAATCACTTCAAAAGCTGGGGGTTTGATCATGGATGTGCAAGACTGGGAAGGTTATCCTGGCAGTTAGGTTAGCCTCCCGGTTTTTATTTAAGATAATTTCAAAAAACTACGATTAAATTCCAGTAATATACTCGGTGATATTTTTATTATTGAGGTAAATGGATAATGGAAAAAATCAAAGCAGTCATTTGGGATATGGGGGGAGTCATATTACGCACCAATGGAGAAACCTCAAGGCAGGAATTAGCCAGAGAATTCCATCTTCCCGTAACCGAACTTTACTCACTGGTCTTTAACTCCCCCAGCGCAGAAAAGGCCACAATCGGGTTGATCTCTGAAGATGACCACTGGAAAATAGTTGCTGATACGCTTGGAATGCCCTATGAAAGGATCCAGGAATTTCAGGATCGATTCTGGGGAGATGATGCTGTTGACAGGAAATTGATTGAGTTCATAAAAAGCTTGAATCAAAATTTTAAAACAGGCTTATTAAGTAACGCCTGGTCTGGCGCCCGCCAGGCTCTTAATCAACGCAATGTTTGTGACACGGTTTTCCAATATTCGATGTTCTCTTATGAGGTAAGACTCAGAAAACCTGATCCCCGGATATATCAACGCATGCTGGCATTGATGGACATAAAACCTGCTGAAGCAATTTTCGTTGACGATGTAGCAGAAAATATCCAGGGGGCAATAAGTATGGGGATTCATGGGATTCAATTTAATTCTACTGATCAAGCCATGTTAGATGTGAACACGATGGTCAGTTGATAGACATGATTGAGCGCTTTATCTCATCCGAAACATTCCGCGTTGGGGTAATTTCGGATACTCATATTCCTGATCGCACACGCAGTTTGTCCCGGGGAGTTTTGGATGGGTTGCAGTCTACCAAAGTAGACCTCATCCTCCATGCAGGCGACATTTCCATTTCACGAGTGTTGAGTGAGTTGGGAGAGATTGCGCCTGTATTAGCCGTTAGAGGTAACCGTGATTTCTTATTTGGCGATGATCTTCCTTTGTCGCGCATGTTGGAAATCAATGGACGTAAAGTTCTTCTCACGCACGGACACATGGGGATTTTTTCATACTGGATCGACAAATTCCAGCACCTTGCGTTGGGGTATCGCTCCGATCGATACATTAAGCGATTGGTGAATGCCGTACCGGATGCTTCGATTTATATATTTGGGCACTCTCACAGTGTTGAGGAAATTCACAGGGATGGTAAACTCTTTTTCAACCCGGGTTCTGCAACTTTCTCGCTACCGCCTGAAACAAGAAAATCCTGGGGATTATTAACCTTCAACGCGGACTCAGTGAACAGTAAAGTATGCTATTTTGACAACTAATCCGAGTAAAATGCTCCTAAATTCTTGACCAGATAAAAATGTATTGATATAATGATTGTTTGCGCATCCCGGGCTCAATAGCCAGGTGGGATAATATTAAATTTTGCCAGGTACTGATTTTTTTAGGAGAAACCCATGGCTTCTGTTTTACCAACCAAATCTTATGCTCGAATCCCTGTAATTTTTGACCTCCCCAATCTAATCGACGTACAATTAGACTCTTTCAAGAGATTGAAAGCGGAAGGGTTAATCGACCTATTTCACGAAATTTCCCCAATTGAATCCTATAACAAAGGGATGAAACTATTTTTCCCTGGTCATGGCCCCGAAGCCAAGCAGTGGGGGCTGAAATACTGGTTTGAGGCACCAAAACATACTATTGACGAGTGTGTTGAACGAGACCTCACTTATGCCAGTCCCTTATATGTATCTGTTTTGCTGGCAGGTCCCGATATTCCGCAACCTGTTAAGTCCGACATCTTCCTTGGCGATTTTCCCGAGATGACAGACAAAGGTACATTCATTATCAATGGTACCGAACGTGTTGTCGTATCGCAACTGATCCGATCCCCGGGTGTGTATTTTGAAGCCCAGGTAGATCGCACTACAGGACACCGACTGGCGATGGCGAAATTAATCCCCGATCGCGGTGCCTGGATGGAATTCGAGACCAAAAGTAAGAACTATATGATCTTGAAGTTCAACCGGAAGCGCACCGTGCCCATTACCATTTTCCTGCGCGCTTTGGCTGCAGTTGATGATAACCTTGCGGGTGATACGCCTTTAAAGGTGGGTTCTGATGAAGAGATCATTTCCCTCTTCAACGATATCGATAATAACCCCGACCGGATGCTCATCGCTTCAACGTTTAAAGAAGAACCGGTTTGGGATCTAAGTAATGGACAAACTGTTGCGGAAGCAGCGTTAATTGAATTTTTCCGACGTATGCGCCCGGGTGATCCGGCTAACCTTGAAAACGCACGTTCTTTCCTTGAAGAGCAGCTTTTCGACAGCCGGCATTACGATCTGGAGCGCGTGGGCCGGTACAAACTGAATCAGAAGCTTGACTTGACGGATCGAATTCCGGTATCCCACCGCAGTGTGACCAAATGGGATATTGTTTACCTGATCCGGCGCATGATCCTGATCAATAACGAAATCGAAGACAAAGACGACATTGATCACCTTGGCAACCGGCGCGTAAAGACCAATGGCGAACTGATCCAGAATAAACTGCGCATTGGCTTACGCCGCATGGAGCGGGTGATCAAGGAACGCATGTCCATCCGCGACCAGGACCAGGTATCTCCTGTGAGCCTTGTGAACATCCGTCCGGTAGTGGCGGCTCTGCGTGAATTCTTTGGCTCTTCACAGCTTTCACAATTCATGGACCAGACCAACCCCCTGGCTGAGTTGCGCAGCAAACGAACCCTTTCCGCATTGGGTCCCGGTGGTCTGCGCCGCGAACGTGCCGGTTTTGATGTACGTGATGTACACCACTCGCATTATGGGCGTATTTGCCCGATCGAAACTCCAGAAGGTCCGAACATTGGTTTGATCGGTCGTCTGGCATGTTTTGCCCGCGTCAACGAATATGGTTTCATTGAAACCCCCTACCGCAAGGTGATGAAGGCGCTTAGCGCAACCGATCCCCGGTTGGAAGGGCGATTGTTACGGGAAACCCTCACAGATGAGAAAAGTGGTGAGGTAATAGCCAAGGAAGGCGAACGGATCACAGCCAAGATGCTTTCAGCGATCAAGAAGACCAAAAAAACCACTATTTTCATACAACCATTTGTTTCTGAGGAAGTTGAGTATCTTTCTGCTGATGCCGAAGATAAATTTGTAATCGCCCAGGCAAATACCAAGGTCACTTTAGATCAGGAATTTGCCCAGGAACAAATTTCATGTCGTTTTCACAGCGATTTCATCACTTCTCAAGGCGACGGTGTCAATTATATGGATGTGGCTCCCCACCAGGTTGTGGGTATCAGCGCCGCACTCATTCCGTTCCTTGAACATGATGATGCCAACCGTGCCTTAATGGGCTCAAACATGCAGGCGCAGGCGGTGCCATTGGTGAATCCGGACAGCCCGTTAATTTCAACCGGTATGGAGAAATATGCCGCCATCGACTCTGGACAGGTACTGGTAGCTGAAGAGGACGGCGAAATCACTTCTGTAACCGGACGTCAGATTTTCGTTAGAAATGCCGAAGGACGAATCCATGAATACAACCTGCGAAAGTATCAGCGATCCAATCAGAGCACGTGTATTGACCAGCGCCCAGCTGTTATTAAAGGGCACCGCGTGCACAAGGGTGATATCCTGGCTGATTCCTCTTCAACGGTGGATGGTAAATTATCGTTAGGTCAAAATGTTGTCGTTGCATTCCTCTCTTGGGAAGGTGGCAACTTTGAAGATGCAATCCTCATCTCTGAACGATTGGTTCAGGCTGATAAATTCACATCGGTGCATATCGAGAAATATGAAGTCGAAGCGCGCGACACCAAACTTGGACCAGAGGAGATCACCCGCGATATTCCCAATGTTGGTGAAGACGCCATCAAGGACCTGGATGAACAGGGTATCGTTCGAATTGGTGCCGAAGTTGGACCAAACGATATTCTTGTTGGAAAGATCACTCCCAAGGGCGAAAAAGAACTGACCCCCGAAGAACGCCTGTTACGGGCGATCTTTGGCGAAAAATCCCGGGATGTGAAAGATACATCCCTCCGCATGCCGCATGGAGAGCGTGGTAAGGTGGTTGATGTGAAGATATTCACGCGCGCAGACAATGTGGACCTGCCTGCCGGTGTAGATATGATGGTCCGTGTCTCTGTAGCGCAGCGCCGCAAGATCACTGCCGGCGATAAAATGGCTGGACGGCATGGAAATAAAGGTGTTGTATCCCGTGTGGTACCAGTTGAGAATATGCCGTTCCTGGAAGACGGTACTCCAGTGGATATCATTCTGAATCCCCTGGGGGTTCCCGGTCGTATGAATATTGGCCAGGTATTGGAAACCCATTTGGGCTGGGCTGCCAGGCAATTAGGGTTTGAAGCGGTTACTCCTGTATTTGATGGCGCGGATGAATACGAAATTGAAGCTGAATTGGCGCGCGCCTGGTTGATGGACCTTGCCTGGAAAGAATCTGGTATCAAAGGCTGGGAATGGATGAATCAACAGGAACATGACCCCCAATCCATTCGTGATGACGAAGAAGTAAGGCTGCTGTACCTGGAACAAGTGTTAGGTGACCGTTATGACATTAGCCGTATGGCCACTGATTTCCATTATGCGCGCCGGGTAAACCTGGAACATTGGATGCTGGAAAAAGGTCTCGACCCGGATCCAGTGATCAAGTTTGAAAAGGATCTGACCGGCAAGCCGGAAATTCGCAAGGAAGATAGTGACGCTATCCGGATCTGCCTTAAGATCTGGCTTGAACAGCATGGCGTAGATACCGGCAAGATGAACGAAGAAGACATCCTGGCAGCTGCACAAAAGTTGACCACAGAAACAAGCGAACCCCTTCCTATCTTAGGCAAGCAGGTTCTCCGTGATGGAAAATCGGGTCTGCCTTATGATCAACCGGTAACAGTTGGCGTGATGACGATGTTGAAGCTACATCACCTGGTGGAAGATAAAGTACACGCTCGTTCTACTGGACCCTACAGCCTCGTTACCCAACAGCCTCTCGGTGGTAAGGCGCAATTTGGCGGCCAACGCTTTGGCGAAATGGAAGTTTGGGCATTGGAGGCTTATGGGGCTGCTTACACGCTTCAGGAAATGCTCACTGTAAAGTCAGATGATGTCCAGGGTCGTGTAAATACCTACGAGTCGATTGTCAAAGATCAACCGATTGAAGATCCCAGCCTTCCCGCGTCCTTCAAGGTACTGGTAAAAGAACTTCAAAGTCTTGGGTTGGCCGTTGAAGCGGTGATGGAATCAAAAGAGATCATCCGTTTTGGCAAAGATGAAGAAAAGGTAAAACCTCCCAGACTTGATACTGGTCTGTTAGGGCTTGGAGAAGAACTGCACGGTTTGTTGTAAAATTGATAACGCTGGGTCAAACAGCAAGAGGGTGTCAAGAAATTCCTTGACCACGATAAACCCTCATGATATAATTTTTAGCCGTTGCCCAGATGTAGTGGTGATGAGAGTACCTCAGCTTTGGAGTTGATCCGGCGGGGCCATCATTGCAGTAGATGGCCTCGCCCTATTAAGAAAAATAGGTTAAGAAGGTTTATTTTTTTTCGGAGGCAAATAGTCGTGCCAACAATCAATCAACTGATTCGCAAGGGTCGCGAGACCAAAAGAACCAAAAGTAAAGCGCCAGCTTTACAGTTCACCTTGAATTCGATGAAGCAACGTCGTTCTCGCCTTGATAAGGGCTCTCCGCAAAAACGTGGAGTATGCACTGTGGTGAGAACAATGACACCTAAGAAACCTAACTCAGCACTACGCAAGATCGCCCGCGTACGCCTGACCAATGGTATCGAGGTAACTGCTTACATTCCTGGCGAAGGTCACCAGTTACAGGAACACTCTGTTGTTCTTGTTCGTGGCGGACGCGTGAAAGACCTGCCAGGTGTTCGCTACCACATTGTTCGTGGAACTCTGGATACAACCGGTGTTGCAAAACGTTCTCAGGGCCGTTCTAAATATGGCTCCAAGAAACCGAAAGCATAAGAGAATTTATCAGGGAGAAGTTTGAATGCGACGAACAAAACCAGAACCACGAGAAGTATTACCCGATGTCCGCTATAGCAGTATGCCGGTTTCCTTTTTCATTCACCGGATCATGAAGCGCGGCAAGAAAAGCACAGCCACCCGCATCATGTACGAAGCACTTGACATCATTAAAGAAAAAACAAGCAAGAACCCGATAGAAGTTCTTGAATTGGCTTTGAAAAATGTTGGTCCCCAGATGGAAGTCCGCCCGCGCCGTGTGGGTGGAGCCACCTACCAGGTTCCAATGGAAGTCCCTTCAGGACGCAAGATGACCTTAGCCATGCGATGGATCCTCGATGCAGCCACTGGCCGTACCGGCAATTCTTATGCTGAAAAGTTATCCGCAGAGATTGTCGAAGCCTCTAATAACCAGGGTGCTGCAGTTCGAAAACGCGAAGAAACCCACAAAATGGCTGAGGCAAACCGCGCGTTCTCGCACTTCCGCATGTAGATCATTACTGATAGAAATAGAGTTGCAATGCCTCGTTCTTTTCCATTAGAAAAATGCCGCAATATCGGGATCATCGCTCACATCGATGCTGGCAAAACTACCACCACTGAGCGTATCCTTTTTTATTCCGGGCGCACGTACCGCATCGGTTCAGTTGACGATGGCACGACCGTCACTGACTGGATGGTGCAGGAACGTGAACGTGGCATTACCATTGTTTCCGCTGCTGTAACTGCAGAATGGAAAGGGTATCAGATCAACGTCATTGATACCCCAGGACATATTGACTTCACCGCCGAAGTTCAACGCTCGCTAAGAGTGTTGGATGGCGGTGTTGTTGTTTTTGATGCCGTTCAGGGAGTCGAACCTCAGAGTGAGACCGTCTGGCGGCAAGCAGACCGGTATGGTGTGCCGCGAATTTGTTTCGTAAACAAGATGGATCGAGTCGGTGCTTCATTTGATTACACCCTCAGCACGATTAAGACCCGCCTTGGCGCAAATGCCATTCCCATGCAATTACCCATTGGAAGTGAATCTTCCTTCAAGGGCATGATCGATCTGATGACCATGCAGGCAGTGATGTTCGATGATGAACTGGGTAAGGAACCAAAATACTCAGAAATCCCCGCTGACTTACTTAACCAGGCAAACGAAATGCGCCAGCAGATGATCGAGAAGATCGCCGAACTGGATGATGACCTGACGATGAAATATCTCGAGGGTGAGACAATTTCCAACGAGGAGTTAAAGGCTGGTCTTCGCAAGGCGACCATTGAAAACAAGGCAACGCCGGTATTTTGCGGGTCATCCTTGCGAAATAAGGGCGTTCAACTTGTTTTG
>CAZAAJ010000097.1:0-8164 GCA_964483135.1 uncultured Anaerolinea sp. | reverse complement strand
CATCTTTATATGTGTCCGGTTTTCAACTTTTCCTAACATGATAATTTTTCGGATGATTTTTCGGTCACTTTCCCGGGAAGTGATTTCACGAAACCCAGGCACAAATCGACCCAATCCTGGATTTCATGCGTGTTCTTGAGTCTGCTTGACAGTACCCTTCACCCAGCCGGTCATCGGCCTGCCGGTCAAGTCGAAAGGTTTCACCCCGGGTTTTCTGCAAACATTCAGGATATTTTTCAATTCCTACTCGGGCGAGCATCGTATCGCCAATCACCCTGCAAAGCATGTTGCCGATCAATAGGAACGCAGCCTCCCGAACATCTTTTTTTCGGTGATCGGGGAGTCTTTTAGCAGGGCTTTGAGTTACCCGGCAAGAGAAATGTCATACGCCATAATTGGTACCAGTACCGGGCGGCTAAAGGTAGGTCGGGCGCTGACGTTTGCGGAAAAACAGGGTCAGCACCAGCCCGGCAGCAAACCCGCCGATATGCGCCATGTAGGCTACGCCTCCGCTCGCCGCATCCATGGTGGTTAATGATCCAAGTCCGCTGAGCAACTGAAGCCCGATCCACGCTCCTATGACCAGGATCGCCGGCAGCCGCACGATCCAGGCTGCCACCAGCACACGGATCTTCTGACCGGGCATCAGGATCAGGTAGGCTGCTAAAACCCCGGCAATGGCACCCGATGCTCCCAGGTTGGGGATTTCAAGATTCGGCGCCAGGATGTACTGCGCAAAAGTGGCAGCCATCCCGCAAAGAATGTAAAAGATGAGAAATTTGAAATGCCCGAAACGGTCTTCCACGTTATCCCCAAAAATAAGGAGGTAAAGCATATTGCCGCCCAGGTGCAGCCAGCCGGCGTGCATGAACATGGAGGTGAAGATGGTGATAAAGAACGCCGCCGGATTCTGGCTGAAGTAAGCCGGGGTAAACGCCCATGTATACACGAAATTGTCCCCGCCCCCCAGTTCCAGCAGGAAGACCAGCACATTGGCAGCCACCAGCAGCCAGGTGACCACAGGCATCAACCTTCGTTGCGAATTATCATCACCGACAGGGATCATGGAATCCTCCTTAAACTTGTAAATGGGCAAAAAGTAAATATCGGGCTACAAGTCAATTCATGTAGTATAAGGTTTTTTAATTTGGATGCAAGGTCATTTCAACCTTACAAGAGAAATTAAGCGCTTAATCAAATGCGGTTGTTAGATTAAAGGTGTTAGATGCAAGGTGTTAGATGAAAGGTGTTAGATGAAATGGATTGAATTAACGATGTAGAATGATAATATGTAAAAAATCGTAATTTGGATTTTTCGTCAGGATCCCGTTTCTTGTCCAATGGGATTCGCGAAATGAGAAGGAATTCCTGCCCTTTATAGTGTTTCCCGATAGAGCCAAATCGGAGGTTCAACTGAACCGTAAAAAAGGTGCTCTTCCCCCGGAAAGTTTCCATAATAGGTTTATCAGCCTCTGCGCAGCCATACTCTTGATGCTTGCATTTTCGCCTGGTATCGTGTTAGCCCAAAGCCAAACAGTAAGGGTTGGCATTTACCAGAACGAACCCAAGACATTTATGGATGAAAACGGTCATGCTTCGGGCTTCTTTATCGATCTCCTTGCAAAAATTGCCGCGCAGGAGAACTGGACCCTTGAATATGTTCCTTGCGAGTGGACAGACTGCCTGCAAGCACTTCAGGACGGGCAGATTGACCTGATGCCTGATGTGGCATATTCACCCGAACGGGATGCGGTATTTGATTTCCATAATATTCCGGTCATCGAAAGTTGGTCAAGGGTGTATGCGTCCCGGGTAATGTCAATCGTCAATATCCCCGATCTGAATGGAAAACGCGTCGCAACACTCGAAGGGTCCATCCAGCAGACTGTTTTCATGCAATTAATGGATGGCTTTGGGTATTCGGTGACGCTTATTCCAACCGATTCGTTTGAGCAGGCTTTTGCTCTGGTTCAAAATGGTACAGCCGATGCAGCCATTTCCAACCATTTGTTTGGAGATTACTTCTATCAGGATTACGGATTGGAAAAAACGACCATTGATTTCAGTCCGGTCGAACTGTACTACGCAACGGCGCAAGGGCAAAATGCCAATCTTCTCGAAGCCATCGACCGGGATCTGGGTCAATGGATCCAAAAACCCAATTCTCCATATTACACAACCCTGGGTAAATGGACTCCAAAGGAGCGGTACCGTATTCCAAAAGCCGGTTACTGGGCCATTGGTATCGTCGCCAGCTTGTTGCTGGCAGCCTCCGGAATGATATACCTGCTTCGACAGCAGGTCAGGGTGCGTACGCGCAAACTGGAACAGGCGAATACGGAACTTCGTGAGAGTGAAGAACGTTATCAAACCCTTTCCAGAATTTCACCCGTCGGGATCTTTCACACCGACTCGAATGGAATTACCACGTATGTCAACCCGAAATGGTGCGCCATCTCTGGGTTATCTGCTGAGAAAGCGTTGGGAGACGGCTGGTTGGACGCAGTCCACCCTGAGGATAAAGAAAAGGTGCGCAAGGGTTGGCAGAAATCAACTCAAAAGCACCAGGCTTCTTACTCAGATTATCGGTTTATCCGTCCGGATGGAACGCTTGCCTGGGTGATGGGACAGGCGGTGGCGGAATTGGATCCCGGGAACCAGGTGATCGGCTACGTTGGCACGATCACGGATATTACCGAGCGAAAGCAGTCCGAAGAGGAAATATCAAAGCTGAACGCCGAATTGGAATTGCGGGTTAAAGAACGCACCGCGCAGCTTGAATCTGCCAATAAGGAACTTGAATCATTTTCGTACTCGGTCTCGCACGACCTGCGCGCCCCGCTGCGGGCTATCAGTGGTTTTTCCGAGATCATTGCCCGCCGTCACCGCCCCAACCTAAATGAAGAAGGTCAACATTATGTGGACAATATCGTTCAGGCGAGTGAGCGAATGGGGCATTTGATCGACGACCTGCTTACCTATGCCCGCCTCGGTCGGACAGGCGTACGGCATGAGCCAGTTTCTCTTGCCAGCCTTTTGGACGAAATCAACAGGAATATGCAGAGTTATATTACCGAACTTCATGGTACGTTAAGTGTCCCAAAAAACTTACCTTCAGTAACTGGCGACCAGACTTTGTTATTGCAGGTATTCACAAATTTGCTGGAAAATGCATTTAAATACCACAATCCTGATATTCCTCCACAAGTGACAATTTCATACGACACCGAAGATAAATTTGTGGTTATCGAGGTAACCGATAATGGTATTGGTATTCCGCCGGAATACCAGGAAAAAATATTCAACATGTTCCAACGCTTGCACTCTGAAGAAGAGTACCCCGGCACTGGCATCGGACTGGCAACCGTCAGGAAATCGGTCGGTTTGCTTGGCGGCAGTGTGTGGGTCGAGTCTGAACCAGGCACGGGCAGCGTATTTTTTATCCGTCTGCCAAAGGAGTAAATCTGTATGAATAAACTTGCCCATATCCTGCTCGTTGAAGACAATCGCATGGATATTGAGTTAACCCTGGACGCTTTTCGTGAAGCCAGGCTGCTCAACACCATCCAGGTGGTCACTGATGGACAGGAAGCATTGGACTATCTTTTAGGTCGCGGCAGATTTGTGGATAGGCGCGAATACCCCATGCCTAATATTATTCTGTTGGATTTAAAACTGCCCGGACTTGACGGGTTTGAGGTTCTGCGCCAGGTAAAATCAATGCCGGTACTCAAGCGCATACCAATTATTATTCTCACCTCGTCGAAAGAAGAAGGTGACCGCGCCCTATCTTATGACCGCGGCGCCAACAGCTACCTCGTGAAGCCGGTCTCTTTTGACGGATTCCTGGATATTGTACGCCAGGTGAATGGCTATTGGCTATCCTTGAATGTGGCTCCGCCGGAGAGTGAAAAATGAAGCAGGTCATTCGCATCCTTTATATTGATGATTACCCTCTCGATCGCGAACTGGTACGCCATGCCCTGGAGAAGGAACATGGTGGTTTTGAACTTATCGAAGCAACCTCACGCGCAGACTTTGAATCCAATCTCGCCAGGGGTGGTTTTGATCTCGTCTTGAGCGACTTCAACATTCTCGGCTTCGAAGGCTTGCAAGTCCTTGAAGCAGTTCAAGCTAAAAATCCGGACCTGCCTGTGATCATTGTGACCGGTACCGGCTCTGAAGAGGTCGCAGTGGAAGCAATCAAGCGCGGCGCATCAGATTATGTCATCAAAACCCCAAAACACATTCAGCTCCTGCCGCATCTAATTCATGACACGCTGGATAAAAAACGGTTGGAAACAGAAAAACGGCGGGCAGAAGAGGCGTTTAAACAAACCCACGATCTTCTCACAAATCTTGCACGCCTGGTTCCCGGTGTTATCTATCAGTATCGACTCTATCCGGACGGGCGCTCTGCATTTCCCTATTCCAGCCCGGGCATGAATGATATTTATGAGTATTCACCTGAAGAAGTGCGGGAGGATGCCACGCCTGTTTTCAGCCGGCTGCACCCGGATGACTACGAAATGGTATCAAAGGCAATTTTTGAGTCAGCCCGTACCCTCGAGGAGTTCTATTGCGAATTCAGGGTGATTCTGCCAAAACAGGGGCTGCGCTGGCGCTGGAGCCAGGCACACCCGGAGCGGACACCTGATGGCGGTACCCTCTGGCATGGCATTATTTCAGATATTACCGAGCGCAAAGAGGCGGAAGATGCGCTAAAGGAAAGTGATAGCCTTTATCGAAAAATGATTGAAAACTCGCCACTGGGTATGCATTTCTACAAATTAAACAATAATGATCAATTAGTCTTCGTGGGCGCTAACCCAGCTGCCAATAATTTACTGGGAGTGGATCATTTACAGTTTGTTGGAAAAAAGATAGAAGAAGCCTTCCCCGCGCTAGTCCAAACAGAGGTACCAGCGAGATATCGTGATGCAGCGGCACTTGGCATTCCATGGTCAACAGAACAAATTACCTATGAGGATGAGCAGATCGCGGGTGCTTTCGAGGTGAGCGCCTTTCAAACGATGCCTGGAAAGATGGTGGCTGTTTTTGCCAATATCGCCCGGCGCAAACAGGCTGAAGAAGCGCTGCGCGTAAGTGAGACCCGCTTCCGCACTCTATTTGAACACGCCCCGGCAGGAGTGGCGCTGGTCGAGACAAAAACCGGCAGATATTTAGATATCAATCCCAAATATTGCGACTTCCTGGGATACACCCGGGAAGAGGCAAAAACAATGTCCTTCCAGGACGTCTCTCATCCGGATAAATTACAGGAAAACCTGGACAAAAATAAGGCATTATTGGAAGGAAAAATACGGGAATTCTCTCTTGAAAAGCGATTCATTTGTAAGGACGGCACTATCAAGTGGGGTTTTTTGACCGCATCCCCGTTATGGGGTAAAGACGAAACTCCGGCGCAGTATATCCATATTGCGGTTGTACAGGATATCACAGAACGCAAGCAGGCTGAAAAATTACAAAAAACTCTTTATGGAATTGCACAGGCTGCAGATCAAGCCCAAAGCCTGAATTCACTTTATTCAGCCATTCATTCCAGCATACAGGATGCAATGCCGGCAGATAATTTCTACATCGCGCTGTATGATGAAAAGAACGATTTGATCAGTTTTCCATATGCTATTGGCGAAGAAAACTCAAAAAAACAGCCCCGTAAACCGGGCAGAGGGTTGACGGAATATGTTCTGCGCACCGCCAAACCAGCGCTCGTCGATGAAGCGCTTGAAAAACAACTGCAAGAACGGGGTGAGATTGAAATGGTTGGTGTGCCTTCCCCGATCTGGCTGGGGGTACCATTGATCGTCGCGGGTAAAGCGATTGGCGTTATGGTCGTACAGGACTATAAAAATGCCCGGGCTTATGGCGATCGCGAGAAGGAGCTCCTGGAATTCGTTTCTTCGCAAGTGGCTGTAGCGATTGAACGCAAGCAGGCGGAAGAAAAATTACTGGCTTCTGAGACCCGCTACCGGCGTCTTTTCGAAGCCGCCAGGGATGGAATCCTGATCCTGGAGTATGAAACCGGGCAGGTTGTGGATGTAAACCCATTCTTAACTGAGATGTTGGGAGTTGCGAAGCAGGAAATTATTGGTAAAGAACTCTGGGAACTGGGATTCTTCAAGGATATTACCGCCAACAAAAAAAACTATCTCGAATTAATAGAAAAAGAATACATCCGGTACCACGACCTGCCCATGGAAAAGAAAGATGGGAAGAGGTTTTATGTCGAGTTCGTTAGCAACGTATACCAGGTGAACCACGATAAAGTCGTCCAGTGCAATATCCGCGACATCACGGCGCGTAAGGTGGCAGAAGATGAGATTAAGCAGCTGAACGCTACCCTCGAGAAGCGCGTGGAGGAGCGCACCCGCGAGCTGCGTGAAACCCAGGAGAAACTGGTCCGCCAGGAGAGGTTGGCTGTGCTTGGGCAACTGGCAGGCGGGGTGGCACACGAACTCCGCAATCCATTAGGCGTGATCAGCAATTCCATCTATTATCTCAATCTCATCCAGCCCGATGCTGAAGAGAAGGTCAAAACTTACCATACAATGATCGAACATGAAGTGAATACTGCTGAAAAGATCATTTCCGGCCTGCTGGGTTTCTCGCGGAATGTTGCCGCAGATCTCGAGCCGGTGTCAATTCCTGAAATTTTCCGGGGTGTACTTCAACGCTATCCGGCGCCTGCATCAATTCGCCTCGAACTCATTTTTCCTCCCTCGTTGCCAATGATCACCGCTGACCCGCACCATATGGATACCATACTGGGAAATTTGATCGTCAATGCCTACCAGGCGATGGTTTTACCAAAAACAGGTTCATCCGCTGATGTCCCCGCTGGAGGTACATTGACCGTTTCAGCCCGCAGGATTAAAAACATGGTGGAAATTGCTGTCAAAGATACAGGCACGGGTGTATCGCCAGAAAATATGAAGCGGCTCTTTGAGCCCCTGTTTACCACCAAGCTGACAGGGATCGGTTTGGGGCTGGCTGTGAGCAAGAGACTGGTTGAAGCCAATAATGGCCGCATCGAGGTAGAAAGTAAGGTTGGAAAAGGTACTACTTTTACATTAATTTTTCCAGCCCATGTCGGTTGACTGATCAGTAAAAATGATGGAAGATTAACCCCGTATCACCAAAATTGCTGATGGAAGAGGAGTATTAAATGTGGGATTTTCTGACCAGGTTGTTCAAAAAAGGAGACATCAAAAAAGACACGGGTGGGAAAGTTACCAGGAAAGCCCCGCACCCCAACATCAGCCAGGCGGACGAAGCACGCAGGTACGCCAAAACACACTTCGTCATCCCTGCCCGTAAAAAAGGGGAAATGCGCGTCAGTTTTTCTGCGAAAGACATTCACCAGGGATTGGACCTGGTTAGTCGTTACCCGCTGGTGTGTGGCGCCATTGATTCCAAAAAGTTCACCGAATTCGCCCGGGTTGAATTAATTAAGCGCGATGGTCCCCAACAGGGCGCCACCGCGCATTGGACGTTCAAGGTACTCTAACAACCACATTGTGAGCGTCGGGGGAGGCTTCTGCTGTCCCCCGTCACTTTATTTTCCGAATCCACGCCCGAGGATGTAATCCTCCATGTTCGTGATCAGCAGGTCTTTATCTGAAATGGTCTGTTTAACCACGTCGCCGATCGAGATCAGCCCTGCAAGCTTGCCCCGGTCGCATACAGGCAAATGGCGGATGTGACGCTGTGTCATTAACGCCATGCATTCTTCGTGGGTTTCATCAGGGGCAACGCAAACAACCTCGCGCGTCATGAAAGTTTCAACAGGCAGTTTCAACTGGATGGTTTTATCCTTGGCCACCTCGCGGACGAAATCCCGTTCGGAAAAGATGCCCACCAGGTCGTCTTTTACTGTGACCACCAATGCGCCGACGTTCTTTTCTGCCATAAATTCAAGCGCTTCAAGAACGGTTGCGGTTGGGGGGATCGTGTAGACCGCGTTCCCTTTTGCCTTTAAGATATCCCGAACAAGTACCATTTTCGCTCCTTTTATAACCAACAAATCAGACAATTTGAGTCCAGTATATCTTTAAACTGGAAAAAATCAAGTCAAAAATAAAACCGCGTTACAGTCACAAAATCCCATAGAAAGGGTTGCAAAAAGAGAGAGTTCCAGTCA
>CAZAAJ010000096.1:0-8203 GCA_964483135.1 uncultured Anaerolinea sp. | reverse complement strand
CCCCGCCTCTCCCCCCCTCAATACCGCCACCTGCCCCGCCGGGTTTCATCCCCCCTCCGCTCCCTCCGCCTCCGCAACAGCCTGAGCTGGTGAGGTTGGTGCTGGAAAATCTTGACCAGAAGACCGGTGTTTTTTCCAAACAAACCTTTCGGCTGATCATCACTGACCGCAGACTGATCTTCGCCATTCAACAAAAAACAGGGTTCGATTACCTTAAACGGGATCCCGCTCTTACCCTGGCGGAAAACCCGGCGAATTTTGCTATCCCCCTCGAGGAATTGCTCAAAATTGAGACCTATTCCGCTGGCATGGACGATTCTTCGCCAGATTACATGATGGTTATCGCCAGTGGACAGAAAATGCGTTTTAATATTAAGAATTACTACAAGGTGCAGAAACAACTCAAGGAAGTACTTGGTAATAAAGCATCGTAACCTGGTATTGGCAATAAGTTGATTACCGTAAATTCAATATAATATGTATCATATAAAGAAAAACGGGAGAGGAGCATTATGAACATTCGTCCGGCTATCGAAGGTTGTGAAGGTCAGGATATTGAGGTGAAGACCAGCCTGCTCAGCGGCACACGGCTTTTCGTCAATGGTAAAAAGGCACCCAAGGGACCCGGGCTGCGCACCATGTCGTTAACCCGCAATGACGGCAGGGTAGTCACAGCCCAGTGGAAACAACAAATGCTCGGGTTTGATACCCCCCAATTGGAAGTGGATGGTAAAACCTATATTCTCACCCAGCCGTTGAAATGGTATGAAATGGTCCTTACCGTGCTGCCGATCGCGCTTGTATTCATCGGCGGCTTGCTTGGTGCCATCGTCGGGGTGGTGGCATCCGGCTTGAGTGCTTCGACCTTCCGCTCAGGGATGAACAAAGCAGTAAAGATCCTGCTGGCGATCCTGATAATTTTCGCGGCAGCCGTGGCATATGTTGTTCTGGCAAGTTTATTCCTAGGCATAATGCAATAGAAAACCAAACGGGAGTCATCCGACTCCCGTTTTATATTCCCTTCGCCTGAATGATTATTTCAGGTTTTTTAAGTTTTAAGGATCAATACAGGTCTGCAGCTTCAAACTGGCTGTTATAGATTTCTGCATAGAAGCCATTCTTCGCCAGCAGTTCCTCGTGTTTACCCTGCTCCACAATGTCACCGTTGTTCATCACCAGGATGAGATCAGCATTGCGGATAGTGGAAAGGCGATGTGCGATGATGAAGCTTGTGCGACCGTGCATTAATCCGTCCATTGCCTTTTGGATGAGCACCTCGGTACGGGTATCCACTGAGCTGGTGGCTTCGTCAAGAATGAGGATGCTCGGGTCGGAAAGGATGGCACGCGCAATCGTCAGCAGTTGTTTCTGCCCCTGAGAGATGTTACCGGTTTCCTCGTCGAGGACCATGTTATATCCATCGGGCAGGGTGCGGATGAAGTGGTCAACGTTTGCTGCCTTCGCGGCATGGATGACCTCCTCATCGCTCGCATCCAGCCGACCATAGCGTATATTCTCCATGAGCGAGCCGTTATACAGCCAGGCATCCTGGAGTACCATGCCAAATTTATCTCGCAGATCACGGCGGTTGAAATCGCGGATGTCGTGCCCGTCGACTTTTATCGAGCCGCTATTTACATCGTAAAACCGCATCAGCAGCTTGACCATGGTGGTTTTGCCGGCACCGGTAGGTCCAACAATGGCGACCTTTTGTCCGGGTTGGATCTCTGCGCAAAAGTCATTGATGATAATCTTCTCGGGGTTGTAGCCGAAATGGACATCCTTGAATTCCACGTGACCATCCACTTTGGCAAGTTGAACCGGGTTGGAAGTATCTGCCACCTCTTCTGGCTCTGCCAGGAACTCGAAAACACGTTCAGCAGCGGCAGCAGTTTGCTGCAGCACATTGGAAATATTCGCGATCTGGGCGATTGGCTGGGTGAACGAGCGTACATATTGGATAAATGCCTGGATATCACCCACGGTAATCGAGCCGCGGATCGCCAGCCACCCCCCCAAAATCGCCATGGCCACATACCCCAGGTTGCCTACAAAGTTCATCATCGGCATCATCAATCCAGAGAAGAATTGCGATTTCCAGGCAGATTCATACAGGGTACCATTCAGGTCATTGAACTTTTGAATGCTGCGTTTCTCCCCGTTAAAGGCTTTCATGACCACATGACCGCCGAACATCTCCTCGATATGCCCATTCACATGACCAAGGTAATCCTGCTGCTGTTTAAAATACCTTTGTGAACGTTTGACTACTACCATGATCAATAAAGCCGAGATTGGGAGGATGACCAAAGCCACCATTGTCATCATCCAACTGATGGAGAACATCATGATCAGCACACCGAGCACGGTCGTCACGGAGGTGATGATCTGGGTCATACCCTGGTTCAGGGTCTGGCTGACCGTATCCACGTCATTGGTGACTCGGGAAAGAACCTCGCCCTGGTTGGTGCCATCGAAGTACCGTAATGGAATGCGGTTGATCTTTTCGGCGATATCCTGGCGGAATTTGTAGGTGACCTTCATCGATACACTGGTCATGATCCAACCCTGGACATAGCTGAAGATTGAGGATAAAAGGTAAAGCCCTACCAGCAACAGGAGGATGTTGCCGATATAGACAAAGTCCACGCCTGTGCCTGTGCCGGAAAATTTCGCCACGATCCCCTCGAACAACTTTGTGGTCGCTTTCCCGAGGATTTTAGGTCCAACGATCATGAAAGCGGTGGAGGCTATGGCAAAGAGGATGACAGTGATTAATTGCCATCGGTAAACACTCAGGTATTTGATCAACTTCGCCATGGTACCTTTGAAATTGACCGGCTTCTCACCACCACCCAGCATTCTGGAAGGACCGCCAAAGGGTCCGCCCGCTGGGCGGCGTTGTTGAGTTGGTTGTGAACTGGTATTGTGCATCATTATGCCAACTCCTTCTCACTCAACTGTGAAAGGGCAATCTCGCGGTAAGTTTCGCAAGTTTTCATAAGTTCCTTATGGGTTCCGATCCCGGTAATTTCACCTTCATTCAATACAACGATCTGTTCGGCATTCTTTACTGTGGCCACGCGCTGAGTCACAATGATCATCGTGCTGTCACCAGTCTCTTTCTTTAGTGCTTTCCGTAGCGCCAGGTCAGTTTTGAAATCCAGCGCTGAAAGAGAGTCATCAAAGATGTAGATCTCAGGCTGCTTGACCAGCGCTCGCGCGATTGCCAGGCGCTGCTTCTGCCCTCCCGAAACATTGGTCCCCCCCTGAGAGATCTCCGACTGCATGCCATCCGGTTTTTCCTTGATAAACTCACTTGCCTGGGCAATCCTGGCAGCCTTTTCAAGTACTAACGAACTTGCATCTTCATCCGCGAAACGCAGGTTGCTTTCGATAGTCCCGGAAAACAATATGCCTTTTTGCGGGATATAACCGATCCTGTCACGCAGGTCCTCCTGATTCACATCGCGTATGTCCACGCCATCCACAAGAATGGCTCCATCGGTAACATCGAAGAACCTTGGGATGAGATTGACCACAGTGGATTTACCGGAGCCTGTTGAACCTATGATGGCGGTGGTTTCACCCGGCTTTGCGGTGAAATTGATATCGCATATCACGTTCTCCTCGGCATCCGGGTAGCGGAAGGATACATTTCTGAATTCAACCGTGCCCTTCTTCGTTGGAACAAATGATTTTGGTTCTTTGGGATCAACAATGGTTGGCTTCACTGACAGCACATCGGCAATACGGGAACCCGAAACGGATGCACGCGGCAGGAAGATGAACATCATGGACATCATCAGGAATGAGAACACCACCTGTGTCGCGTACTGCAGGAATGCCATCATATCTCCCACCTGGAGCATGGAAGCATCCACCTGGTGCGCGCCTGTCCAGATAATGAGAATAGAAATGCCGTTCATCAACAGCATCATGGCAGGCATCATGATGACCATGATGCGGTTTACGAACAGGCTATTGCTGGTGAGGTCCTTATTTGCCCGGTCAAAGCGCTCGAGTTCGAACCCTTGCGTGTTGAACGCGCGGATGACCATGATACCCGAAAGGGCTTCGCGGGTCACCAGGTTAAGCCGATCGATGAGGCTCTGGATCTTCTTGAAGCGGGGCAGGGCAATGATGAACACGGTGATGATCAGGGCTAACATGATGGCAACACCAAGAGCAATGATCCAGGTCATAGAGGGGCTTTTTCCAACCGCGCGGATAATGGCACCAACTGCAATAATGGGTGCGTAAAACACCATGCGGATCATTATCACCAGCGTCATCTGTAGCTGGGTGATGTCGTTGGTGGAACGCGTGATCAGGGAAGCAGTGGAAAACTTCTCAAATTCAGCTTTTGAAAAACTTTCCACTTTCGCAAACACATCACGGCGGAGATCACGAGCCACACCGGTTGCGATGCGTGCAGAGAGGAAACCAACCGCCACGGTGGCCAGTCCGACCACCAGCGAGTAGAGGATCATCAAACCACCAATGCGCAGAATATACGCCGTCTGAATTTTGCCGGTGTCCATCCCAAGGGCGATATATTCCGCTTTAACCGCGCTGGCAGCAGCCTGGGTAATGGTGCTGTCGCTCATGGCAGCGAATTTTTCATTGACCGCGGCTAACATTTGCTGAGTTTGCGCGGCGGGTGCCACCTTGAGAACGGTAAACAGGTCCATACCGGCAGGGATCTTTGAAAGGTCAAATCCTGCATTGGCTCCCAGCATGGAAGCCTTGGTAGGGTCTATCGCTGCCTGCTCGATCACATAAACCAGGGTGATCGCTTTTCCCATGATCGTGGTCAGCGCAGTTTCCGTTTCTTTTGAGATGCTGTTTAAAACATATACCGGTTCATTTGCCAGTGCCGGGTAGTTTTCCACCAGGGTCGAATAATCCGGCGAATTTGAATCAACCAGCGTGTAATTTTGCATTACCTGCGCTTTTTCATCCGCGCTCAAAAACAAGGTGGCTTTATCCATTTCAGCCTGGCGAATCGCCGAGGGGACAGCACTTTGGATGCCCCCCTGTTGAATACCAATATTGACGATCTCTGACATGAAATTCGGCAGCGCCAGGTCTGCCATAGCCTGGGTAAACAACAGCACAATGGCAACCAGGAGCAAAACTGTATAGGGCTTCAGGTATCTGAATAATCGAAGCATTTGAGTGGTCTTTCCTTTCTAATTTTTGGTAGGTTCAGTGCAATCTTGAGAGTTGTGGCGCAACTTGATAAGTGAAACCCGCAATTTCATCAACAGGTCGATCATTTCTTTTTTTTCTTTGTCGGTTAATCCTGATGTGATCTGGTTTAAAAACCGGATGCTTTCAGGCATACTGGAGGTAATCAATTCACGCCCGGTTTTGGTGAGGCGAATGTTAAAACCGCGTTTATCTTCGGAATTGATCGTCCGTTCCACCAGCCCTTGGTCTTCCAGTCCGCTGATGAGTGAACTGACTGTGTTCTTTTTCACATTCTGGTAGTGGCTCAGGCGGGTGGGATTGATCCCCTGGATGTTGCCCATGTCCTCTTCCGCCATCAGCCGCATCAAGATGCCCATACGCGGTCCGGAGAGTTCTCCCAACCGGGGATGCTGACCGAGAATCCCTTCGATAAAATGCATGCTTATACGCATCAGGTTGACGAGCTCGATTCCATAAATCGATTCTCCCGGAGCCATTTCCTGGAGACGTTGAAAGAGTCTTTCCTGGGTCTTTTCAAAATTCATGCTTGTCTTTTCAGTCATCAATTTCCTTTCGTTTTTAGTTCGAGGCAGAACTATACTACCTCGAACTAATTTTGTCTACCCCCAATTGTCGAGGAATTATGGAAAAACAATATGATAGAATTTTCACAAACAAAGATTAGAGAGAAATTGCCGATGAAAAACCGCCATTCATTAAAACCTGTTGTGATCCTCCTCCTGCTTGTCAGTGTTGTTGGGTTGACTGCCTGCAGTCTATTTTCGTCGCTCACCTCCGCCCTTAACAATTCACTTAATCCCGCCACGCCCGCGCCAGTGGATCCTTCAGCACTGGTGGCAGGTATCCCTGATGCGGAGATCATAGACGGTATCCAGGATACCGTGGACACCTACGCGGACGCCTATAACAAGAACGATGTCGAGCTGCTGAAAAGCGTCACCGATGGCGAGAACCTGCCCTTCAAACGCCTGGTGACCAGCCGCTTCAGCGATTATCAAAAATCCATCTATGCCGGCTCTTATACCTTCAACTATCAAGTCGATTCGATCCAACGCATGCCCCTGGGTTTTGTGCTGGCGCACCTGCTCTCCGACGGCGATACGGCTTACGATTGGCTTTTCCGTCTTGTGGACGGAAAGTGGATCCTTTCAGAACCTACCGAAGCCCAATTCGGCAATCCGATTGAAAAAGAGACCGATTTATTTATTTACGAGCTTTACCCCTGGAATGAATCGCTGAACGAGGAGATTATGGATTTAATGGAAAATGCAGCTGCCCGTGTGAAAGAGGTTTTAGGAGCCCTGCCGGCTGAAAAAGCCAAAGTGGAGATCCTGCCTGGGTACAGCGCTGACCCCTACGCGGATCCCAATTCACTGGCTTATTATCAAACCGGCGGTAATGGCGAGCCGGATAAAATGGTCATTTTCAGCCCCAACTCCTTCTCGTTTGGCTGGTACGACGCGCAAAAAGGCTGGCAGCCCGACCTGGAAGCCACGCTTATTCACGAATACACCCACATGACCCATCAGCGCGCCTTCGATAAAGCCGGCAAATTGTTGGACTGGTTCAGCGAAGGGCTGGCGGAGTTCGTCAGCGGCAGTGAAAGATACTACGAAGTCCGCAATGCCCTGGACCCCGACCAGTTGATCCCCATTGTGGATAACTCGGTGAACATCAACCAGCAGGACCTGGGACACATTTACCTGCTGGAAAACAACGTCTCACTGGCGTATGCCGAGGCTGAATCGCTCATCATGTTCATTTATTAAGAAGTATGGCGGGATCAACGGCGTGTGGGAGTTTGCCCGCGCCCACGATAAGTATCAAAATTACGACCTGGCACTGCAGGCGGCTTTTCGTATCGATTATGATACCTTCAATCAGCAGTGGCGTGACTGGCTGAAGAATGAACTGTTTGCGAAGTAGGTGGCTATGCAATTAATAAATGTAAGTGAATGGTTGATTGCAGGAGGAGGGTGGGTGGAATACCGCACCCGCCTGGATCTGCTGAAAGAACCTACCGGCAACCCGGCAGTTCTTGCTGCCAAAAAAATCCTGCTTGCTGATCCCCTGGTGCAGGGATTGGTCTCTGAACTGGCAGATTGGCCGGGGAACATCATTGCAAGTCATAAAAGTGCAGGGCAACTATTCCACAAACTGACCTTCCTCGCAGATATTGGCCTGGAACAAACAGACCCTGGTATGGCGGAAATTATCACCCGTATCCTGGCGCACCAGTCACAGGAAGGACCTTTCCAACTGTCGATGAACATTGGGACTGCCTACGGTGGTACCGGACAGGAAACGCGTGGGTGGGCTCTTTGCGATGCCCCATTGCTCCTCTATGCCCTGGTGAAGTTTGGGATGGGGAATGACGCCCGAATACAAAAAGGCATACGATACCTGATTGCCTTAGCCCGAGACAATGGTTGGCCCTGTGCCGTCTCCAAAGAATTGGGGAACTGGCGCGGACCTGGCCGCAAGGAAGATCCCTGCCCATTTGCCACTTTGGCAATGCTCAAACTGTTATCTACCACGGATGAACTGATTGTTTCACAGGCCTCTCACAATGGAGTTGAAGCTCTGCTTACCTTATGGCAGCGCAGCCAAACCTGGCACCCCTACATCTTTTACATGGGGGATGACTTCAGGAAATTGAAGGTGCCTTTCATCTGGTACGACCTTGTGCATGTCCTTGAAGTCCTATCCCATTTCTCGTGGGCAATGGATGATCCCCGCTACCAGGAGATGTTAGCAATTCTGAGGCAGAAGATCGACTCGAATGGAACATTCACACTTGAATCTACTTGGAACGCGTGGAAAACTTGGGAATTCGGGCAGAAGAAAGTTCCTTCCCGTTGGTTAACCCTGGCATGTTGGAGAATCCTCGAACGGGCTGATAAGGAGGTAAATTCATAAATCCTCAAGTAAATTGGAACTACAGCGGTAAACCGGATGCCCTGATGGGTACCGGTGCCACCCGGGC
>CAZAAJ010000095.1:0-8707 GCA_964483135.1 uncultured Anaerolinea sp. | reverse complement strand
TTTTAAGCTGGTTGGTTTGATTGGTGGCTGTCCCCTTGCTTTTATACATGCTGTTGTGCAATGTTCTAATCGTTTCCCAATCAATTTGATCAGGGTTTCCATCCAACATACTGGGGGGGTACATCAACCCAACCGACCCTGGCTATACCCGGATTCGTCAGGCATTCTGCTTCATATTCGCCTTGCGCCCCCAGCTTAATATAGAAGGCGTCGTTCGTCTTGATTTTTCTAATCACAGGGTCCTTCTTTTAGCCTTTTTTCGTCAGGCGGAAATGACGCTCACTCATTTGCACCATCTCCAATACCGGCGGTTTTCCAATAGGCCAGGGAGACAGTCTGTTTTTGATCAGCCATTTTCCGATTTCTTTACTGATCAGCTCTCTGCATGTCTCAATCCAGAAACACTTTTTACTGATATTGACCTCAACCAGTTTGTTTTCCCCATCGAGCTCTAAAATGATCTTTTTCCAGCTAGCGTCAAAGTACTGATCACGGTCACGAGAAGTAATTTTTATTCCATACCCGTTTCCATCTTGGTGATAGTCGCCATTATTCCAGGCTTTTACAATCACCTATACCTCCAATCATTGTCAATTCATCGAATCACCTTCGAATTGCTAAGTCGAAGTAAGCGTTTCTCAAATTTCCTTTCGCCCGCCATCTTTGTATTGGGTTAACTTAATCCCCTTTGAATGAGAAAAAGAATAATACCTAAATTCCACGGCAAAACAAAAACACCTTCATTTATGTCCAACTCGCGAAGAATTTCTGGAAATCTTTCAACATTGTAGCATTTTCTGTGCCTCCTTGTCTCGAATTTATCGAAAATTTATTGCGAATCAGAATGTTGGGTATAGTAAACACACCTCTTCAAACACACTGTAGCCAACACAGAATACTCCACACCGCCTTCTTAGGATAAGCAGTTTCTATACACATCTTGATACGGAAATTTTGCCGAGAGCGTTCCGTGCTCTTGTCTCCGGTCTCTGCAGTCGTTCCAACGGTAGCGTTGATGCTCGAATGGCCCACAAGCTGCGAGATCACCACCAGGTCAATGTCCATGTCTATCCTGTCGCCGATCAGGGATCTACGCAGGTCGTGCGGAGAGAACTTGTCTACCCCACCCTGTTTTCTGCGTCTGTTAATAATAATGAGGGTTCCAGTTGATGTTATGCCTACACGCAACATGTTGTTACCTTTGTTGATCGAGTTTGACAAGGGTCCGCTTGTTTTTACCCGTATGGTGATCCAATCGTTGAATGCCACCAGTTTCAGGGCAGCGCGAGAGCCGGGAAGTCCCCTCCCCTGTTTGATGCTTCCTGTTTCTTTATAAGCAGGATGGTTCATATACTGTTTTCAATTCACACTATAAAGAGTCATCACTCAATGTCGCCATCGCACCCGTACTAGGCGAAACCAAACACATTCCCGCTGGTCGTTCTTACCGCATCCTTTTCCGCGGAGTTGTACACCCGGAACACATCTCTGCCAGCCTGGATGGTCCGTACACATTGGATACCTAAAAAGATTTATAATTGGCAATCACTTTGGGTTATATTACCTGTCCTATAGGAAGTCAACATGAATAATTATGACGAAATATCAGAAAAAATGTCAGCTGCAATTATACAAGCCCTTATGGAGGATATTGGCACTGGTGATGCCACCACGGATAGTATCGTCTCGTCAAGGGCACGTATGTGTGGAGAGATCATTGCCAAGCAAACTGGGATAATTTCTGGATTACAAGTCGCTCAAGCGGTATATCATCAATTCGATAAGGAAGTAAGTTTTGTGTCGTTGGTTTCTGACGGTGCTGAAGTAAATAACAAACAAATAATCGCCGAGATAAACGGCTCTGCCCGGTCTTTGCTGACCGCTGAAAGAACAGCGTTAAACTTTATCGGTCGAATGTCTGGTATTAGCACACTCACACATAAATATGTTAAAGCGGTTGCTGGAACGAAAGCTCAAATTCTGGATACTCGAAAAACAGCCCCAGGGTTGCGTGAATTTGATAAATGGGCTGTCAGGCTGGGTGGAGGGACGAACCATCGTTTTGGTTTATTTGACATGATTTTAATCAAGAATAACCACATTGATTTTGCAGGTTCAATAAAAGACGCTATACTCCGGGTACGTGAGGCAAAAATAGGATTGAATATCGAAGTTGAAACCCGAACATTGGAGGAGGTTGCAATTGCTCTGGATTTGGGTGTGGATCGAATCTTATTGGATAACATGAGCTGCGACTTGATGAAGCAGGCTGTGACCATGGCATCAGGAAGTGTAGAACTTGAGGCATCAGGCAATATTTCTCTTGAAAATGTCTGTGATGTTGCAATGACAGGAGTAGATTTTATTTCGGTGGGGGCATTAACTCATTCAAGTAAAGTTTTTGACGTGAGTTTTGAACACCTGGAGAATGCGGATAGCATCATTACCTAAACGAGGTAATTATGAATAAAGAAGAAATGTACATCCAATTAAAAGAAAAACTCCACGGCATCGTTCCTGACTCTGAATTGCTCTATAAAGCTGAACTCGCAGTGGAGATTAACCGGATAAAAATTGAGCGCAACGCCATAATTTTAGGCCACAATTATATCGAACCTGCGCTTTTCCACTCTGTGACAGACATTAAGGGGGATTCGCTTGAACTGAGCCGCAAAGCTGCAGCAACCGATAAAGATATCATTGTTTTTTGCGGTGTAAAATTCATGGCAGAAACTGCTAAAATCTTGAACCCAACGAAAACCGTTTTAATCCCATCACTGGCTGGTTGTTCTTTGGCTACCAGTATCACAGGTGCTGATGTTATTGAGTTGAAGAGAAAATACCCGGGTATACCGGTTGTAGCTTACATAAATACCTATGCTGATGTGAAAGCAGAATCTGACATTTGCTGTACATCCGGTAATGCTGTTGCAGTGGTTGAGTCACTCAAATCTGAAACCATTATTTTCCTCCCGGATGAATACCTGGCTCGGAATGTCGCCAAAGAAACTGGAAAACACATAATTTTCCCAACCCTCGATAAACAGGGTCAAGAGTCAGATACCTCGTTTGATGTTCAGATGGTCGGTTGGCGCGGTCGCTGCGAAGTTCACGAAAAGTACACTGTTGAAGATATCGCTAATGTACGTGAACAGTTCCCGGATGTATTAATTCTCGCACACCCGGAGTGCAGTCCAGAAGTTGTGGCGGCATCGGATTATTCAGGGAGTACATCTTTAATGATCAAATATATTAAGCAGACGTCAGCTCCCCGATATTTGCTTTTAACCGAATGCTCCATGGGAGATAACGTGGCGGCTGATAACCCTGATAAAAATTTGTTAAGAATGTGTAGTGTGCGCTGCCCGCACATGAATCAGATCACAATGGAGAACACGCTAAAATCTTTACAGAACACGCAATATGTGATTGAAATTCCAGAAGTCACTCGGCTAAAAGCTTATAACGCGGTGGAGCGAATGCTTCATATAGGATAGTGAGGGTTATGCAAAATTCTGATGTTTTAGTGATTGGAAGTGGTATTGCCGGTGCAACCGCTGCATTAACCCTGGCGAAGAATCCAGGTCGCCAAGTTACAGTTATCACCAGGGAACCCGATGTGCAAGAATCGAATACACGATATGCCCAGGGGGGCATTATCGGGCGCGGCGAACAGGATAACCCCGAGGTACTTGCAAAAGACATACTCGCTGCTGGAGCAGGTGCGGCTTCTCCACTTGCCGCTCGAATATTGGCTGAAGAGGGCCCTCGTATTTTGCATCAATTATTGGTTGATCAAGTTGGCATCCATTTTGATACTCGTTCAGATGGAGGTTTTGAATATGGGATGGAAGCTGCACATTCCTGCCGCCGTATCCTCCATGTTGGTGATGGAACCGGTCAAGCTATTATCACCGGTTTAATTTCAGCAATGCAGAAATGTCCAAATATTAAAATTCTTTCTAATTTAACGGCCGTGGACCTGATCACCTTTCCACATCACTCGCGTGATCCATTGAAAGTTTATCAACCGGTTACCTGCCACGGAGTTTATGCGTTTGACCGAAATGAGCGCACGATTCACCGGTTTTTTTCTGCTGCAACTATTCTTGCCACTGGCGGTATCGGTCGAATCTACAAGAACACAACAAATCCGGCTGGTGCACGGGGTGATGGATTGGCAATGGCTCATCGGGCCGGTGCTCGGATCGAAAATGCAGAGTATGTTCAATTTCATCCCACTTCGCTTTA
This sequence comes from uncultured Anaerolinea sp., assembly GCA_964483135.1. GTDB lineage: Bacteria > Chloroflexota > Anaerolineae > Anaerolineales > Anaerolineaceae > UBA6107. The sequence continues at coordinate 4,456 of CAZAAJ010000095.1, read as the reverse complement.
TAGTCCCGGTGTGGAAGGGTTTTTGATAAGCGAAGCAGTTCGAGGTGAAGGCGGTATTCTGCTTACTCCGGAGGGAAAATCTTTCATGGTGGATTATTCCCCGCAATGGAAAGACCTGGCTCCGAGAGATGTGGTAGCTCGAGCCATTCATAACCAGATGGAAACTCATGGCTACTTATATGTATTGCTGGATATCGCAACGCATATGAAAGAGGATGCGATAAAGAAACGCTTCCCGAATATATATGCAAAATGTTATAAAGCAGGCATCGATATCACCAAAGAACCTATCCCCGTTGTGCCAGCAGCACATTACTTTTGTGGGGGGGTGCTTGTTGACGAATGGGGGAGGAGTAGTATCGACAACCTCTACGCTATCGGAGAATGCAGTTGTACAGGCTTACATGGAGCTAACAGGCTTGCCTCTACTTCACTTCTAGAAGGGTTAGTTTGGGGGAATAACGCTGCAACACACATCGAACGGAATTTAATGAACCTCTCTACATTCGAATTCTCTCGAAGTGATGAAGTACCATCCTGGGATGAGAGTGGGTTAACTGCCGAAGCCGATACCGCTTTGATCCAGGGGGACATGCAAACGATTCGAAACATTATGTGGCATTATGTCGGATTGGAACGCAATACTGAAAGGCTATCCCGGGCCATTCGAGAACTTCGTCATATCTGGAGTGAGATCGAAACTTTCTATCGTTCAACAAAACTCACTGATGGACTAATCGGTTTAAGAAATGCTGTTGAGGTTTCTTTGATTATTGCACAAGCTGCACTGCATAATCGGCAAAGTCGGGGTTGCCATTTCCGCGAAGACGCTGTTGTAACAGATGGAGACCGATTAATTTAACGCTTTAATTTTTCCAATGGTCTGTTGGTGCGTCCATGGCATAAATCACTTGTTTACACAATTGATGAATCATTTGTGTATTTAGATAGAAAGGCTACAACGAAGACAACCTCATTTTTGCAACAGACCTGCCTTTTCAGTGATATCTAAAGAAGTGAGAAATAAAACTCACTAATAAATGGTCGTTTGTTTTTAGTCATTGACCTAACAGTAAAACCCTCCAATTGGTGGCTATTTAAACATTATGACATAGCTCTGTACTTCTTTCCTAAAAACATAAAATCCTAAGATTGATTATTTTACAAACCGTTAACCTGATTGCACTCGTTTCTTAACATTCGGTTGGTAATATGTTTGTAAAGTAATTGGTAGATAAGGAGCAAAGAATGGGTTTTGCGGATTTACATATTCACAGCCTGTACAGTTATGATGGTACTGCTTCAATTCCTGCAATCTTAAAATATGTTGCTGATAAAACCGATTTAAAAGTAATTGCTATCACTGATCATGACACCATGAAAGGTGTGAAAGAAGCACAGGAATTTGCACCTCAATATAATCTGGAAGTCATTCCCGGATGCGAAATTTCTTCAAAAGACGGGCATGTACTTGGACTTTTTATTGATCAGGCCATACCGCCAGGACTCTCATTACTGGAAACAGTCTTACTCATTGGAGAACAAGGTGGAATTTGTATTGTTGCACATCCAATGGCAAGAGGAATTAACAGCTTGAAATTTGAAACTATACGAAGGACTTTGCTAGATCCGCGAACAATTAATGTTCTTGTTGGAATTGAAGCTCTTAACAGTGGTTTGGTTTATAAATGCAACAATCACTGGGTTGACCAGGAGTGCAGGACACTACCTTTAGCTCAGGTCGGAAATAGCGATGCGCACATCCTGAGGATGATTGGACAGGCTGCAACTTTTTTCAAAGGCCACTCAAGTCATGAATTAAGACAAGCGCTTAAAAATCATCTGACATCACCGCGGAATGGTAAGAGTCTTAGTGGATCAGCGGTAGTAACGTCCTATCTCCTCCAATTCTTCTTGCGGAAATTGGGTTGGGTAAGTTGGAATAAAAACCCTGATGCTCCAATAATATATGCTAACCTAAACAAGCTAATCTCGACCAGATCTCTGACCCAATTTGGTCGATCATAGAGTCTATATGGATCCAAAGATTCTCTTTATTTGTGGTTCTCTTAATCAAACTACTATGATGCATAAAATTGCATCAAAGCTACCTGAGTTTGAGAGTTGGTATACCCCCTTCTATTTAGAAGGACTACTGAATTCGGTTAGCAAAACCGGACTTGTAAAACACACTATTCTTGGCGGCAAACACCATCAGGCCACTAACGATTATTTGACAACTCAACGCTTGCCAATTGATTACGGGGGAAAAAAGTCAAATTATGACCTGGTGGTTACTGGCACAGATCTGGTTGTTCAATCAAATATTATTGCCACACGGCTTTTGCTGGTTCAAGAAGGCATTACGGAACCTGAAAGCCTAACTTTTCGGCTTGTTAAGTACTTAAAATTGCCGCGTTTTCTAGCGAATACTGCAGCAACCGGACTTTCAAATGCATATGATAAGTTCTGTGTTGCCTCTCCTGGGTACCGCGACTTGTTTATTCGGAAAGGCGTTAAACCAGGCAAAATCATTGTCACGGGCATTCCCAATTTTGATAATGCCCGTGAAGCCCAAAATAATAACTTTCCTCTCCATAATTTTGTATTGGCTGCCACATCCAGTATTCGGGAGACTGGTAAATTTGATAATCGTTTGGACTTTTTGAACAAAGCCAAACAAATTGCTGCTGGACGCCAAGTAGTTTTTAAGCTTCACCCAAATGAAAATACCCAGCGGGCAGAGAGGGAAATCTTTTCTTGCATTCCAGATGCAATTATTTTTAAAGATGGGAACATAAACCATATGATAGCCAATTGTGATGTACTAATAACCCAGGTTTCATCGGTAGTTTATACTGGAATAGCGCTGGGCAAAGAAGTGCACTCCTATTTTGATCTATCAATGTTGCAAAAGCTTAGCCCCATACAAAACAACGGAACTTCAGCGAATCATATTGCAGAGGTATGCAGAAACCTTGTTCACATACCTCTTAATGAATTACGCGGTTCAACCCGTGAACGACCATTTGCTCGAAAGTGGCTTCCTTCAGAATCTGAATAATGACACAAAATAGGCATTGGCTTCTCTCCAAGCGAACCTTTATTTATTATCTCGCTTGTGAGGGATTTTTAATGATTAAAGGTTGCTTATTCAATTTAATGAATGGATAACGAATATTCCTATTAATAAATCGTCTTATTAACCAGGTTGGTTATTTACTTCTTAGGCATACCCATAAAAGGATTGGTTATTAATGATCGCAGAAGCTTTTTTCTACACAATTCTTGATTAACAGAAATCTAATTAGTTTGCCTTCTCTAAAAAACATATACAACACTTTACTGTCCCAAGAAAAAGGATTAACACGAACACATCGATCAGTTATCGCTGTATGCCTGGCAAGATTAGCTCTTTCAGGGTGCATCGCAATCAATGATCGCTGGTTTGACTGACAATTACATTAGAAGTAGTGCAGGTATTTAGAATAATTCCCCACGAAAAATCACAGAATTGTTTCTCCCATAAACAATTACTTCACATGGGTACAATCACTTCGATATATGGTATTGTTTGTAAGATAATAACAAAAACTCAACAGCATAGTTTGAAAGCCTGGACATTACGATTCAAGTATTAATAGCTAGCTTTTTGGCTCAAGTATGAAAATCTCGTCTACATGCTGATTGAACACTTTGCTAATCTTCATGGCCAGTTCCAAAGTTGGGTTATACCTGTTGTTCTCGATGGCAATAATGGTTTGGCGCGTAACACCAACCATGCCAGCAAATTCCTCTTGAGTCAATCCAAGCTTTTTTCGTAGTTCTCTGATGTTATTCTTCATTATCTATGCTGCGTTTCTCCGACATCTTTTTTGTCATAATCAATTTCGAGCTGAAAAAGATAATGGTCTGCAGGGAAAAAATAATGAGAAGTTTATTATTTAATACTCTTAAAAATATCCACTCATATACAAGCCAGATAAATAGCGCGATCATGACAAACACCCATGATAGACGCATCGCGTTGAAATTTATTGCCAATTCCATTTCATCTGCATTTTTTATTTGCTGACTCGTAGTGTTTTCCTCCAAAATGTATAATGTTTTTTACATTTCATAGTATACAAGGTTATAAAGAAATGTCAAGAGTTTTTTACAAATCTAAATCTCTATTAAACTTAGGAATTTTTTAAATGGACTTGCTGAATCCATGTATAAGGGTTACTTTACGCAATTCGATCAACTATATCGTCCCCTTGTGGGGCCGCTGCGTGCCGGGCAATTGGGAACCAGCGTTCGCCGGTTTGGCTGACACCTGCACTCCCTGGCACCGCCCGCCAGATCGTCCCGATGTCCTTACAGGAGGGCAGGTGTGCAGCAGGTGCAAGTGTTTACAGCACCCGCCGCACAAATCCTGATGTACCTAGGACGATGTGGCACGGATTCAGGAGCA
>CAZAAJ010000094.1:0-8911 GCA_964483135.1 uncultured Anaerolinea sp. | reverse complement strand
CACTTTGAAGATACAAAAACCAGCTTGTAAAGTGGTTTTTAGACAGGCTCGTTAGCCATCAATGAACTTTTAATCCTGTCAATTTTTGAATAGATTTGATAGGTGTAATTAAATTTAAATCAGAAGGGATGAAATTGATTTATGCCTGAGCTTTGGACCAGAGAAAAAGAAATCCAATTTTTTAAAGAATCAAGGAATTTCGCCACTCCTGAACAGTTATTCTATGTGGCTGATGATTCTCGTTATTATGCCTACTGGCCAAAGTCTTACAAAGGTAAAAAATCTACGTTACAGAGCAGAAATGCCCTGATTGGGAATTTTACAGAAAAATTTTCAGTCGATTTGCTCCAGAATTTTGCTGATTCTCAAGGGTTTTATGCTGTTCAAAGCGTAATCTGTGATGAACTTGGGTTAACATCTCAATCTCCGGCAGATGTTGCATTTTGTAAGACCAAACAAAGAGAACAACTCTCAACAGGTATAAAGGCAATTTTTGAAGTAAAGATGTCAATTGTTTGGAACTGGGAATTGAGAGATAATCAATTGATTTGTTTGGGAGATTTCAAAACACATAAAGGAACCCCCGGGCTGCTTCGCTCAGATTCAATGTTAAAGGCGATTGGCAAAAGCATCAATATTCGAGTTTCCAGCCACAGTGCTTCAAAAATTCCTATTATTATACTTGGGAACACTCCTATTTCTCAAAGTTACAGTTCAAAGGTTGATCACCTCTATCATACTGGAATAATACAGGGATTTTGGTCTGTTAATCCAAATCCATTAGATAATAATGGTGACAACCTAAAAAAGACACCCGCTAAAGGCTTCATGAGAATGGATTCATATGACGATCTAAGACAGTGCCTTGAAAACTTGCTCTCTGAAAAACTAGAGTTTTTTTCCAGCATGAAATCAAAAAATGAATTAGGAAAAATAATTGAAATCGCAAACATGGAAACAAATTTTGAAAAAAAAGCGGAAAAATTCTTATCACTTATAAGGAATTAAAATGGCAAATGGAAAGTATAAACAAAAGAGAGTAGGGACTGAGACAAGTTCATTTGGAACTTCCGGCCGCATAAACCATGATTCCACCAAATTTTATAATAGCAGACTTTATGAAGGCTTACATTCTGGAAAAAATATAAGGTATATCGAGAACAAAATCCCTGAAAAGAATATCAACAAAATTTTTTGTAAATCCAGCGAAAAAATGAATGAATTGCCTGATAATAGTGTCCATTTAATGGTTACTTCTCCTCCATATAATGTGTCCAAGGAATATGATGATGATTTAAATTTAAACGAATATTTGAATTTATTAAATACTGTTTGGCGTGAAACTTATCGTGTTTTGGTCACTGGTGGGCGTGCATGTATCAATGTTGCCAATCTTGGTAGAAAACCATACATACCCCTTCATGGTTATATCATTGAGGGTATGCAAGAAATTGGCTATCTTATGCGTGGTGAAATAATATGGAACAAGGCTTCAAGTGCAAGTCCTTCAACAGCTTGGGGAAGTTGGCTTTCAGCCGCAAATCCTGTGCTAAGGGATATTCACGAATACATTTTAGTCTTTTCTAAAGAAACATTTTCAAGGAAGAAAGAAAATAGGAAAAACACAATTAAAAAGGAAGAATTTCTTGAATGGACAAAAAGCATATGGTCATTTCCTGCTGTTTCAGCCAGGCAAATCGGACACCCCGCGCCCTTTCCAGAAGAGTTACCTCATCGTCTAATTCAATTATACACATTCCAAGACGATATTGTTTTAGATCCTTTTGCCGGTAGTGGCAGTGCCTGCCTTTCAGCTATCAAAAACAAACGAAACTATATTGGCTATGATATTAATTCTGAATATGTAAAAATGGCTGAAATAAGAATTACCAATTATACTAAGCAATTACAGCTGTTTAAATAATAATGCCGGCTAACAACCGGATGAACGCTGACTGAAAAAGTCGGGCCATTTTTTAGGTTTTACTCGGTTCTATATTCATCGAACGATCTTGCTTTTCTATTATATTATTATAGGCTTTTTCATCAGGTTATCCGAGGCGTTAGCCAACCCACTAGGGAGGTGGAGATATGAGTACAAACCAAAATAGAGAACAAGATCAGAACAAAGATCCTGTCTGTAACATGGTGGTATCAACTGACTCCGAATACCATTACCATTATACAGACAAACATTATTATTTCTGCAGTGATCACTGCATGCATAAATTTAAGGAGCACCCGGAACAATATCTGGATAAGGAAACTTCCCCACCACGCAAAACAGATGGTGTGTCAAAGACCTACGCCTGCCCCATGCATCAGGATATTCAACAGCAATGTCCTGGAACGTGCCCAAAATGCGGAATGGCACTGGAGCCGATGGGAGTCCCGGCATCTGCGACGACAACTACTTACACTTGCCCCATGCATCCTGAAGTTGTTCAAGATCATCCCGGTCATTGCCCCAAGTGCGGGATGGCGCTGGAGCCGGTTACATCCAGCGGTGAAGAAAAAAATGAAGAGCTTAGCGACATGAGCCGTCGCTTTTGGGTTTGCACCGCGCTCGCTTTGCCGGTCTTTTTCTTGGCCATGATTGCCGATATGATGCCTGGTTGGTTACCAAACTGGCTTCCGATGCACATGGTTCAATGGATTGAATGTGCGCTGGCAACGCCCGTTGTCGTCTGGGGCGGCTGGCCGTTTTTTGTTCGCGGCGGGCAATCCGTCCTGACCTGGAATCTCAATATGTTTACCCTGATTGCCCTGGGGGTCTCGGTCGCTTGGGGCTACAGCATGATGGCCCTCTTGTTCCCAGGGCTCTTCCCACCCGTTATGCAGATGCCTGACGGTCTGGTGGCGGTCTATTTTGAAGCCGCTGCAATGATCACCACGCTGGTTCTGCTCGGGCAGGTGCTTGAATTGCAGGCCCGCTCACGAACCAATGCGGCCATTCAGATGCTGCTCAGCCTTGCTCCGAATAGGGCCCGCATCGTCCGAGAGGATGGGACGGAAGAAGATATCCCACTGGAGCAGGTACAGCCCGGCGATACCTTGCGGGTTCGCCCCGGCGATAAAGTGCCAGTCGATGGTACGGTCATCGATGGTGAAAGTAACATCGACGAATCCATGGTCACCGGTGAATCAATCCCGGTGGCAAAGTCAGCCGGTGAGAAACTCATCGGCGCGACGGTCAATGGAACCGGCAGTTTATTGATGCGGGCAGAAAAAGTCGGCTCTGATACCCTTCTGGCACAAATTGTTACCATGGTAGCCAACGCACAACGAACGCGAGCACCAATTCAAAAGTTGGCCGATGTCGTGGCTGCTTATTTTGTCCCCACCGTCGTTGGCTTTGCCGCGGTTGCCTTTTTCGTCTGGTGGATATGGGGGCCGGAGCCGCGCCTGGCGCATGCCGTTGTCAATGCCGTTGCGGTATTGATCATAGCCTGCCCCTGTGCGCTGGGACTTGCCACACCCATTGCCATTATGGTGGGAACGGGGCGTGGTGCTCTGGCCGGTGTCCTGATCAAGAATGCCGAGGCACTGGAGACCATGGAAAAAGTCGATACTCTGGTTGTGGACAAGACCGGTACGCTGACCGAAGGCAAGCCAAAGCTTGTCGCAGTGCAGGCAGAAACGGGCTTTGCTGAGGATGACCTGTTAAGGTTGGCCGCCAGTCTCGAAAGGGCCAGCGAACACCCTTTGGCAGAAGCTATTGTACGTGGGGTTGAAGAAAAGGGGATTGAGCTGGTTAAGGCAGAAAATTTCCAGTCGATAACCGGGAAAGGCGTTACGGGTGAGGTTGATGGACATCGGGTGGCGGCAGGCAACGTCGCGCTGCTGGAAAGCCTGGGTATCAACGCTGGAGACTTATCCCAACAAGCAGATAAGCAACGTGCTGAAGGTCAGACTGTGATGCTGGTTGCTATAGATGGCAAGGCAGCGGGTTTAATCGGCGTAGCAGACCCCGTCAAGGAGTCTACAGCCGAAGCCATTCGCGATCTGCATGCCGAAGGTATCAGTATTGTGATGATTACCGGTGACAATCAGATCACTGCGAAAGCGGTTGCCGGTAAACTGGAAATCGACCAGGTTCATGCCGAAGTATTGCCTGAACAAAAAGCCGAACTGGTCAAAAAACTCCAAGCAGAAGGCCATATCGTCGCCATGGCGGGTGATGGTATCAACGATGCCCCGGCATTGGCACAGGCCCATGTCGGTATTGCCATGGGCACAGGGACCGATGTGGCAATCGAAAGCGCCGGCATCACGTTGGTCAAAGGCGATTTGCAGGGTATCGTCAAGGCCAGGCGATTAAGCCGGGCCACCATGCGTAATATCAGGCAGAATTTATTTTTCGCCTTCTTTTACAACACGGCGGGTGTGCCGATTGCCGCGGGAGTTCTGTATCCATTCTTTGGCATATTGCTGTCACCAATGATTGCTGCGGCAGCCATGAGCTTCAGCTCCGTTTCAGTCATCAGCAATTCGCTCAGACTAAAGCGGGTACAATTAAAGACGTGAAAAGTCATGTCTGGCTAACAAATAAATCCAGCGGACGCAAAGGGCTGCGCCGCTGATTAAACCGTTGAGCCTGTCGAAAAAGCCAAAAAGTCGCTTTTTCTTGCTTGTAACTGGTTGAATTTACTATGTGTGATTTTCTGAAAAAGAGCAGAAATGGACTTTTTCGACAATCTCGTTAGGCCAAGAGCTATTGGAGATGAGTTAAGTTGTGAACGAATCAAAGATACATAATCCTGAATCACATAAAGCGATCCGATTGGTCGATTATCTGCTCCGGCTGGCTACTTTGCGTTCGAAGCTGATTCGCAGTATCGATGAGTATGAGAAGGTTCTTTGCCTCTCAAGTATTCCACGTGAACATGGCTGCTTTACAAAGGCATGGGGGCGTGATGAGGAGTACGAATCGGATGTATGGTTGGAAGTGAAAAACCGGCGGGAGCCGGGATTGCCAACGGTACCCGTTCGATGCGAAGATTGGGTGGATCGTTCTTCACTCCGCAACAAGAATGACATTCCCGAACTTCTTTCTGAAATCATCCGGCAAATGCCGAATCCTGATTGGCACGAGGGTTCGGACCAGCCGGAAACCATCGCGCACACCGAACGTATTGTGGATCATCCCGAAGTTCAGCAAGCATGGGATCGATACGTTGAAGACAAATGGCTGCCGTGGACGGAAGAACATAATGCGTGGGAGAAGGTACATAAGGTTTATTCCGCGCTCTTTGGCATCTATCAAGAACAACTACGGCTTGGCGAGGAATACGAACTCGTGCTTGGTCTGGGACTGCTGACATGGCAGACACCCACCGGGCAGCGCGCACGGCGTCATTTGATTGTCGCCGACGCCATCCTGGAGTTTGAGGCCCGCTTAGGGAAATTCACCGTCCGTCCTCACACGGAGGGCACGAAGTTGCGCCCTGAACTCGATATGCTGGACATCGAGGAGCAACCGGCGCGCGCGGAGGAAACCGCGAAAGGGTCACTGGCCGCAGCCGAAGACGATCCGTGGGAAAAAGGTTGTGTCGAAGGCGTCCTTCAGGCCCTGGTGCATTCGATCAACTCACAAGGCGATTATGACGACTCACTGGAAGCGAAGAACATCCGCGCCTCGGCAAAGCCCATTGTGGAATATGCTCCGGCTTTGATCCTGCGAAAGCGTTCCGCTAAAGGTCTTACCGAAACCTTAAAACGGATCAAGGAACAGATCGAGCACGGCGAAGACATCCCCGGCGAATTCGCGGACCTCGCGGAAATCCGTCCGAAGGACGGCCTCGAATCGCCAAATGGGCAGGAAGAGGCAAACGCTGCATTCGATGGTGAAATCTTTTTTCCCAAACCATCGAACGATGAGCAACGCCGCATTGTTGATAAGATTCGAGCTGCAAGCGGCGTGCTCGTGCAAGGGCCGCCGGGCACCGGAAAATCACATACCATTGCCAATCTGATTTGCCATCTGCTTGCCACGGGACAGCGAACGCTCATCACGGCGAAAACGCCGCGCGCACTTCAGGTTCTTGAAGGGTTGGTGCCAGACGAGTTGCGTCCCCTCTGCATCAATCTGCTTGGCAGTGGGCTTGAAGAACGCCGCTCTCTAGAATCCAGCGTTGGTGGCATTCTCCGAAAAAATGAGGAGTGGAACGAAGATCGCGCCAAATACGAGCGCCTGCGACTTGAAGAAGGCCTTCGGAATCTCCGTGAGGAGAAGGCCAGGGTTAACCGACGGCTCCGCGACATCCGAAAGTCCGAAACGCATACGCAGTCTATCGCGGAGGGAGCCTATCGAGGGACGGCGGCCAGAATCGCCGAAGCTGTGAACCGGGATCGAGCCGACTATGAATGGTTCACGGATTCCGTTCCTTTAGACAAGACATGTCAGATATCCACAAACGATTTGCGAAGCGTACTTGTAGCGTTGCGTCAATTCACGCCAGAGAAGCGCCGGGAGTTGGGCCTCGCATGGCCCGGAGCGTTGCCATCCCCTGAGCGCTTTGCCAATCTCGTGAGTAATGAGACAGGCGCGACTGAAGAAGAACAAAACTCGGCACATGGGGCAAACGAACGGTTTGCCGATCTGCTGGTAAGAAACAATCCGCCGGTCATCGAGGCGATTCGTGACGCTTTTTCAACTTTTCGGGACACTCGCAGGAGACTCCTCGCAACGCCGTATTCATGGATGAATGATGCCTTGTGCGATATTCTGAGCGGCAATTCGTCCCTGTGGCATGAACTTATGCGTGTTGCTCGAGACGTTATTGCGTCAATTGAAGAACTCGTTGCGGTCGCCGACGAGACCCGAGTCGAATTCCCGGACACTACCGATATCAGGTCGTTGCATGACGACGCCCGCAAACTGAAAGAGCACATGGAGAACGGCGGGAAACTGGGGTGGGGGTTGTTTCGGCCTAAACCGGTGAAAGAGCGGTTGTACGTTATCAAAGCGGTGAAGGTTGGCGGACGCACCTGTTCCACTGCCGAGCATTTCTCAAATCTTGCCGATGCGCTGCACGTTCGTATTGAATGCGAAAAGGCATGGGGTTTTTGGAAAGGTCGAAGTGAAAGGACTGAAGGGCCATATGCTCTCCAATTGATATCACTCAAATCACTGCGCGACGCGCTTGAGAATGCCTTAGCGATAGAAGAACTCATTGGCAAATGTCGGGAAGCGATAAACCAATGCTCAGGCATGGGCGAGCCGGTATGGTCCGACGAATCCCAAATTGAAAGGGTTGTCTCCTCGTGCCGCCTTGCATTGGCCCGTATCCGCAAGCGGCTTGCCAGTGAGGAAATCCAAGGCGTTGAGGCTCCGATTTCTCGCATGGCCGCCGAGGGCGGCGCACATCCGGTGACAGCCGATTTGCTGAGTGTTATTCGCAGTCGCGACATGGATAGGTTCGCTCAGTGCGTGAATAGGATTCAGGATTTGGAGAAGCAGCGTCAGCGTCTTCAGAAGGTGGACGAATATCTCTCGAGACTGCGCCGTTTGCTTCCGCAGTTCACGAAGTCCTTGGAACAAACCTGCAACGAGCCATATTGGGAGGAACGAGTCCAGCGCATTGGAGACGCCTGGCATTGGGCGCAGGCGCGGTACTGGATCGAGGATTACATCCGGCAGGAAGACGTTCCGGCGCTCGCCAAACGCGCCAAACAAATCGAGGATGAGATAAACAGCATTATCGCGAATCTTGCTTCGCTTTACGCCTGGTCGTTCTGTTTCTCGCGAATGAATGATGACCACCGTCGCCACATGCAGCAGTGGAAGTGGCATATGGAAAAGGGGGGTAAGTTTACCGGTAAACATGCTCCGTACCATCGGAGAGAGGCACAGAAGCACCTTAACGGCTGTCGCGAGGCGGTTCCGGCATGGGTAATGCCACTCCATCGCGTTTGGGACACGGTGTATCCCGCGCCAGGCATGTTTGATGTGATCATCGTTGACGAGGCTTCGCAATGTGGCGTCGAAGCGCTTCCCTTGTTCTATCTCGGAAAGAAGATATTGATCGTTGGCGATGACAAGCAGATCAGTCCGGATGCCGTAGGTTTACCCCGCGATTCAGTGCATCGCCTGATGGAAGAGTTCCTTTATGATTTCCACTTCAAGTCGTCATTCGATATTGAGAGCAGCCTGTTCGACCACGGAAAACTTCGGTATGGAACCCGGCGGATCACGCTGCGTGAGCATTTCCGCTGCATGCCGGAAATCATCCGTTTCAGCAACGACCTTTGCTATTCGGATACGCCGCTGATTCCCTTGAGGCAGTATGGCCCGAACCGGCGGCCGCCGCTGGAGCATGTTTTTGTGAGCGGCGGATATCGTGAAGGTTCAAACAACCGGACAATCAACCGCCAGGAAGCCGCAGCCATCGTGGAAAGGATCGCCGAAATGTGCGGCGACAGCCAGTACAATCGAAAGACTATGGGCGTGGTGGTGCTTCAAGGTGAAGCGCAAGCAGCTTTGATCGAGAATCAGTTGCTAGAACGACTGGGGGCCGAGGAAATGGAACGGCGTCGCCTGGTTTGTGGCAATCCTTACAGTTTTCAAGGCGATGAACGCGACATCATGTTTCTGTCGCTCGTTGCAGCCAGCAATGAAAGAATAGGGCCTCTCACAAAGGCGGCGGACGAGCGCCGCTTCAATGTCGCGGCCAGTCGGGCTCGTGACATGATGATCCTTTTCCATTCCGTCACCTGTGACGATCTAAGCGCGTCCTGTTTACGACGGCGGCTGCTTGAGTTTTTCGAAAATCCCATGACTTCTCCAATGGGTGATGGAATAGATTGGGTAGGCTTGGAGCATCGAGCCATTCGTGACAACCGTTTGCAAATCAAACCTCCCCCTCCGTTTCATCAGCCAGGCGTTGTTGATGGTTCATGGTTTGAAGTG
>CAZAAJ010000093.1:5085-9120 GCA_964483135.1 uncultured Anaerolinea sp. | reverse complement strand
GCATGTCCGGTGGTGTGAGAGGGGGTGGTTAGTCGCCGCTCCCTACTCTATTCATATGGCTATTCTTATTGTTTAACCCATTGGGGTGGCTTTAATTGAGTATTCCAAACACATCCATCATTAGCAGGATAGGTACATGATTTCTCATCTGTATAGTCACTGCAGGATGGCAGCTGCTGCTGCGGGGGAGTGGTTGGTGTTAAGGTTGGCGTCGGTGATCGCTTCAGGGGTTTGAAGTTCTTTGGCAATAGGGGTGGGGCTCGATGTAATTTCTCGCAGGCGGTAAAGAGCAACAACGAGGCAGCAATGAGAGCGATCTTGAAAAGACGAGAGCTCATAATTCCCACCGTTCTCCGCCTTTCGGATGTTTAGGCATATTATGCTACTTTCGTTATGGGAAGCTAATTATCCATTCTCCAAAACTTCAATTAATTTAAAAGTGTTTTACCGGCTTAACCATTGTCCTGAATTTGCAATCTTCTTCGATGCTGGGACTTGAATCGGGCTATACTTGATGAAGCTTATGCTCCCATTTCAAGAACCGATCGTTTTCTTCCTTGTGGTCATGACCATCATCCTGGTCGCACCGATTCTCTCAGAGAAGGTGCGGCTGCCGGGTATTGTCGGGATTATCCTTGGCGGAGTGCTTATCGGTCCGCATGGTTTCAATCTGCTGGCTGCTGATGACCGGATGGAATTCCTTTCCGTGATCGGTCTGGTCTACCTGATGTTCAGCGCTGGTTTGGAAGTAGATTTTCACCAATTCATGCGTGTCCGCAACCGGGCAGTGATTTTTGGTTTACTCACCTTTCTCTTACCACTGGGAATGGGAATATTGCTGGGGTGGATTCTGGGCATGCCCTGGCTGGGTATGATCCTTTTAGGGTCAGCATTTGCTTCGCATACCCTGATTGCCTTTCCCATTCTCAATCGCCTTGGGGTTACGAGAAATGAGGCGATTGCCGTCACCGCTGGTGCAACTATCCTTACTGATATTGGCGCTTTTATTATTCTTGCTATTGTCCTGGGCTCCAATGAAGGTCACCTGGAAGCCTTGTATTTCATCAAATTATTTGTGTTACTCGTGCTTTTCACGCTGGCAATCTTTTTTATATTGCCGCGTGTCGGAAAATGGTTCTTTGCAAGGTTTACAGGGAGAACGGTCGAATTTCAATTTGTACTGGTTGTACTCTTTGTGGCAGCCGTGGGGGCAAAACTGATAGGGGTGCATGAAGTAGTTGGAGCGTTTTTAGCGGGGCTGGCGATTAACGCCATGCTGCCACGGCACAGCCCGGTCAGTGGTCACGTTCTCTTTATGGGTGAATCATTCTTTATCCCAATTTTTCTTCTTTACAGTGGGATGATCACGGACCCGCTCACAATTGTGCGCAACCCAGGCAGCATTGGGGTTGCACTCGGGATCCTGTTTGTCGCGTATGGATCAAAATTCCTGGCTGCGTTCATTACCGGGCGGATCTTCCACTACACCAAAGCTGAATTGATGACTGCTTTTGGTCTCTCGCATGCGCAGGCAGCAGTCACTATCCCCACATTAGTGATCGGGATGCAGGTTGGCTTGTTTGATTCGACTTTGTTCAATGCTGCCATTCTGATGATCCTGGCCACATCTATTACCTCACCATTGCTTGTGCAGCATTATGCCCCCAAATTAGCTCATGCAGCCGGGGAAGAAATACAATACCCATTGTTTCACCGCATCCTGGTTCCGATTGCCAATCCGGATACCCAGGAAAACCTGGTAACCCTTGGTAATCTCCTTGCACAAAACAGCCATGGAAAACTACTTATCGTCAACGTAGTCCGTGACGAGCGTGGCAAACAGGTTCAGATTCAGCAGCAAAAAGAATTGCTCGAGAAAATTCCAGAGCTGCAAAATAACCCCGAAGCTGACCTGGAGTTGATCCCGCGTCTTTCCAGTTCTTATGCTCAAGGGATCTTGCATACTGCCTCAGAAAAAGAAGCCACACTCATTTTGATGGGTTGGCGCGGTAAACGCAATCTTGAGCAAAATATCCTTGGTAGTGTTTTAGACGAAGTCATCTGGGGATCAGACCTTCCCGTCATGGTGGGCAAGCTGGCACACCCTGTGCTGGGGATGCAGCGTGTACTCTTATTGCTACCAGCCAAAGCCATTGCTCCTCAAGTGATACGCCGGATCATTGATGCCAATGTAACCCTTGCCAAAGCGCTGCAAGTTCCCCTTAGTATTTTAGCTGACCGCAGCTTCCTGGAGCAAGTTCAGGAGATTCTTAAACCTCTTGAGTTGGATCCTCCTTGCGAAGTAAAGCGGATGGTGGGTTCGCTCCGGCTTGACGAGTTGAAGAAAAACGCAGAAAGTGACCTGGTAGTGATTCCAGGTTTTGGCTCACGGCAGCGGTTCTTAGCTAACGTAGGTAACTTACCAGAACGTCTGGCGGCATCCTTTGAAGGAAATATCCTCCTGCTGCATTTTGACCAGTAGATTGCAAAAAATCATTGCTCATTCGGATGCATATACTTATATAATTTTAATAGCCCTACTGTTTGTTCATTTCACAGGAGGTTCCCATGTTCTTACAAACTACTCCAATTCGAAAAGTTGCCATCACCACCGGTGGCGGTGACGCCCCGGGGTTGAACGCAGTCATCCGGGCGGCGGTGGTTGCAGGCCTGGGGCGCGGTTGGGAGATGTATGGCATACGCGACGGCTACAATGGGTTATTGATGCCTGAGCAGTATGTGGATGGCGGACTGATCAATCTAACCCGCGACAAAGTACGCGGCATTACTCACCTGGGCGGGACTATCATAGGGACTACAAATCGTGGTAATCCCTTTAAATACCCGGTGAAAAACCCTGATGGTACCTACACTGAGACCGACCGGTCGGATGAATTGCTGCGGGCGTTTGCGATGCACGAACTCGACGCACTTATCTCAGTAGGAGGGGATGGCTCCATGACCATTGCCAATTCCCTGGCTGAAAAGGGATTACGAGTGGTGGGTGTGCCAAAAACGATTGACAATGACCTCGACGAGACCGTTGTTACATTTGGTTTCGATACCGCGGTCAGTTTTGCCGTGGAATGCCTCGACCGCCTGCATACCACAGCCGCCAGTCACCATCGCGTGATCATTGTTGAAGTGATGGGACGGTACGCAGGTTGGATTGCTCTTGAGGCAGGGGTTGCGGGTTCAGCAGACGTAGTGTTGATCCCGGAAATCCCATTCGAACTGAGCAAAGTTGCCAAAAAGATTTACGAAAGGCAGAAAATCGGCAGCAGTTTCTCGCTGGTAGTTGTGGCAGAAGGGGCTGTACCGGTTGGCGGCTCATTGACAGTACTATCAAAAGAAGTCGGGCGTGCGGAAAGATTGGGCGGCATCGGCGAAAAGATCACCGAGGAATTGCAGGAACTCACTGGCAAGGAATGCCGGCTGGTGGTGCTTGGGCATTTGCTTCGGGGAGGTTCACCGACTTCCAACGACCGCTTGATCGCGCTGCGTTTTGGCGCGGCAGCCGTGCGTGCGCTTGACGAGGGTCAAAGCGGGGTGATGGTGGCATTGGACCCGCCAACCGTGAAATATGTGCCTTTAGCGGAAGCTACCAAACGAATGAAGAATGTACCCTTGGACTGCGACACCATGCTCACTGCCCGCGACCTGGGAATGTGCTTCGGCGATTAACCAAGTACCAAGTGAGGGGAGGGAAATTTCGTTATTTGGAGTACACGTGAGGATTGTTTTTAGAAGGTGCAATGTTCAAAAAATAGACTACCTTCTATTATCAGGAAGATCTCTCAACGCGATTAGTACGGATCAAAAGGGGAGTTTTGGTTGGATTGGCTGTTGCTTTGACTTATTCAATTACTGCTTCGGTCATTAATCCATTCTCTTTTCCAAAGCCCCATCTGTTGTTAAATTGGCAGGCATTTCTTACCACATAGGTAGCATGAGCCTTGGATTAGGATTAGCTGGCGCAATTGTTGGATGGTTCATAGAAAACAACGGGGCTGTCGTAGGGGGTGGCGCACTAAT
>CAZAAJ010000093.1:0-4985 GCA_964483135.1 uncultured Anaerolinea sp. | reverse complement strand
GTTGGTCAGCCTCGTAATTATTGTGGGATTAATTCCCGGCTTTTTCAACCGGTTTGACCTCACCACGTTAAACATATTTACGCAGATGACACAGACAATTCAACCAACAGGAGTAGAGTCTGATTCGAACTTCCGATTCCCTGCAGAAAATATGCCAGACATCAAAACGCATTCAGGGATGGCATATTCCCTTTACGCGCGGCCATCTTCACAATCTGTCGGATTTTATCGAGGTAACCATTTATTTTCAAGAGGGTTCACATTAACCTGTTTGATTCCAACCAATGGGGATCTTTATACGTTTGCCTCTTCTTGTAATGAAGGGAATCAACTAACTATTATTCAGCCACTTGAATAGTTGCCTGCTTTGGTTTACATAGTTGAATTTAAAAAACGATATCGCTTTAAGGGGGTCGTCTGTAATAGATCGATCGAAGAGATAATCAAAAACCTTCCAATCAATAACAGGGTCCAGGGGGCATGAGGAGTAGGTATTGACACGGGAAATTATCGTCATTGCCGATGTACCGCGCCCTCAACTTAATTGCTAACCAGTTAGGTATTTTTACCCATCGTTATCCGTATTGATACGAATTTCAATATATTTCCAGGTTCTTTATACTGATCTCAGATGCATAAGAAATCGGGTATTGCATTACGTGGGGTCGGTTTGGTGAGGTAATGATGAAAAAAATTATTTCCACATTCATTTTTGTTTGTCTTATCTCTGTCATTGCCTCAACCAGGCTCGCCTGGGCTGATCAGTCAGAAATGCATATCTCAGGTGGCGAAGGTATGGGACAGGTAAGTGGGGTTACTGTAACCAATGTTCACTATCTAACCAATCCAAGCGACCCAACACAAATCGAAGCTGTTGAATTCGATACGGATGTATTCCAGGGAATGGTTGAAGTAAAACTGGTGTCATCTTCTACAGATTATTTCAAGTGCGTAAAATCTTCATCTCAACACTGGACTTGCTCTTTATCAGATACCAGCATTGCCAGTGTTGATGAATTAAGAGTGGTTACAAAAGATTATTAATTCCTCCTTCGGGAGACTTTGTTGGACTAATGCTTTTTTGCCATTAGTCCAATTATTTTACCTTTTGCCGGAATTTTCAATCCGCTTTTTTTCAGACAATTACCTGGAGTGGTTTGGTATTGGAATGACTGCTAAATTTAAGAGTAGCCAATTTGGCGGAGCAATTGCTTTGAATCCGGTTTCGTCCCGCAGATTTAGCAACATACAGCGCTTTATCAGCGGCTACAAAAAAATCGCCCAATGTTGCATTATTCTTGTCCATCGATTCCAGGCAGGCGATTCCGGCACTGATGGTGATTTTAAGATAGATGCTTTCACTATGGAAAAGGTTAATTTCAATGTGCTTACGGATCCTTTCCGCAGCTGTAAGGGCACCTTCAATTCCGGTCTCCGGGAAGAGAATACAAAACTCTTCTCCACCATACCTCCCGACAAAGTCAGATGAACGGAGTTCTTTATGGCATAGTTCCACCAGTTGTTTGAGGACATCATCTCCCGCAGGGTGACCATAAGTATCGTTGACATGTTTGAAGTGATCAATGTCCATAATCATCAATGAAAGCGGTCGGGAAAAACGATTCGCCCTGGCTAATTCTTTTTCAGCCAGGCTGATAAAATGTCTCCGGTTATAACAAGAGGTTAAAGGATCAAGAATAGCCAGGTTCTCAACTTTCTTAAACAGCTCGACCCTTTCTGTGATCTCGGTTGTCACGCAGATCACCTTTGCTTTTTTGCCTTTTTCCTTTGCCATCAATGCAAACCGGCCTTCAAACCACAAACGTTTTCCATCCGCGAAGGGCAATTCATATTCGATGACCTTAGTTTGTTCTTCATTAATTACAGATCTTATCGCTTCCAGTTTCTTTTTTACCAGGTCAGGGGGCAAAAAATCTTTAATGTTTTTCCCAAGCATCTCTTCAATCGGCGCTATGATATTTCGAAATTCATTAGAAAAGATTTCCAAATAATTTCCATCTTCATCGTATAAGAAGGTAATATTGGGAAGCGCCTTTATTAACCCATTTAACTTTAATTCCCGATCTTTGAGTTGTTGTTGTGAAAGGGTAAGTTCTTTAAGACGATTGTCCAATTCGCAATTAACCCGCTGCAACTTTATTTGCAGGTTATGAATTGAAATTTGGGTATTAACCCTTGCGAGAGTTTCTTCGATTTCAATAGGTTTAACGATGTAATCAACCGCGCCAGCTTCGAACCCGCGCAGGCGATCTGCGGTTGATTCAAGCGCGCTGACAAAAATTACTGGAATAGTGGAAGTAGCGAGGTCATTTTTTAGCTGTTTGCATATTTCTACCCCATCCGTACCCGGCATATTAATATCCAGAAGGATTAAAGCAGGTTGAACTTTTCGACATAACCTCAAAACTTCGCTGCTTTGGGTAGTGGTAGCTACCCTGTAACCGTTTTTAGATAAAATCCGGCTTAGTAAAAGAAGGTTCTCTTCGATATCGTCCACGATCAAAATTAAGTCGTCGGTTTTATTCATAACGGTTACCTTTTGCGGACTCGCTCCATTGCTGAAGAAATCTCGGCACTATAGGTTTCGGGTTTAAGTTTGAATCCAGCTTTTTCAAGACGGGCATCAAAAAGTGGTCGAAGTCCTGTTGGTTTAATGGTTCCCACAACTGTTCCATCTTCATTTATTCCGGTTTGATCAAATCGGAAAATATCTGTCAACACCACAGTCTCACCTTCCATCCCCGCAACCTCAGTGATGGTGATGATTTTACGCGATCCATCTTTTAACCTTGCGACTTGTACGATAATATCAACCGCTGAGGCAATTTGCTGCCGAATGACTTTTACTGGTAATTCCATGCCAGCCATCATTACTAGAATTTCCAGGCGGGAAATGGCGTCTCTTGGTGTATTGGCATGGATTGTCGTTAATGAACCATCATGACCGGTATTCATTGCCTGGAGCATATCCAAAGCTTCTCCTCCGCGGCACTCTCCGATGACAATCCGGTCAGGTCTCATGCGCAAGGAATTTCGTACCAGGTCTCGGATGGTTATTTCCCCGCTGTTATCCACGTTGCGGTTTTTGGTCTCCATACGCACAACATGGTCCTGTTGTAGCTGCAGTTCTGCGGCGTCTTCAATGGTAACTATACGTTCATCTTCAGGGATAAACCCTGAAAGTACGTTGAGTAAAGTGGTTTTTCCAGATCCGGTTCCCCCGGAAACCACGATGCTTAACCTGCTGATGACACAGGCTCGTAAGAAGTCGGCTACGACTTGATTCATGGATCCGTAGCTGATCAGGTTTTCGGTCGTTAATTTCTCTTTCATGAATTTACGTATCGTAATTGAAGGTCCATCGAGTGCCACAGGGGGAATGACTGCATTAACTCTTGAGCCATCCGGAAGGCGGGCGTCAACCGTGGGTTTGTCTGCATCAATTCGTCGTCCCAATGGAAGAATGATCTTATCAATGATGCTTAACACATGGTTATCATCCTCAAAGGTTATGCCGGTTTTAATTACCTTTCCTTTCTTCTCGATAAAAACTTTTTTAGCACCGTTAACCATTATTTCACTGACTTCCGGATCGTCTAAAAGCGGTTGGATTGGTCCGTATCCAACAATTTCACTAAAAGCGGTTGACATTACCCGGTCACTGATTTCTTTAGAAAGACTCAACCCGGTTTGTTTGTATGCAGCTTCGATCATCTGAGCAACTGTGCTTCGATCACCGGCTGAATACATTGGATTTCCTTTTATCTCAGGAGATACCCGGTTAACCAGGTATTTACGCAATCGATTGATATCCGTGCTTGAAGGGTTTGTTGTGATTGGCAGGAAAGTATCAGTTAGCATCCGGGTGTCCTTTTTCAACATCGTCTGTGGTAGTTACCCAGATCACCTGGTCACGCCGGACAGCAAGGAATTCAGTATGGAATAATAAATGGTTATCAGGTGAGTAAACATTCGCATCGGTTACCGCAAGAAAAGGTTCGTCCAGATCGAGTTCATCCTTTAGCCTGTATTCATCGCGGATAAACACATTGCCGTCGATTAATTGGCATGTGGTTTGAATGCGGGCTCTGACAGCCACTTTAGAAATCACATTGGTGAAGAATTTTCCCTTGGCATCAAAATTGATGGTCATATCGATTTGTTTTATAAACCTTCCAAGAGAAGTTTATGGGAGAAACATCAATAATCATATTCGTGAGAGTACTTAATCACTCTTATCGAACTCACGTATATTTGTCTAATTATCAAAACAATGATTGTAATCTACCGGAATATTCAAAAAAGAAAGAAATATTACGTAGTAATACATACTTGTAATTTGAGTAATCACTTGCAATAATAAAAATGCGAGGAGTCTTGGTTGTGCCTCAATTTAAATTCTTCCGATTCAGCCATGAGAAGAAAAGCGAGCTGGATCAATTATAGATTTACAGAATTGGGGAAATCCAACTATTTGTAAATCGTGCTTTCGCATGGGAGTTAAATTCTTCTATATTATTGGTTTTCATATCCAGAAAACCTGTGGGGAGTTGATTTATGAATGCTAATGGGCACATCCTGGTTGTTGAGGCTGAGAAGTCAGTTCGCGATATAACTGCTGATCAATTGAGGAAAGCTGGTTATGAGCCTTTCCAGGCAACAACAGGCAGACAGGCACTAAAGGTTATTGAGGAGTCCAGACCTGAACTGGTCATATTGGACATTGATCTGCCTGATACGAATGGGTTGACGGTGTTTGAGGATATCTACAAAAAACACCA
Source organism: uncultured Anaerolinea sp. (assembly GCA_964483135.1). GTDB lineage: Bacteria > Chloroflexota > Anaerolineae > Anaerolineales > Anaerolineaceae > UBA6107. The sequence goes on along the minus strand of CAZAAJ010000093.1, from coordinate 183 downwards.
CGAGGATGTCAGTGTGATCCTCGTGACCGAAGAAAAGTCAGAGATTGAAAATCAATTGCAGGAATTGGAAATTGATCCGGAGGATTACATTGTCCGTCCCATATCTGAAGAAGATTTTTTGGCCCGTATCAAAACGGTGCTTCGCTTAAGGAAGGCTGAAATGGCATTGCGTGAGAGCGAGAT
>CAZAAJ010000092.1:0-9242 GCA_964483135.1 uncultured Anaerolinea sp. | reverse complement strand
GTTTTTATTTTTGTTTTTTTTTCTTTATTTTTCGACCTTTTAGGACGACCCCTTATTTGTTAAGGCATAAATCCTGCATTACTAATATGTAAAGCGATTGTTCATAAAAACTGCCGTATAATAATTCTATCGCAAGGTTGGAACTAATCTGCAGGAGGATTCAATGGCCACAGGCAAAAAGAAATTCAACAAGGTTATTCTTTATGTAATATTGATCGTCGCTATCCTTACAGCAGTTGCTTACCTACTGCTTACGGGTCCCAATTCACCTCTTAAATCAAACAACGGAGTAGCTTCCACCCCAACGCCAGATTATGAATTGGTCCAGATAGTCGTTGCCTCTCAATCTATTTCCAGGGGGTCGGTGATAACGAGTAATGTATTAACGACCATTCGATATCCAAAAACCGCACTTCCCCAGGGAATATTCTTCCTTTCCATTGAAGATGCCGTCGGGACAAAAGCAAAATACAACATCGATCCAGGGGTTCCAATAACCACAAGTATGCTTATCCACGAAGGTGCAGGTTCATTGGCTTCATTTGATATTCCATCAGGAATGACAGCCTATTCAATCCCTGCGAGCCCTGAAACTGCTGTCGCTTACGCACCTCAAAAAGGCGATCATGTAATGGTTGTAGGATGTATTCTACTGTCTGATGTTGATACCAGTTTCCAGACCGTCTTACCCAACAATACAACGAGAACTTTTGCTGCAGGAGCAGGTGTAGAAGGTTACGGAATTACGACCTCCTCTAGCGTATACCCATTAACAGATGGTACAAACGCCAGCACAGGTCGTTTTGACCAGGATCCAACACAACAGGATCAATTAATCTACGTTTTACCGTCTGAATCCCAACGTCCACGCTTGGTATGCCAGACAATAATTCAGGATGCTGTCGTATTGAACGTAGGCATGTTCCCATTAACAGCATCGGTAGCCGGTAGTGCTCCTACCCCTACACCTGCCGTAGCAGCCACTAAAACAAATGCTACCATAGGTCAGAATTATCCAGGTTCAATAACCTTGGTTGTATCTCCCCAGGACACTATTGTCCTCAACTACCTGCTTTTATCAGGAGCAAAACTCTCCATGGCGCTCAAGTCTGCAGGAGATACGGCAAAATTCAACACCGATCCTGTGACACTTCAATACATTATGGACGAGAAAAATATTCCATCACCAGTAAAGTTGCCTTACGGAATTTCACCTCGTGTGGATACCCTTACTTACCCATCCTTTAACGATTACATACTCTTGCAGCCCTAATGTTATCGAATTTTGATTCTGAAAATTTGGAGTATTAATGCCCTCATCGGATAAAACTTCCGTGATTGTAGTCGATGATACCGATGAATCTCGCGAGATGATTCTCCGGATGCTTCAATTTGACGCATCAATCGAGGTGGTTGGTAAAGCCAGGACTGGACTTGAAGCAATTGAGGCTGCTCAAAAATTAAAACCTGATGTCATCGTTATGGACATCAACATGCCCGACATGGATGGTATTACAGCAACGGAACAGATCCGACAATTGCTGCCATTCATCCAGATCGTCATCCTTTCGGTTCAAAATGATGCCAACTACATGCGTAAAGCGATGCTGGCTGGCGCCAGGGACTTTTTAACCAAACCTCCGATGATCGATGAGTTAACAATAGCCATACGAAGAGCTGGAGAGTTAGCTCGCTCTGAAAGGGAAAAAGCAGCTGCAATTTATACTCATACTGGCATGACCGGTGCTCTTGGGGCATCCATGAGAATGCCTGTTCAGCTTGGCAAAATAATTTGCGTTTATAGTCCAAAGGGTGGCGTTGGCTGTACGACTGTTGCTACAAACCTTGCTGTTGCATTAAAAACTCCGGAGAATTCGGTATGTATTGTTGATTCAAATCTAATCTATGGAGATGTCGCTGTCTTTTTCAACGAACATGGAAAGAATTCAATCTTGGATCTGATCGGACGGGCTTCAGAACTTGATCCGGAAATCGTTCGTGATGTAATGGTTACCAACAAACTTACAGAACTCCAATTGATGGTTTCGCCAAAGGACCCTGAATTGTCGGATGCTCGCAAAGGAGAATCAATTAGCAAGATCTTGACATTCATGCGTCAGTTGTACAATTTCATCATCATTGATACAACACCCCACCTAACCGAAATGGTTCAAACCAGTCTGGATGTATCAGATTACATAATCCTTTTAACAACCCAGGATATACCATCTATCAAGAATGCGCATCAATTCTTATCGATCGCGGATGCCTCCCAGATTGGTCGCGAAAAGATTTTGTTCGTTATCAATCGATTTGATAAACGAATCGCAATATCCCCCGAACGGATTGGAGATAGTTTGAAGCAGCCAGTCGTTGTTTCAATTCCCTACGAAGATAGGATAATCAGCAATTCAATCAATCGAGGGATTCCCTTATTGGTTGATAATAAGACCGCACCTGCAGCAAAAGCAATTTATACTTTACAAGAAGAAATTAAAAAACGAATTCAGAAAGATGAGGAAATCCTATAGGTCATAGGAGCATTCGAAAATGTCGATTTTACGCAGGATCCAAAATGGGGAGCAGCCACAACCTACCTCTATCACGAATGAAGAACCAGATTCTGGTGCAAATGCCAATTCTCCCTTACAAGTAAGGCGAAATACCGCACTTTCCGGGACTTCTTCGCAGGATACCTATCAGGATTTAAAAACACGCGTCCAGAAAAAACTACTGGCTGAAATTGATCCTAGTGTTGATGTCACAAAAGTTAATGAAGTAAAAAAGACGATTCAAGATCTATTTGACCAGATCTTGATTGAAGAAAATTTTGTTCTGTCCAGGACGGAAAAAACCCGCCTCTTTGAACAAATCGCCGCTGAAATTCTTGGTCTCGGACCGCTGCAAACTTTATTGGAAGATGACACTATCACCGAGGTTATGGTCAATGGTGCCAAAAACATCTATGTCGAAAGACGTGGAAAAATTCAACGAGCTCCGCTGGCTTTTGAAAATAACGACCACGTGATGAGAATTATTGAACGAATTGTTGCTCCTCTTGGTCGGCGTATCGATGAATCAAGCCCTTATGTGGATGCCCGTTTACAGGATGGCTCTCGTGTCAATGCAATCATTCCACCTGTTTCACTCGTTGGCCCAGTTCTTACCATCCGTAAGTTTTCCAGGACACCATTTTCAGTTGATCAATTGATCCAATTTGGATCTATCACACCAGAAGCGATACAATTCCTGGATGCTGCCGTAAAATCCAGGATCAATATAGTGATTTCCGGCGGTACTGGTTCAGGTAAGACTACCCTGCTAAATGTTCTTTCAGGATTCATTCCTGCGGACGAGCGCATCATAACCATTGAAAATGCTGCTGAGCTTCAATTACGGCAGGAGCATGTTGTCACCCTTGAGTCAAGGCCGGCAAATATTGAGGGTAAGGGTGAGATTACCATCAGAAATCTGGTCACTAATGCTTTGCGCATGAGACCTGACCGGATCATCGTTGGTGAAATTCGTGACGAAGCCGCATTGGATATGCTCCAGGCAATGAATACTGGTCATGATGGTTCTATGACAACCCTCCACTCTAACAGTCCACGAGATACATTGTCACGTCTTGAAACGATGACCATGATGGCAGGGATGGAACTGCCTATTCGTGCCATTCGTGAACAAGTAAGTTCAGCTATTGATTTAGTCGTTCACCAGGAACGATTGAGAGACGGCACCCGCAAGGTTGTAAATATTACAGAAGTCACAGGAATGGAAGGCGACATTATCACCATGACTGATTTATTTGTTTACGAGCAAATTGGTTATGAAAATAACAAGGTGATCGGAAGAATGAGACCAACCGGGTTGAGACCAAAATTCATGGAAAAACTCGAGGCATCGGGTATTCACCTTCCACCAAGCGTGTTTGGCATTGGTGTAAAACGGTAATCGATCGGATGAACTAGATGAATCCTTTAATTATCCTTTGGTCTGGTGGCGCTATCATCTTGCTTTTGATAGCTGTTGGGATCTTTGCGAATTTACGTACGCGTAAATCTTTCGAAGAAGAACGTATTGGAGATTATGTCGCTCCAGAACAAATCGAAGAGGTTGTTAAGAAAGAACGAACAACAATTGTTACAGATTGGCTCACAAAGCGGGTCGAGAGGTCAAATTACGGGGATAAACTGGCAAAAGAGTTAGCCCAGGCTGATCTAAAATTAAAACCCGGCGAATATATTACAGCGATGATCACTGCCTCGCTTGGCGTAGGAATCCTGGGATATTTTCTTGGAAATCAAACCTTTCTCATTGCCCTTCTTGGTGCTGTCGGAGGTTTGTTCTTACCAGGTTTTTATGTCCGAATGCAAAAAAACCGTCGATTAATCAAATTTAATGAGCAATTAGGCGATATGCTTGGGCTGATGGTTAATGGGTTAAGAGCAGGTTACTCTACCTTACAGGCAATGGAATCTGTTAGCAAGGAATTGCCTGCACCAATTTCTGAGGAATTTCGCCGGGTCGTCCAGGAAATACAACTTGGAGTAACCACAGAGAAAGCTCTTGAAAATCTCTTGCGTCGTATTCCAAGTGATGACTTGGACCTGGTTGTTACTGCTATGAATGTTCAACGTGAAGTCGGTGGTAACCTGGCTGAAATCCTGGAAACGATTTCTCACACCATACGTGAACGGGTAAAACTTAAAGGTGAAATTAGAGTATTAACTGCCCAAATGAGGATTTCGGGAATTTTCCTGGCACTGTTACCAGTAGGGTTAACGATCGTATTATATTTGATCAACCGAGAATATATTATGCAGTTGGTAGCCCCGGAAAACAATAATGGTCCTATACCCTGCGGTTATGTTGCATTGGGAACCTCCGGGCTCCTTATCGTCAGCGGCTACTTGATCATGCAAAAGATATCCAAGATAGATGTCTAATCGAGGAGTAATTCTATGACTGTCCTTTTGATTTTTATTCTTCTCATAATAATTATTGCTGCCGTACTGGTATATATTGGGCTGCGTAATCCAAAATCCCAAAACGACCAGATGTTATTGGAAAGACTGGATGAATTCAGTCAATCAGGCGAACAAGTTGACCTTGAAAAGCTTGAATTGTCTCAGCCTTTCATGGAGCGTGTGGTCTACCCCATTGCTCGAAAGTTAGGCGACATCACCGTAAAATTCACGCCTCAAAACTGGTTAAATACCATATCTAGGAAATTGGAGCTCGGGGGAAACCCGGGAAAAATCGATCCATCTGTTTTTTTGGTAATGCAGCTTATTGCAGCGATCGGCATTGGAGCGCTTGCTCTCGTTGCAATGACTGTCTTAAGTCACGGAACTCCTCCTACCCAGGTTTTCCTCCTTACCATTGGCGGAACTCTTACCGGATTCTTCTTACCCCAGTTTTATTTATCTCGTAATGTAACCAAGAGACAGAAGAATATTCGCCGCGCAATGCCTGATGCTCTCGATCTTCTTACTATTTGCGTTGAAGCTGGTCTTGGATTCGATGCTGCCATGGCAAAAGTAGTGGAGAAATGGAACAACCAGTTGTCGCTTGCCTTAAATAGAGTTCTGCAAGAAATCCAACTTGGAAAACTTAGGCGGGAAGCTTTACGATCGATGTCAGATAATATTGGAATTTCAGAAATGACCAGTTTTGTAGCTGCAGTTATCCAGAGTGAGCAACTTGGTGTAAGCATGGCAAAAGTACTTCGTATCCAGGCTGATCAAATGCGTGTGCGCAGACGCCAACTCGCGGAAGAAGAAGCGCATAAAGCCCCAATTAAAATGTTGATTCCAATGGCTTTTATTATCTTTCCATCCCTTCTAATTATTCTTCTCGCTCCTGCAGCATTTCAAGTTATGCAATCAGGAATGTTTGGCGGATAGTATATTCATCCATATCTGTTATTGCCATAAAAACGTCATTAATTGATCGCTTCTTTTGGAACACAGTAGACTGGGTTTTCCCACCTGAGTGTGCTTCTTGCCATAAACCAAACTACATCATTTGCCCTACTTGCTTGGAATCAGCGACATTCTTTGATGATAAAGTATGTTGTATTTGTGGCAATCCAATTCACTCAAAAGCCAGGATTTGTTCAGAATGTAAAGCATCTCCACCAACTTATAATGGTATGCGTGCTTGGGCTGTTTACAGTGAGTCAATTCGAGAATCGATCCATAGTCTCAAATACAAAAACAATATTCCCCTGGGATATTATTTCTCTCAAAAACTTATACCCCTGGTCGAAATAGCAAATTGGAGTTTTGACTTGGTCGTTCCAGTTCCACTTAATCGATCTCACTACCGGGACCGCGGGTACAACCAGTCGTCTTTGATTGCCAGACCACTTGCTCATTCCCTTGGGCTGCCATTCATTGATTCCGCACTTAAACGAATTAGAGAAACCTCCCCTCAATTTAACCTAAGTGCTGAGGATCGAATCCAAAATGTAAAGGATGCATTCCGTGGAAATCCTGCTAATATTAAAGGTAAAGGAGTATTGATCATTGATGATGTAATAACAACCGGAGCAACCATGGAAAATTGTACCAAAGCGCTGGTAGAATCAGGAGCAACAAAGGTTTATTGCTTGTCAGTAGCACGTGTAATTGTGTAGTATTTGTTTTCTAGTGGCTTCCAAGTCGCACGACTAAATCTTCGAGGAGGAAACTATGGTTCAAAAAACAGAAATAAATGTAAAGAATATGGTGTTGAATGATCGTATCAAAGAATATGTGGAGAAGAAAGTTCCAAGGTTAGATAGGCTGCTTCCCGGCATAGAGAATATTAAGTTCGATCTTTCATATTCAAAAACTATGCGAAATCGATCGGATCGGGAAGTTGCTGAAATCACCATAACAGGACGTGGTTTTATACTTCGTACTGAGGAAAGAGATGCCGACATGCTCACGGCCATCGATAATGCAGTCGACAAAATGCAGCGTCAAATTGAGCGATTTAAAGGCAAACGGGCACGCGGAAGAGGCGATGGTACTCCGGCATCAGAAGTAGTAAAACCTGAGGAAACCGAGAAAGAAAGTCAACCGATCAGGATTGTCCGTCGCAAATCATTTACTCTAATTCCAATGGATGAAAATGAAGCAATTGAACAAATGTCACTGGTTGAACATGAAGATTTCTTTATCTTTTTCAATGTCAATACCAATGCGATCAACGTGCTTTATAAGCGAAAAGACGGTGATTTTGGATTAATTGAACCATCCATAGGATAATCTACGAAATAATACGAGAAGACAGATGGTGAACTAAGACCATCTGTCTTCTTTTTAATATGACCTAAATTATTACTTTGTACATACACTTACTTCACGTGTTGTTAATAGAATTGAGTTATGTAATTAACTCAATTGATATGGAGTGAAAGATGAATTTAATCACCGGGGGAACAGGTCATATCGGAAATGTATTAGTAAGGGAATTAATTAGCAAGGGAGAACAGGTCAGAATCCTGGTTTTACCTGATGAGGATATCTCGCTTTTTGAGGGGTTGGACGTTGAAGTTTTCCGGGGGAATGTATTGGATCGTAATTCGATTCTGCCAGCATTTGATGGGATCGAATATGTATTTCATCTCGCTGGGATTATTTCGATCATGCCTGGTAAAGACCAATTTGTTCACGATGTGAATGTTAATGGTACTAAAAATGTGCTGGCTTGTGCAATCCAGGCTAAGGTAAAAAAATTAGTGCACACCAGTTCAATTCATGCATTTTCCCGTGTTAAACACGGAGTCATTGTTGACGAAAATACCCCAATCGATCCTGAGGCTTCTATCGCGGCTTATGATCAATCTAAAGCCGAAGCGACACTGGCGGTGCTCGAAGAAACGAAAAAAGGTTTTCCTGCTGTGATTGTCTGCCCGACTGGTGTGATAGGTCCATATGATTTTAAGGGTTCAGAACTTGGAATTCTCATACAAGGATGGATGAAGCACAAAGTAAACTTCCTGATTGACGGTGAATACGACTTCGTGGATGTTCGTGATGTTGTCAATGGCATGATCCTGGCAAGAGATAAGGGGATTTCAGGACAAATTTATATATTATCAGGCGAATTGATTCAGGTTGGTGATATCTGGCGAATTGTTAAGGAACTTCTTCCCTTTAAATCATGGGCTATTAATCTCCCGATTAAATTTGCAAAATTCTCTGCAGGGATCGCTCAAATTTACTACCAAATTTCCCATACAAAACCAAGGTTCACCTCTTACAGTATTGCAACATTGCAATCGAATGCAAATATTAGCAACACAAAAGCCAGGAAAATGCTGGGATACTCACCTCGTTCGCTTAAGGAATCACTTCGAGACACGGTACATTGGTGGCGTCAACGTCATAAATAATTTCCAGAAATAAAGTAAATCATTATGCATCTACCGAGTTTTTTTCTACATAAAACAGCTCTAATCACGGGGGCTTCAAGTGGTATTGGTGAATCAATTGCAAAGTACTTGGCCTGCCAGGGAATCAATGTGATTCTCGTAGCGAGGCGCGAGGATCGACTTGCCAAAATTACGAAAGAAATCAATGCTATCGGTGGAAACGCCTTTTTTTATGTAACGGATTTATCCAGCGAGAGTGCCCGCTCCCTGCTCTGGAAAAAACTCCAGGATGACAACCTTTTACCAGATATCTTGGTGAACAATGCAGGTATTGGATGGTATGGGTATTTTCATACCATGCCCTGGAGTACTGCTAAAGATCTGCTAAGGCTAAACATTGATTCGATGGTTCACCTTACGTCGTTAATCCTACCTTCGATGTTGACCCGGCATTATGGTCATATTATCAATATCGGTTCGATCTCCGGGAAGATGCCTGAACAAGGTATCGCAGTATATTCGTCAACAAAAGCATTTATGGATTCTTTCACCACAATCCTCTTCAGAGAACTGGTTGGTAGTAAAATCCATGTCTCTGTCATTCGAGCTGGCCCAATAAAAACTGGGTTCTTTGACGCAGCCAGGAAAATGGAGAATGGCGGAAATATCCCTGCAGAAAACCACGCCACCCCTGTTTCATCTGTATCAAACAGTGTCTGGAAATTATTAAGATATCCACGTAAAGTGGTCTATGTCCCTGTTTGGACTATGATTTCCCCACTTCTTGAATTGCTTTTTAATTGGGCAATTGACATTGCGGGACCATTACTACTAAAAAAGCAGAAGTTAAAAAAATAACAAACCTTTTCGCTAC
>CAZAAJ010000091.1:0-9533 GCA_964483135.1 uncultured Anaerolinea sp. | reverse complement strand
ATACTATTTTTTGTTCATGTCGCAGCGTGAGGCATATTCACCAACAAGCGTGCAGGGGATACCCAGTTCGTCATACTTGCTGACATAGATGGTCTCGAAGAATTTGTAATCCATCTTCCCATCGCCATCGCTGTCGGGGTTGACATTGACGAGCTTGAGGATGTTCATGGGCTGCTCGCACACATGGTCACCCGGGCGGATGTAGTAGGTACCCTTGGGGCCTTCGAAGGTTAAACCTTCCAAAGCGGGGATCATCGCGTCACCGGAAGCATCGCCGTTGGTCTTCACGAGGGCTGCGGATAATGCGATGGCTGATGCCATACCGCCAGCGGTGAAGAGATCAGGGGGTTCACCGTAGAGTTCCAGGTGGCGTGCCACGAGGAAATCGTTGACCGGGTTGGTGGGGACAGTGTAGTGGTAAACATTCAAGCCAACGGTGCCAACAGCATCCATGTAGACAGCTGCGAATGAGGCATTGTCACCAAAACCAGTGGAAACGGTCATTTTATCCAGGGCGCCAAGTTCGGAGAGCTGTTTGAACAGCTGAACATAGCCGATACCGGACCAGGTGAGGAAGAGACAATCAGCGCCGGAATCCATGGCTTTCTGGATGTAAGCGGTGTAGTCAGTTGTGTCGGCGGGTGCAGGGATTGGGGTGGTGACGGTGCCACCGTATTTGCCGACTGCAAATTCGAGGGCTACTTCACTGCCCTGACCAAAAGCGTTGTCGATGTAAATGTGAGCGAAATTCTTGCCAACATTCTCAACAAGGTACTTGGCGATGACCATCGTGTCATCATAACTGGTGCGTGAGGTGCGGAAGACATACGGGTTGAAGTTTGCGCCAGTTGTAAAAGCGGAAGCGGCAGGGTCGATCATGAGAATCATCTTATTCTCAAGTGCGACTGTGGTTAGGGCTACTGCAACAGCTGAACTCACAGGTCCCTGCAGGATTTCGACGCCATCTTTTTCGATCAATTCACGGGCTAGTGCAACACCTTTTTCGGCATTGAGCTCATCATCCTTGAGGATGACTTCCACGGGGCGGTTGGCAATTACCCAGCGTCCCTGGTCGTCTTTCACACCACCGGATGCATATTCCAAGCCCAGGTCAAAACCACGCTGCTGTTGCAGGCTGTAAAGAGCCATGGCGCCGGAAACTGAGCTGATCATACCGATCTTGAGGACCGGTCCCAGGGGAACCACAGTGGGTTCAGGGGTTGGGGCTTCAGTTGGGGCTTCGGTGGCAACCGGGGCTGCGGTTGGGGCAGCGGTCGGTTGGGCACATGCTGAAAGGAGCATGGCAAGGACAACAATTACACTTACAAGTGTTAACAACTTTTTCATTTCTATTCTCCTCCACAAAATTTTTATTCAAAATTGATGGTTGGTAAATTCATTATCCTATATTTTCCTTATTTCACCTCCTCAAGTTCCAGCTCTGTGGTTATCGCAGAGACTGGGCAGGGACGAGCATGATCACCTGTCCGGTAATGACCTGCACCCTTTCATGGTTATAGGAGTTAATGCGAAAGGTGGCCAGGTGTTTTGCCGTATCGATTGCGGTCAGTTCAATGACCGTATCAATTCGGTTGCCGCAATATACCGGCGCGAGAAATTCATATTGCATGGTGATGCATTGTGAACCTTCACCGGGGATGCGTGTGTTCAGCAGTCCACCGATGATACCTACCAAAAATTGAGGGTGCACCAGCGAGCGGGGTGGAATATATTCGCCATCAAGAGTGACAGCCTGCACTTGCGCGCGGTTGTCTCCCACCAGCCCGGCATACAGGGCAGTTTCACCTTCGGTGATCACCTTGCTGAAGGTTTCCTGCAAGCCCGGGTACAACTCCACCGTAGTGTTCACGCTCAAGCCGCTGCCTCGCTGTGTTTCAACACAAATCCTAGCACCGCGCTGTTGAAAACACCCGGTTTTTCCATGCATACTGCATGACCAGCCTGCGGGATGATAACAAATTCCGATCCTTTGATCTCGCGGGCGATGATCTCCGCATATTTGCGGCTTTTGAGAATATCCAGCTCGCCCACCAGCACCAGGGTCGGCGCTGTAATCTTGTTCAGTTCACCGGTGAAATCAATTTTCGCAAAAGCCAGCATCAACTGCTCAGCTGCTTTCAGATCCATCTGGTGGTACTTGCGCCGGCTGGGTTCCATCACTCCCTGGTTGGCTGCGATCCATGGCTCTGAGAAGTTAGCCGGGAAGGTGACCTCGAACAAGGTATCGGCGTCGTTGTTGTGCAGCGCGCTGAGCCAAGAAGCCCCCATTACCTGCAGCATGGGGTCGATCTGGCTGACCGCCGAGGAGATGATCAGGCTGCGGGTGCGTTCGGGGTACTTGAGCGCAAACACCATGCTGATCTCGCCGCCGTAGGAGATGCCGCCGATGTGGGCTTTTTCGATGCCCAGCGCGGTCAGTAGTGCGGCGAGGTCGTCAGCATGCTGTTCCATTGAATAGGGCCCTTCCGGGTGATCCGACTGCCACATACCGCGGCAGTCGTAGACCAGCACCCGGAAATGTTTTTTGAATTCCGCCACCTGGTAGCCCCAGGAGGCAGTGGACATGAAGATGCCATTGCTAAGGACGATGACCTCCGCGTTTTCCGGACCGTGCAGTTCGTAGTAAATCTGGATGCCATTGACCTTCTGGTAGGACATTTTTCCTCTACACCGGTTCGAAAGCTAAGAATGTCTTTTTGGCTTCGCCTTCACCGCGGTCGATGAAAACCACTTTGAGCGGGGTGCCGATCTTGATGGAAGCCGGATCACAGGAATTGACCCCTACGATCTGGGCGCTGATCATCGGTCCTTCGGCGGTTTTAACGATGCCCGTGGTATACGGGTTCTTGCGGTCATAGCCGGCAGCGATCATGGCGGTGGAACCGCTGAGAATATTGGTGAATGCCATCAGCGTGCCTTTTCCGCTGAACTCGAACCATTCCATTTCGGTGGAAAAGTTGGAGGGGTTAATTGGACGCGGCGGGAGGTAAACCTCTCCGGTTTTAATGTCGCGCGTGCCCATCAGGCGATGTTCATTCAGGTAATTGCTGAAGGCAGCAATAGTGAACTGGTTTTCCATGCTCAGTCCCTCCGTTCGAAGATATGTACAACCGTGGTTTGCCCGGTGCCGCCCACGTTGTGGGTGAGACCGTATTTAAGTTCTCCCTTGAGCTGCCGGGGTCCGGCATCGCCGCGCAGCTGCTTCCACACTTCAACCACCTGCCCCACACCGGAAGCACCCACCGGGTGCCCCTTTGATTTGAGACCGCCAGAAAGGTTGATCGGTTTCTTGCCATCGCGGCTGGTCTGCCCCTCTTCCGCCATCCTGCCCCCTTCGCCGGGTTTGAAGAATCCCAGATCTTCGGTGGCAATGATCTCGGCAATGGTGAAGCAATCATGCACCTCGGCAAAATCGATATCCTTCGGCTTGATGCCGGCCATTTTGAAAGCCTGCTGCCCGGCAAGCCTGGCTGAAGGAATGCTGGTAAGGGTGGGGCGGCTGTGCAAGGCGCCGTCGCTCGCCTGTCCTGAACCAACTACATAGACAGGTTTCTTTGAATACTTTTTGGCCAGGTCTTCGCTGACAAGCAGCACGCAGGCGGCGCCATCAGAAACCGGCGAACAATCGTACAGGCGCATTGGCCAGGCGACTATTGGATTGGCGCGGTCGTCGTGCATGAACGCCATCTCGTCCGCCCATTCGGGGATTGGCAGACCTTTCTTGGCGGCGCTGGCCTTGCGGGCTTCCATGAGCACGGACACCTTCTGCCCAAACTGGGCTTTATTATTCAAAGACCCGTTTTCATGGTTCTTAATGCCCACTTTCATAAAGGTTTCAGGTGTCGCACCGTAGGCGTGCATATACGCGCTCGCCATCGAGGCATAGAATCCGGGGAAGGTGAACCCTGCCGGGATCTCATACTGCTCATCGGCTGCGGTGGCTAAGGTGTCAGTCACCCGTTCGGTGGGCAGGTCGGTCATTTTCTCCACACCGGCGACAAGGACGATATCATACAGTCCGGATGCCACCGCGAGGATGCCTTGCCGCAGCGCCACGCCGGAGCTGGCACAGGCATCCTCAATGCGTACCGCGGGGATCGGACTCAACCCCACCCAGTTGGCGAGGATGGGAGCCAGATGTCCCTGGTTCTCGAACAGGTCACTGCTGAAGTTGCCCATGAAAAACGCTTCGATCTTCCTGGGATCGATCCCCTTATCCACAGTTCCCAGCATTTCGGTAAACGCTTCCACAAAGAGGTCGCGTGAGCTTTTCCCTTTGAAAGCGCCAAATTTACTCATCCCGGCGCCAACCAGCGCGACGCCCCTTGCGAGTTTCTTTTCTGTCATGCTTATTCTCCCTTGACTCTAAGATAAAGCCGGCCTTTGCTGGCATCTTCGGGGGCTTGCTCTCCGGGGTTGCCAAAACCGAGCTTTAAAGTATCGTTTTCAATGAGGAATCTGCCCTCGAATTTACCCACCAGCCCCAGCGAGTGTTTGCTCTGATCCATGAAGATCAGGTCATCTTTCACCTGGTAACTGCCGCCGGAGGTGATACCCATAGCGGAATATTCCGACTCAAAGGTGCCGTCCTCTTTGAAAATAAAGACCAATCCAGCATACGCCTGACCTTCAGGCTGCTGCCATTTGCCGACTAAAGGATTCATCATTTCCTCCTCTTGCTAAAAATGCGGTACGATCCCAAGCCGCATAGCTTCTTCCCTGATCTGCGCCTGGAAACTTGGATGAGCAATGCGGATGAGCGCTTCCGCGCGGTCGCGCAGGGACAATCCCTTCAAATCCGCCACACCGAACTCGGTGACCACGGTGTCAACGTCATGGCTCGGCACGGTCACCTCCGCCCCCCCGGTGAGAATGGGAACAATGGTGGAGATCTCATTGTTGCGTGCGGTGGAACGCAGGGCAATGATGCCGCGCCCGTTTTCCGAGAGCTGCGCACCGCGGTGCGTGTCCAACTGCCCGCCGGTGCCGCTGAAATGTTTGGCGCCGATGGACTGCGAACACACCTGCCCCATGATGTCCACCTGCAGTGCGGTGTTCACACTGACCATGCGGTAATTGCGTCCGACCACGAAGGGGTCGTTGGTAACGCGTCCCTGCTGGAACTCCACCCCCAGGTTGTTATCAAGAAAGTCATACAGTTTTTGCGTACCAAGGGCGAATGCGCCCACCATTTTCCCGCGCCACTGCGTCTTGCGGCGGTTGGTGATCACGCCAGCATTGTAAAGATCCACCATGCCGTCGGTGAACATTTCAGTGTGGATACCCAGGTCCTTGCGCTTCATCAGAAAGGGAGTGATGGCATTGGGGATGCCGCCGATGCCAAGCTGCAGCGTGGAGCCATCCTCAATGAGCTCAGCGATGTACCCGCCAATGGCTTCTTCCGCCTCAGTGGGCAGCACCACCGGCAGCTGCGCCAGCGGCACGTGGTTCTCGACCACGAAATCCACCTCGGAGAGATGCACCTGCGTATCGCCCAGCGTCCACGGCAAGTTCTCATTGATCTCGAGGATGACGATATCCGCAGCGTCAATGAGCTGCCGCTCCAGCACCAGTCCCAGCGAAAGCGACATATAGCCTCGGCTGTCGGGTGGGGTGGCAGTGCCGATGAAGACATTCACCATGTTTTTGTGTGCGTAAAGCTTGCACGTTGCAGCCTGGTGCAGGTTATTGGGGATGTAGGATTCACGCCCCTGGGCATGCACCTTGCGGTCTGCCGCGCCGTAGAACCAGTTTTCAACAAAGAAGTGCCCTTCCATACTCGGTTCAAGCACGAAACTGTAAGACCCGAGTGGCAGGCAAACCCATACGTGCACATCCTCCAGCCGATCACGGTGGTTGCCCATTTCGGTAAGCAAACCGGGCGGCTCGGAGGCAGCCATCGCCACCCCCACCCGGTCGTGGGATTTAATTTTCCCGATCGCGTCCGGGATACTGAGCAGCTTGGAACGGTAAAGGGTTTGTGTGTCCATATATTAGGGCATGATGAATGCGGAACCAGCCTGGTTGTAACCCACACCGGATCCGACGAATAGAACAAGATCACCGGAATGCACCTTGCCCTGTTCCCAGGCGTCATTGAATGCCATGGGCAGGCAGGCTGAACCGGTGTAACCGAAGCGGTCCATCACGTAGTGCGCTTTTTCAAAGGGCAGACCGAGGGTCTCCTGTACCAGCTTGATGCTTTTCAGGCGTACCTGGGTGTAAATGATCAGGTCAGCTTCCTTGAGATCGAAATTGCCGTTCTTTGCCAGTTCGCGCATGCGCGCCGGCCAGCCCTCGTGGTTCACTTCGGGCGGGAAAGGCGTGATCAGCTTGACCTTTGTGCGTCCAGCTTTCACACTCTCCTCGGTGGCGGGTTCGTAAGTGCCGCCGGAGTAAATGCCCCAGTGTTTGTGGTAGGAGCCATCGCCAAAGAAGGAGGAAGAGACGAACCCGGGTTTATCGGTGGCAGTAAGGATGGCCGCGCCAGCGCCGTCGCCATAGAAGAAGGACATTACGTCGTTCTCCCAATCCGCCAGTTTGTGCATCATGTAAGCGCCAATGACCATCACGTATTTGAGGTTCGCATTAGTGCTGATGAGCCCGGCAGCGATGTTGAGCCCGGTCGGGAAGGACGCGCACGCGCAGCCCACATCAAAGGTGCCGGCGTTCTTTGCGCCCATTTTGTATTGCGCCACCACCGAGGTGGCGGGGGTGATGTAATCGGGGCTGTCGGTGCCGAGGATGATCAGGTCCAGGTCTTCCGGTTTCAACCCGGCTTTTTGTAACGCCTGTTTGCCGGCTTCGACTGCCAAGTCGGAAGTCGCCCATGAATCGGGTGCATAAAAACGCGTCTTAATACCGGACGAGGCTTCGAACTTATCGATCACCTCACCAAAACGTTCTTTCATCGAAGAATTGGTGCGTTCGATTTCCGGCAGGTAAGCCCCGCTGGAAATGATGCTTGCGTATCGGGTCATTTTATCTCCTTGTTAGCTGCCAATGACTATGCCGCCATCCACACTGATGGTGGCGCCGTGAACATAAGCAGCTTCATCGCTGGAAAGCCACGCATAGGTATTGGCGATATCTTCGGGTTCACCCAGTCTGCCGAGCGGCGTTTTGGCGCGCATGCCAGCCAGCACTTCCTCGGGCATCTTGGCAACCATGTCAGTCATGATAAAGCCGGGAGCTACCGCATTTACACGGATGTTGTATTTGCCCAGCTCGCGTGCCCACACCTTGGTCATGCCGATGACAGCAGCCTTGGTGGCCACGTAATTGGTCTGGCCGAAATTCCCGTACAACCCGACCACGGAGGAAGCGTTGAGGATTACACCGGCATTTTGTTTAATCATGTAGGGGGCGACTGCCTGCGCGCAATTGAACACGCCCTTGAGGTTGACCGCGATCACCAAGTCGAAGGCGTCTTCACCCATCTGTTTCACCAGCTCGCCATCCTTGACCTTGACGAACTGACCGTCGCGGGTGATACCGGCATTGTTCACCAAAATATCCACGCGGCCGTACCTGGCGACCACACCATCCACCCACTTCTGCACATCGGCGCGGTTGGTCACATCTACCTTGTTGAACTGGGCATCGGGGCCGAGCGTCTTGACGACCTCGCTGCCAAGCTCCTCGGAAACATCACAAATAACGACTTTCGCGCCCTCGCGTGCGAATACCTGGGCGGTGGCTTTGCCGATTCCGGCGGCTCCGCCGGTGATCAGTGCAACTTTCCCTTTTAAGCGCATAATTAGCTCCTCGGTTCGTATGGGATGCGGGAGGGATTTTCCCTCGAAAAATTAATAGCATTTGCTGCCCACATAGGATACACAACCACGGTTACAAATCGGTTACAAATTCGCTCGTCTATAAAATCAATTTAGGAATTACAATACTTCTATCTCTGAATTTCCAAGGACTCCCCCATGCCTAAACCTTCCCCCATTCTCAAAGCCTACCTTGATGAGCGCAGCAGCGCCCTTCTCTACCAGACCCTCTCAGAAATTGAAAAAGACCCGCGCATCGCCGAGGTGTACGCGCGCATCTCCAAGACCGAGACAGCCCACGCCGAACAATGGCAGCAGCGCGCCAAGGACGCCGGTATTGAAATCGTAGAATTCAAACCCGCATGGCGTACACGCACCCTCATCCGCCTGGCGCGCAAGTTCGGCACGCAGATGATCCTGCCGGCCATCCAGAACATGGAAGCCACCGGTTCGCAGGATTATTCCAAAATGGAAAATGCCATGGGCATGCGCAGCCAGGAGCAATCGCACGCGCGCCTGCTCACCCAGATCACCGGCGCGGTGAAGGGTGGGATTTCCGGCGGGGTGCTGATGCAGCTGGAAGGCCGCCACCGCTCTGCTGGCGGCAATGCCCTGCGCGCGGCTGTGCTCGGCGCCAATGATGGTCTCGTCTCCAACCTCAGCCTGGTGATGGGCGTGGCTGGCGCAACGCTGGCCGGCAAAGGCGTGCTCATCGCCGGTATCGCCGGTCTGCTGGCGGGAGCCATCAGCATGGCGCTGGGAGAATGGCTCTCAGTGCAGTCGTCGCGCGAGTTGTTCGCCAACCAGATCACCACCGAAAAGGATGAGATCGAAAACTCTCCCGAGGAGGAGATGGGGGAACTGGCGTTGATCTACGAATCGCGCGGGCTGCCAAAAGAGAATGCAACCGCGCTGGCGAAGCAGCTTTTATCCAACAAGGAAACCGCTCTCGATACCCTGGCGCGTGAAGAGCTGGGCATTAACCCCGAGGAACTGGGCGGGTCCGCCTGGGAAGCCGCTATCACCTCTTTCTTCTTATTCGCAATGGGAGCCATCCTGCCGGTCGCGCCGTTCTTCTTCACCTCAGGCATGCCGGCCGTCTACATTTCGATAGGGCTGAGTGTGGTCGGTTTGTTTGCACTTGGGGCGGTTATCACCCTCTTCACCGGGCGCACTGTCCTCTACTCCGGCTTCCGCATGGTCATCTTCGGTCTCATCGCCGCCGCAATCACTTTCGGCATCGGGCGTCTCATCGGCGTCAGCATCGGGGGATAAGGCTTTCACCGCTAAATAAGAGAATTACCGCTAAAAAAATCTTTTGCGGTTTTTCAGATTTTCGACTTATTAGCAAAATTAGCGTCATTAGCGGTTAGGATTTTTGCGGATAAGTATTTCCGTTTATAATAGCCTGATGGATATTCAAAAACTCCGCCGTGACTTCCCTGCACTTGCAGAAAAGGGAATGGTGTATTTCGATACCGCCTGCCAGAGCCTTCGTCCGCAGGTGGTCATCGACGCGATGAACGAGTATTACCAGCAGTATCCAGCCTGCAGCGGGCGAAGTATGCATCACCTGGCGGCAAAGGTCACTCAAAAGGTGGACGAAGCCCGGGGTGCCATTTCCAAATTCCTCAATGCTGCCAAAAAGGAAGAGATCGTCTTTACCCGCAACACCACTGAGGGTATCAACCTGGTGGCCAATTCCCTCTCTTTCAAGCCCGGCGATGTCATCCTCAT
>CAZAAJ010000090.1:0-9707 GCA_964483135.1 uncultured Anaerolinea sp. | reverse complement strand
ATTACATCCGCGCCATGGAAGATGTAGATGAAGCCCTCCAACTTTGTTCAAAGCATCCCCGTGAAGAGAAATTACGTGCTGAGGCTTTGCGGGTTAAAGGGGTAAACCTTTATATGATAGGTGAACTTCGTAATTCACTCACCAGTCTGCGGGAATCACTCTCCTTGTATCGTGCTATGCGTGAAGATTTGGATGCCGCCAAGGTTCAGCTGGACCTGGGCATCGTTTATCGCTGGATGGGCAACCTGACTGAAACCGAATCCTGTTATCTTTCTTCGTTGGAATTCTGGCAAAAAACCCAAAATTCATTATGGCAGTCAAACGTGCTCAATAATCTGGGTGTGCTGCAGCATACGCGCGGGCATTTCGAGATCGCGGCTCAAAACTTGGAACGCGCTATTGGATATGCCAAGCTGGCGGTAAATCCGCGCCTGGAATGCTATTCCCTCACCAGCCTGGGTGACCTTTACCGGGAGATCCGGGCATTTCAGGAAGCGCATAAAGTTTTCGACCTGGCGAATTCGCTGTTGGTGGGATTAAATGACCTGACCTTACAGATCGCATTGAACCTGTCATGCTCATCCCTGGAAAGGTGCGAAGGGAACTTCCATAATGCTCATCACTATTTGACCGAAGCTGAAAAACTCGCCCATTCCGGGGGATCACAGTACGATGACGCTCAATGTCAGCTCACCAAGGGCATCCTGGGGCTGCAGGAAGGGAAGTTGCACAATGTTGTAGAGTTTCTCACTCATGCGGGCGACTTTTTCCGCAGGGAAGGTTACGAGGTAGACTTGCTGCGTACAGAGTTTTATCTCAGGCTTACTTTTCTTTTTCACACCTCAACAAAAAACCAGATCCTCGAATTTTTCAGTTGGATTGAAAGTCACCAGACAGAACCTGCCAAGTCCACCCTGCTGAGGCTGGCGTATGAAAACCGAATCCTGTTGGAAGGTTTGCAAAAACCCGGTCTGGAGATTCCTCCACTCAATAAATTAATAAACAATATCCGTGCTTTTGATACCTCGTTACTTGATATTAGGAAGATGATCAGGAGACATACCGGAGTAATTCAGTTCGCGTCGCCGCGAATCACCATCCAGGCATTAGGACGCACCCAGGTTAAGATGGGCGACCACCTGATCAAGGTATCCGCGTGGAAAACACAGGGAGTTCGGGATCTTTTCTTTTACATATTGCAGAACCCGGAGGGTATAACCAAGGAAGAAGTGGGAGACGCTTTCTGGCCTGAAGTCGACCAGGAAACCCTGCGGGTGCGCTTTAAGAATGCCATTTACCGGTTAAGGCACGCGCTTGGAACAGAAAGTGTTGCCCATTCTGATGAGGTGTATAGTTTTAATCGCACTCTTGATTACGACTACGATGTTGAGAATTTCATGCAGGAAATCGCCCTCGCGGATGCTGCACCGGATACAGAAGCGAAAATCCGCCATTTCAATAGTATATTGTCTATCTATCATGGATATTACCTGCCAAAACTGGATTACGAATGGGTGATCATCCAACGCGAAAACCTGCATCAAAAGTATCTTTCTGCAGCCACAAATCTGATAAACATATTGATGACTGTAAAGCAGTATCAAAAAGCCATCACTGCCATTCAGCGGGTGCTGGAAATTGATCCTTTTTCAGAATCCGCGCATCGTTCTGCTATGATCGCTTACGCAGAAATGGGAGATCGGGCTGGCGTGGTTCGGCAATTCGAAAAATGCAAAAAAGCGTTAAGAGAAGAACTTAACGTCGCTCCATCTTCCCAAACCTTAGAAACCTATACGTCACTGATGAAGTAATCTGCGTCAGAAGGTGTTTTTTAAATTGACAGAGATCACTCTCTGTTTTTTTGGATTTTAACAATAAGGAGGAAGATTGAAAATGAATTAAATTGATAACAATTTGAAGCCTGTTTTGAAGCCTGTTTTGAAGCCTGAATACATGCATAATCTATAAACATGATAAAAAAAGGAGATTTAAAATGAAAACTTTCACAAGCAAGTTATATTTGGTTTCTGCAAAAGTAAGCTCCAAGATCAAATTGGTGCTCTTCATCGCCACCCTGGTAATGTTCGTGCTTGCAGCTGGTGCCCCTGAAGCTAGTGGATCAATCGGCGGATAGCCTGGCAGAATGGTCCTTCTCTTCGCAGTTTGCATCGGGTTAATTGCCGGGTTTTTACGGGCATTAATTGGAAGGCAACCTTACCAAATTTATGATCTCAAGTGGCCGCTTCTGGTTTTAGCCGCTTTCATACCTCAGTATTTTGCCTTTTACAACTTAAAAACCCGTTCGTCGATCTCAGATAACCTGGTGTCCATTCTGCTGGTCAGTTCGATGATCATCCTACTGGCTTTTTCGATCCTTAACATCCGCAAAAAGAGTTTTTGGCCAATCATCATGGGATTCTTTCTCAATTTTCTCGTAATCCTTCTCAATGGTGGCTTCATGCCCATCAGCCCGGCGACATTGCAAAGAATAATGCCGGGGCAATCGGATTCGTGGATGATCGGTCAACGCCTTGGCTATGGCAAAGACATAGTGCTTACCCCTGAATTGACAAAATTGGGGTTTCTCTCAGACAGGTTAGTGCTTCCGCCAATTGGAAATATGAATGTGGCATTCAGCCTGGGAGATGTCTTTATCGCTATCGGCGTTTTGTGGCTTTTGTGGAGCCTGGGTGGAAAACCAGGCAACTTGGTAAAGGAGAAAACATCATGAGTAACGTTTTTTATGATTATCATCAAAAAGACGAAAACAGGATCCAACGCGAGCGTGAATTCAGCCGTATTATGACCGCTGCAGTGATCAGTGAACGGTTCCGAAAATTATTGCTAACAAACCCCGGTTTGGCCATCAAGAACGGCTTTAACGGAGAAGCATTTCACCTGGCTGCTGACGAATCCCGCCGGATTTCGGCCATTCGCGCAGCAACTCTTGCGGAGTTTGCCCGTCAGATGAACAGCCTCAACCAGGTTGCTGCAATCCACCTGGCTGGTGTCGAATAAGTGATCAAAAGTTTATAAACCTTAACATCCTGAGCCTTGGTTTTTAGAAAGGTCCTGACGCGATGACTCATTACATTGAGAACATCAATTTCTCAGGGAAGTTAAGGGGGGAACTACCTGAAAAAAAGAAGTTTACCCGTGTGGCTGGTTATTCTGACCTGAGCCATTACCTTGTCGGTTCCGATTCATTAACTGACATTGTAAAACGGGCTACATTCTTTATTTCAGACCTTGTAAAGGTGAAAACTTGCCGCATCTACCTGGCAAATCGTAACGGCATTTGGATGCAGCCGGGCGGGGATGAAGGGCATTCATTTTTCTCACATCAAGGAAAAGATGAATCTCAGGGAAGTAATATACTCAATAAATTGTTTGAGTCAGTAGTTGCAACTGGATCAAGACCTGAAAATTGGATGCGTGATCTCTCAAGGGATGAGTATTCAGCTTTACGTATGTCACAGGGAGCAAAACACTGGCTGATTCCATTAATTGTTGAAAATGAACCCGTCGGGGTTTTATTCCTGTGCCAGCCTTTGAACCCTGCGAACGATCCATTTACACTGGATGCCAGTTATGTTGTTGACCTGGTCGCTGATCAGCTTGGCACCGCGATTCACCGCAATCAATTAAACGAAAGAATCTCGAACCTTTCTATTGAAACCGTATTGGCATTGTCCAGAACTCTGGATGCCAGGGATTCTCACAGCGGCTCTCACAGCAAACGCATGGCCGGGCTTTCGGAACGAATGGCAACCAAATACCATATGACCACTCGTGAAACACGTGAATTAAGTTGGGCAGCATTACTGCATGATATTGGAAAAATAGGTGTTGAAGACCAGATCCTTCACAAGCCGGGTCCGCTCACTGACCGGGAATGGGAAATTATGAGGACCCACCCCGAAGTAGGGGCTCAAATGATTGGTGGTCTATCAGGTATGGAAAGCATTGCTGCCATGATCCTGGGGCACCATGAGCGGATGGATGGATCCGGTTACCCGCGTGGATTGACCGGGGAGCAGATTCCATTAGGTGCAAGAATCATTGCCGTGGTGGATTCCTATTCAGCCATGACCGAAGGAAGACCTTACCGCAAGGCAAAAACGCACGATGAAGCAATTATTGAACTGAAAAATTTATCCGGAAAGAAATATGACAACGAAGTGGTACGCGCATTCATTTCTCTATTTGAGGAAAAACAAACTGAATTCTTCTACTAACTCATACCCATAGGGGTAGACAACTCTTCGCTGGAGGGGGAATGGAATGGATGGTCACAGTCTCGGGCCATCCATTTGATTTAATCAGGTGTATTGGTTTCGAATTCCCTCAATGTACAGGATTTCACCGTAATAACTGGTGTGATAGTCTTTTGATGGGTAACTTAATTCGATCGTCGGATCGATAAAGTGATCTGGAGTTAGGCGGGCTTTGGATATGATCCGGCACTCGAGAATCAGGCTGGCTTCGGCGAACACCGGTGCCGCAACCTGTTTGGATTGCATCGGTGTCAATCCGGAGTGGTTGATCTTATCCATATCCCGCCCGGATTTTGATCCCAGCAAATTGAGGATTTTTTTATACTCAGCGCTGAAGCTGCAAACTGTGAAATCGGGATATTTTTCTATGAACGAAAAGGTATGCCGGCTTGGCCGTACAACGACCTGCACGAATGGCTTTCCCCACATCACTCCAATACTGCCCCACGAAATGGTCATTGCGTTGAATTTTCTCTCAATGAAACTACCAGAAGTTAATAGGAACCAGTTTTTATCCCATTGATTGATGGCGTTAATTCGTAATTCAACTGCTTTTATCTCTTCCCGATTCATATTCACTCTCCTGATAAAGAAGTATAGACGGAATAACAAAAAGAACGCAAGAGCTGGAATAACCTTGCGTCGGATTGAAATTAATGGGTTTAGTATTCCGGTACGAGGTGATGTGAGGGTTTTTTGGCGTCAAATAATCTGACCGGGAGAATTCGAACTGGTTCAGCGATGATGAACAGGCGTCCCCAGGAAGGCTCGCTTCCCTTTGAAATACAGGTTTGCAGGATCAGGACGTTGCCAAGGCCGTAAGTTTGTTGAAAGAGATCGCTGCTTGAAAGCGTGACCCCTGGTTGGTCTAGTGCAACAAATTGTGAATAAGGGTTATTCGGTGATAGGGCTTGGTACTGTTTAACCGCAGCAATGCGGTAGTTTTGCACCCGCCCGTCACCATATACAAGTGAGATTAGTTCACCCTGAGATAGTTGGGAGAAATGCGCCCCGGCGAGATAATTATGCGCGAGCAAGCCGATCGTACCATACTTGCTGGCAGCGGCGAATTGGGTCACTGTGTCTGCTTCTGTAGAGACAAAACCTGATTGCCCTGCAGGTTGCTGCAAAACCGGAAACGCCAGCAGGTCCTGGACATAGATTCCGGTGACCTGGTTCGGGTTGGAATTATCTACGGTGGCTGAAAAATTGGCCAGGGGGGGGAGGTACGACTGGTTCTCTAAACTCTCAGCATAAACCGGACTGGCAGGGAATATTGCCAATAACAGGATCGTGATGGTGATGATTATGGAGGGCAATTTAAGTGTAGGGCGATTCATTGTTTAACCAAATAGTTACTGAAACATTACAAATTCATTACTTCCTGTGATTATAGTGATAGCCGGATGTTTTACAAGGGTTTGAGTCTTGAAAACGCCGGTTCTTACAAACCTGTAAGCCTTTTTTGGTTATGAGAGGAGAAAAACCGATTTGAAGACGGATTTACTTTACGGACTGAGAGATCAGACTTTTCATGCATAAAGTAATCGCTTAGGAATGACTTGTTATTACTTTCGGATTGGCATATGCATAAAGTCTTGAATAATTGCGTTCAGTGTGTACCCGATGGCACTCCCTTGCTTTCGATGCGCTTGTTAAACTGGATAGAAATTAAACTCGAGGACTATATGAAAATATTGCTTGTTTATCCTGAATTCCCAGATACTTTTTGGAGCTTTAAACATGCTCTCCGGTTTGTGCATAAAAAAGCCTCATCGCCTCCGCTTGGATTGATAACAATCGCCTCTCTTTTACCCAGAGTGTGGGAAAAACGCATGGTGGACATGAATGTTGAGGCCCTTAAAGATTCAGACCTTAAATGGGCAGATATGGTATTTGTTTCGGCCATGGTAGTGCAGCGCAGCTCCACCATCGACACGATCCACCGCGCAAAACTATGCGGAAAACCAGTTGTCGCAGGGGGTCCGCTATTCCTGGGGGAATGGCAGAACTTTGCTGAAGTTGACCATTTTGTTTTGAACGAAGGAGAATTGACCCTTCCGGAGTTTCTACGCGACCTGGCGCTGGGAAGCCCGAAAAGGGTTTACCAGACTACTGAATTTGCCGATATTCTCACATCTCCGGTGCCCATGTGGGAATTGGTGAAAATTAATAATTACGATTCGCTCGCTATCCAGTACTCGCGTGGATGTCCGTTCAACTGCGACTTCTGCAACATCACTGCCATCCTGGGTCACCGGCCGCGCACAAAATCAGCCGGTCAGCTCCTGGCAGAACTGAATAAAATGGCCGATCTGGGATGGACGCGCAACATTTTCTTTGTTGATGATAATTTCATCGGCAACCGGAAACAGCTCAAGGAAGAAATCCTCCCCGCCATCATTGACTGGCGATTGACACACCCGGATATCCGTTTTATCACTGAAGCCTCCATCAACCTGGCGGATGACCCCGAGTTAATGAAAATGATGGCAGAAGCAGGTTTCATATCAATTTTTGTCGGCATTGAAACCCCGGATGAAGCCAGCCTTGAGGAATGCCATAAGGGACAAAACCAGCATAGAAACCTCGTGGAAAGTGTAAATACATTACAGCGCAACGGAATGCAGGTGATGGGTGGATTCATTGTAGGGTTTGACGCAGATTCAACCAGCATTTTCCGGCGGCAAGTGGATTTCATCCAGAAGTCCGGGATCGTAACCGCCATGGTGGGTATGCTGCAAGCCCCATATGGCACAAAACTTTATGACCGCATGGAAACTGAAGGCCGTATTCTGCATGAGATGACCGGGGATAATACAGACGGATCCACTAATATTATTCCAAAAATGGGAGCAAGCACGCTCGAGGCGGGATATCGCAGGTTAATGAAAGGGATCTATGAACCCAAATTCTTTTACCAGAGGGTGAAGACGTTTTTGTCGGTCTACAATCCTGTGCTGGCTCCGGTCAAGATCCATTGGGACGAATTGATCGCGTTCTTTTCCTCGGTGTGGCGGCTGGGAATCATTGGCAGGGAACGGAAGGAGTACTGGAAACTCTTCTTCTGGACGTTGACGCGCTACCCGCGGAAGTTTGGTCTCGCGATCACCTTTGCCATCTACGGCTACCATTTTCGCAAGATTAACGAGGGAATGTTCGCCAGTTGATGTGATTCAGGTTAATTCACCTCGGCTTGTAGATCATCTCTCTTAAGGTCGTGTCCAAAAATGGCAAAGAACAGGGTTCCGATCAGTCCAAACCCGAATGCCGTGAGGAGGTTGATCTCCGGTTTGATCTGCCACAGGAAAACCCCGCCAAAGGCTGCGATACTGACGATAACATCCCGGATGAGGTAGTAAACGCCAAACACAGCTGCTTTTTTCCCTTCCGGAGCCAGATCCATAATAAGGGCTTTGCGAGTGGGTTCGCCAAATTCCTTGAAACCGCGGATGATGAAGGCAAATACCATCATCGGGAAGTTATGCGAAAAAAGTAAAACCAGCGGGAACAGCGTGAAGAAACCGAAGGTAATGAGGACAAATGGTTTCTTTGCCGTTTTATCAGCCAGATACGCCACAGGCAGGTAACAGGCTACCGCAGCCGCCATTTCGATCGCAGACAGCCATCCAAACTGTACTTCTGATATCTTATTGAGCTGCACGACCCAAAGAACCACCAGCATATCGGGAATCTGTTCGCAAAAACGGATGATGGTATCGGATACCAGCAGGTTGCGCAGATCAGGAGTAATGAGTTTGAACATTGCCAGCGGATTGCGCAGGGTTTCATCCATGGGTTTTCTTGCTTCTTCTTTTATCAACTTCTGTTGAACAAAAATGGCGATGACCCCCAGTACGAACGCCACCATGAAAGCGTATCGGATACCCTGGGTTTGACCGTAATAACCGATCAGGAGACCGCCTATAACAGGCCCCAGCGCTTTGGGAAGCCTTTTGGTAATTGAAAGGAGGGTGACTCCCATGGTGCGTTTATTCTTCGGCATGACTGAAGATACAAGGCTCATCGATGCTGGCAGTGACACGGATGACCATGCCATGAAGAAAACCGCCCCCACCAGCACTGCCACCCAGGATTGGATGAGGATGACGATAGCATAACCAAGCAAGGCGATGAGATTAAAAATCAACAGCGCTTTTTTGTACCCCACTCGTTCACTGAGATACCCTGCTGGAAACGAATAGAGCGCACCCAACAGGTTCTTCATCCCGCTTAATACCCCGATCGCGATCAGGCTGCCGCCCAGTTGTTCAATATAGATTGGCAGAAACCGGTCAGCCATCCATTCGCCCATACCGATAAGGACGATCATTGCCAGTACGGCAACGAGACTCTTTTTCAGGCTGAAGAAGGAGACTACTTTATTGATGAAAGTCCGTATGGGGTGTTGTGGGGGCGGGTTGACAGAGTGGGACAAAGATTTTCCTTAGAGGTCTTATTTTCTTAAGAAAGTTTTGAGTGATAAACTGGACTTGTTTTTCAATTTCTCTTTGATCTCAGGGAGCATACTCTCTGCCGCAATACGCCCGGATTCAATCGTGTTCAGTGACTCTTTGAACCCCCAGGCTGAAGAATAGCCCATATCCGGCCGGATGTAGCAATCAGCCTTATCAGCAGAATAATAGGCGCTGCGTGCCTGCATCAGGTAGATGGATGCTGTCAAAACATCGATCGGGTTTTCCGGCGGTTTTACGTTTCTGCCTCTCCGTGAAACATCACTGGCGATAATAAACTTCGCACCCATCGCAAGCACTTCTTCAACGGGCAGGTTGTCTACCACGCCGCCATCCACAAGCAGACGATCGCCTATCAATACCGGCGGGAATAATGCAGGAAAAGCCGAACTGGCACGGATAGCAGGGCTGAGAGGTCCTTTGTTAAGCACCACTTTCTCCCCGGTGTTGAGATCACAAGCAACGACCGCAAACGGGATCTGAAGATCTTCAAAAATGTGTTCACCTATAACTGCTTTGAGAAAATCTTCCATTGGTTGCGCGTCAAAGAAGGATAGTTTTGGACGGAGAGTAAACTTGAGAAGATCCGGCCATTCCAGTTTAAGAAATAATTGCCTGATTTCGGCAAGGGGAATCCCGGAACAATACGCCGCGCCGATCAGTGCCCCGGCACTGGTGCCGGCCATGAATGCCGGCCGGATGCCCTCGCCTTCCAGCACCTCCAATACGCCGATATGAGCTGCGCCGTGGGTGGCACCACCGCTCAATGCCAGCCCGATCGGAATTTCTTTGCCAAATTTCTTCGCGAATTGAATGAAAAAATTCATAGAAAACTATTATACGCTCTTCTACTTTAATCGACGGAAATCCAGCTGGATCTGCATCGTAGCACTGTTATAATCTGTTCGCAGTAATTAGAACATGAACTGAGAGTAATTGATGATCATAGATAAGC
>CAZAAJ010000089.1:0-9830 GCA_964483135.1 uncultured Anaerolinea sp. | reverse complement strand
TCGATTCGGAGATGGTTTGTTTGCCGCAATCAAAAAAGGGCAAGCGGCCCCCCCAATTCCAAGACCCCCCCGCCCAAAAATGGATAAAGAATATCTGAACCGTATTGATAAACTGAAACAATGGCGCAAGAATTCGGGCAAAGAGTATAAAGTAGAATCTGACGTGATCCTTCCGAAAGACTTAATGGAATCGCTGGCTTATCATCACCCAAGAAGTCAAAATGAACTTGATTATTTAATGAGGGAGTTCCCCTATCGGCGAACAAGATTTGGCAGGCAGATTTTAGAGCAACTGAATGAGGAGGAAACCGATGAAATTAACCTTTGAAGGCGCTGCTCAGACCGTCACCGGATCCAAGCATCTGCTGGAAGTCAACGGGCACCGTTTACTGGTGGATTGTGGTCTCTTCCAGGGAAAGAGATCTGCCACATTTGAGGAGAATACCCACTTCGATTTCGATCCTAAATCCATTGACGCGGTATTACTCACCCACGCCCATATCGATCACAGCGGCAACCTGCCCAACCTGGTAAAAATGGGCTTCAGTGGTCCGATCTACACCACCCCGCCAACGGTGACGCTGGGAAACATCATGCTGCAAGACTCAGCGCACATCCAGGAAGCGGATGTCGATTATGTCAATAAAAAACGCCGCCGCCGCGGCGAACCTGCTATGGAACCGCTCTATACCGCTGAAGATGCCCTCGAAGCCATTAAGTTGTATTACCCGGTGAATTATGACGCGCCTTTTTCACCCGTACCCGGCGTCACCGTGACCTTCCGCAACGCGGGTCATTTATTGGGCTCTGCCGGCATCCGTGTGGATGCCAGGGAGAACGGGAGCAGTAAAAGCATCTGGTTTTCTGGAGACATCGGGCGTATGGACCTGCCCTTGTTGCCACCGCCGGTATTGCCATCGGATGTGGATTACCTGGTGATGGAATGCACTTATGGCGACCGGCACCATGACAGTGTTGAACAGGCTTACCTGGACTTTAAAGAAATTATGGTGAGAACAGTCAACCGTCACGGTAAAGTGATCATCCCTGCCTTTGCGGTTGGGCGTACACAGGAGATCGTTTTCTTCCTGAACCAGCTTATTTCTGAAAATATCATTCCGCCCATCCCGGTCTATGTAGACAGTCCGCTGGCGGTGGAAGCCTCGAAGATATTCCGGTCATACCCCGAGTACTTTGACGAGGAAACCCGTGAGTTTATCCGCCAGGAAAAGCATCCCGCCCTCGACTTCAAAGGGCTGCATTATGTGGGGTCTGTCGACGAATCCAAGAAGTTGAATGATATGGATGAGTCCATGGTGATCATCTCGGCTTCGGGTATGGCAGAAAACGGGCGCATCCTGCACCACCTCAAGAATAATATTGAAAACCCGCGCAATACCGTGTTGATCGTGGGCTGGCAGGCACCCGATACCCTTGGCCGCCAGTTGAAGGAAAACGCCAAACAGGTGCGTATCTTTGGCGCGCTGTATGATGTGCGCGCAGAAATTGCTACGATTGATGGGCTTTCCGCCCATGCTGGTCAGGACTTCCTGTTGCAATACGCCAGGGCGGTCAAAGACCGGGCAGAAAAGATCTACCTTGTACATGGCGAGCCTAAGGTGGCGGCGGTGTTTGAGGAACTCCTTAAAAGTGAAGGGATCCATCAGGTGGAATACCCCGCGCAAAAACAGATCGCAGAGCTGTAAGAGTTATCGGGTATAATTTGCCCGTCCCGGAGAGGTGCCAGAGTGGCCGAATGGGGCGGTCTCGAAAACCGTTGTGGCGCTCGTCGTCACCGTGGGTTCGAATCCCACCCTCTCCGCTCGCTTCGCTCACTACGAGGGTGCAAAGTATGCGACCCTCTCCGCCAAATTATAATATCTGGCCAAGTTTAATTGTTTGACCCCCACTCTTCCAGAGTGCTTTGCGACTCTTTCAGGACGCAAGAAATTGCTCACTGTTCTTTTTAGATTCGGAAACCGGGTATATAATAGAACATATTTTCAACCTGGAGAGCAGCGATGTCCATTCCTAAACTCACAATTGGTCAAGTTCGTCTGGTCCACCTGGCTGCTCAAGGGCTGTTACATGCCCCTAAAGCGCCGGCAAGTAAAGCAGATGTGCTGGCTGCCATCCGGCGTATGGGGGTGCTGCAGATCGACACCATCAATGTGGTGGCGCGCAGCCCTTACTTCGTTCTCTTCAGCCGGCTGGGAGGGTACGATCCCAAATGGCTGGATGAACTCCTTAGTGAGGAAGCGCTCTTTGAACAGTGGGCGCATGCAGCCTGTTTCATCCCGATGGAAGATTTCCCCTTATTCCGCCGGCTGACCCTCGATGGTCACCGTGTCTCTTATTTTGGCGAATGGGCGGAGCAAAATCGCTCAACACTGGATCATGTGCTTGAAGTGGTCAGGCAGGAAGGCGCAAAACGCTCGGCAGATTTTGAGAGTGAAAAGAGCCCGGGCGGCTGGTGGAACTGGAAGATCGAAAAGGCAGCCCTGGAATATTGGTTCGCCCGCGGGGAATTGATGGTTGCGCGGCGCGACAAATTCCAGCGCGTTTATGATTTGACCACGCGTGTACTGCCCGATTGGAGCGATGCGGATGTTCCCCCGCTTGACGAGGTGAATCGTAAACTGATCCTGAATACTGTACATACACTTGGAATTGCGAGACCTCAATGGATTGCTGATTATTACCGCCTGATGAAGAAAGTTGTGCCTACGTACCTTGTGGAATTAAAGAAAAAAGGGCTATTGCTTGAGGTCACTGTCGAGGGATGGTCGGAACCGGCTTATTATTGTGCTGCGGATGGTTCATTGATCGAGGAGGCTGTACAGGGAAAATTAACTGCACACTACACAACGCTGCTTTCCCCATTCGACCCCATCACCTGGGACCGCGACCGCGCCCGCCAGCTATTCAATTTTGATTTCATGATCCAGTGCTACACCCCCGCGGCTAAACGCCGGTACGGTTATTTCCCGCTGCCTATTTTAAATAACGGCGCGCTGGTTGGCCGCCTTGATGCGAAGGCACATCGCAAGGATGGTATCTTCGAGGTCAAATTGGTCTTCATGGAGAATGGCGTACCGCCCTCTGAAATATTGGGGCAAGACCTGGCTATGGCAATTAAACGTTGCGCGCAATGGCATAAAACACCTGATGTGGTGGTTCGCGATTGCTTTCCAACAGAATTCCTCCCGCTACTTAGTGACTCACTTGAAAATATACACGGACTTTAAAAGAAAGATCCCGGCTAAACCGGGATCTTCTTTCTCACACATCGATGAAATTAGTTGATCGCCACCGGTTCGGGGATGGTCATTCCCTCAAGGATGTTTTCCAGGCTCATGGTGTGCACGCAGCGTCCGCGCGTAAGAAAGTATTCGCAGTCGCAGTGCCATTTGCCTTTTTCATAGCTGACCACATGTGAATTATTATCGCCTTTTACTGTTACCGAAAACGTGTGGAACTCAAAGCGGTTGCGTTCCTGGGCATAGCGTTTTGCTTTTTCGATCTTACCGATCATACTGTAATCCATTTGGTTCGATCTCCTTTGTTTTGAGATAACAAAAGGCACGCAAAATAATGCGTGCCTACAAAATTCCTGCTGAGGATGGTACAGTAAATACTCGCATGGCGTTTATATCCTACATTGACATTATCTTATATCTTCTCGGACGGTTTGTCAACAACGAAAGCCTTACGATTACCCTACGGTTTTGTCGAGATTCTCAGGAGATTTCTTCTCCAGCATCAGACCGTCTTCACCACCTTCGTAATATTGTTCCCAAATCTCAACCTGATCATAGCCGCGCAGACGGTACAACTGTAGCGCTCCCAAATTAGATTTGCGCACGGTCAACCGGATGGTCGGCATCGCCATCGCCTTCTCACATTCATTGAGAAGCGCGTTAGCAATTCCCATGCGCCGGTAACCCGGCAACACGCCAAGGGTGGTTATCCACCCTTCGTTTTTTGAGCGTTTCGGCATGCCTCCGACGAAGCCCACCATCTTGCCGTCAACAGTTGCTTTCAACCTCACCAAGCCTGGCAAAGACAGAGCGCCGATCAGCTCCAGCAGCGGCCAGGCATCCAACGGAAAGCATGCCTGTTCGATGGCGCGCATACCCCCCAGGTCATTCAGGTTGGCAGTTTCGATGGTAAAAGGAGTACGGGAAGGATCAAAGGTCATGTGTAGAAAATGGGTTGGGCTTTCACCCAACCCATTTTGTTTTTCAAATTACACTCGATCAACTCTTCGACTTATTTACAAAATCACTAATCATGCTGGTAAACTCCATCGGGAAGATGTACTTGGTGGAGGGGCTGGCAGCCATGCTCTTGAGAGTTTCAAAGTATTGCAGGGTCATGGTCTTCTGATCAATATCCTTGGCTGCAACAAAAATAGCTTCAAGGGCTTTCTGGTAACCTTCCGCTCGCAGGAGTTGGGCGGATTTTTCGCCTTCAGCGCGCAGAATGGCAGCCTGTTTCTCGCCTTCGGCTTTAAGGATGTTGGATTGCTTGTCACCCTCAGCCACGTTGATGGCGGCTTCGCGGGTACCGGTGGATTCAGTAACCACGGCACGGCGGGTTCGCTCAGCAGTCAGCTGGCGGTTCATTGAATCCTGCACATCGCGCGGAGGCACGATCTCGCGGATTTCAACGTTGGTCACTTTCACACCCCAGCGTTCAGTCACTTCGTCCAGGCGGGCGCGCAGGGCAGTGTTGATCTTCTCGCGTTCGGAGAGGACACCATCCAGTAAAATTCCGCCGATAACGGATCGCAAGGTGGTGGTGGCAATACCCTGGGCAGCCAGTTCAAAGTTCTGAACCTGCAATACGGACTGCACGGGATCGAACACCTTGTAATACCATAGGAAGTCGATCGATAGCGGTGCATTATCCTGCGTAATGGACTGCTGTGCAGGGATCTCGCGCACCTGCTCTCGCAGGTCAACGGTTACGGGGCGGTCGATAAACGGGATGAGCAGCACAAGACCGGGACCTTTCGGACCGATGCAGCGTCCCAGGCGGAACACAACCACTCGGCGGTATTCAGGTACGATCTTGATGGCGGTGGCGAGAAACACGACCAATAGCAGTACAACAACACCGACCAGGCAGATCACGGTAAACAAATTACTATCCATTTTTCCTCCGTTCTAAATTATCGAATGGGTCTCGCAACCCTATTCGGCTTTCACAACTTTGAGCACCAATCCTTCGCGGCCAACCACTTTCACCTGGCTTCCGGCCGGGATCAGCACATCACTGCGGGCTGTCCAATCTTCTCCCCCGGCGTAAACAGTGCCCTCATTAAAAATATCAGTACGAGCTTCGCCAATCACATTCATAAGCCGGCTGAGGTCCTGTGAGGGGCGCAACCGCAGGGCTTCGAGGCTTTTGATACCAATGAACCACATCAACACGATGGAAATGATGCTGACCAGTGTTGCGAAAAGAGGGTTGATGGCTGTCAGGCTGGTCTCGGATTTGAAGAGGAACACAGACCCGACCACAGCTGACAAAATGGCTGGGACAAGCCAGTACCATGTTTTAAATTTTCGCAGCGCGAAGATGAACGGCACGATTCCCACTGCCAGCAGGATCAGCGCCCACAGGCGGATCGGCAGGTGTACCATGGCATATCCGGCGAGGAAAATGGCAAAGAGCGCACCAACCTCCAGCAGACCCGTTCCCGGGGTGAACAGCGCCAGCATCCCCAGGATGACCCCGATGACCAGGACCAGGTAAGCCACATTTGGATCAAGCAGAAAATTCATTTTTTCTTCTTTCTACCTCGTAAACGAGGTCATGGTAATTATACATTATCAGGTCCATATTAGAATTGCGTTATAACAGCCACCGTTATAACCGCGACCGTTATAACAGCCACCGTTATAACCGCTGTCATTCACTATATAATACGTAGAAAGGAAGCGCAAGGTGCACATGGACGAGCGTACATTCATCACCGAAATTCGCAGGATTTTTGGCCTGGCTCCCGATGCGCGTTTTGACGCGATGAGCGCTTTCCACCGCGCAATACATGCCGAATACACCCGGGCGGTGGAGGGAATCACCCCTGAACGCGCCGCCTCAGTTTCCTCAGATGGACGGCTGGTCAGCCTGGTGGTGGGGCATATCATGGAGTGGGAGCGTTACACATTGTTCTGCCTGGGGCAGCTGCTGAGCGGGGTAAAATCCCGCAAACTTCTCTGGAAGAATGGTTACGTGGATAAAGCCGGCGAACCGTATAATTTTGGCACGCTGGACGCGTTTAATGCCTTCCAGGCGGGGAAACAACAAAATACCTCCTGGACTGAGATTCAGTCCGCTGCCATCAACCTGGCTGACACCTTGTTGAATTTATTATCCAGTACTGCGATCATCAAACCGCCGCTGCTTGAGGAGACCGAAACCATTTCGCCAGAGTTGTATGATGGAGAGCGTCTTCCCATCCCGTCCGGCTGGTTCCTCTGGTATGTCATCCTGGACCACGAAGCGGTGGAACATGCCAGCGATCTTTACAGTTCTAAAGAATGAGGTTGTAATCGCGCTGTATTTTTTGTACACTAACCACATCGATGTATACTAAATTTGATGCCTGTTTTACACGGTTTCAGGGTTGAGCAAATCAACCGGAAGGGTGGGCAATGAAATTCCATGACCTGTACGTTGCAATCGAAACCATGTCCCTGTCGCTGGAATCGCTTTCATTCCATGCAATGAAAGTCATCAAAGACAAGAACAAAATGAATGACGCGGAACTGCTGCTTTTCACGGTACTGCCAGCCTTCAATCCCGGCGCCATCACACCTGTTTTCCTCAGTTCACTCTTTCCATTCACTTCTCTTCGGTTGATCAAGGAGCACCTGGAACACCTTGAAGCCGACAATCTTGTGCTTCCTACCAAGGAAAACCACTTTGCCCTCACCCGTGAAGGGGATTCCCTGGCGTTATGGATCACCAAGGAGGTCAACAATGCCCTGGCGGGGGTGCTGCCCTTACCGGCTACCAGCATGATGGACATGGCCAGCCAGATGAAGGAGGTTGCCGATGCCTGTTATGCGGCCACCGAACCACCGGCAAAATTGCAATTGACCATGCAACGTAAAATGACACCGGCTGGTACAATTCCGATGATGGCG
Organism: uncultured Anaerolinea sp.; assembly: GCA_964483135.1. Taxonomy (GTDB): domain Bacteria; phylum Chloroflexota; class Anaerolineae; order Anaerolineales; family Anaerolineaceae; genus UBA6107. The sequence continues at coordinate 2,670 of CAZAAJ010000089.1, read as the reverse complement.
CGCATCAGCCAGATCGCCCGCGAATTGATTGCCTACCGTGCCGACGCGCATCAAACCGCCTGGCAGGCTTACGGGGTTGATGGGCATACCTGGGAGATCCTCACCACGCTCTGGCAGATCAAAAAGGCGAACGTGGAGGAGTTGCAGGCGTTATTGGAATACCGGGGATTTACCATGGATGAAACCTTAAAATCCTGCACTGATCTTTCACGACGCGGCTGGGTGGCTCACAGCAACGATGAAGTTTCCATTACACCGTTTGGAACAGAAGTGCGTAAAATAGCAGAAGCGACCACTGACCGCTATTATTTTGCCCCCTGGCAGAAGTTCACTGAAGCCCGGGTCACAGCCCTGCGCACACTCGTTGATGAGTTCCGCCGTAATATCCCGGCGGTTGAAGACAAATAAAAAATTATTATTTGTGAGGAAAAATGTTACCTTCAATGATCTTTTACCCGTGGAAAAAAATCCGCAAAGACCTGCTTGACCTGCTGGAGCAGTTCGATGAAACTGACCTTGAATATAAACCATTCCCCGGGTCATGGTCGGTGGGTAAGATCTTCCTCCACATTGCGGAGACAGAAGATTATTGGATCCATTACCTGGTTCGTAAGGAATTGCCCGAAAATCCGCATTATGAATTTAAGGATTTTCCGAGCAAAAACGCGATCAGGATGAAACTGCGTGTGACTGCTGAACGCACAGAGTCATTTATTGAAACGCTTAAAGAACCGGACCTGGAATGGGTTTTCAGAACGACGCGCGGTGATAACCTGGTGATGTTCAATGTGCTCTGGCATGTATTGGAGCACACCCTGCATCACCGCGGCGAACTGTCCCTTATTCAAGGGTTGCTTGGTCGTAAAGGATTGGATGTTTAGAAGGCTGGAGTTATGACAAACACACTCACCTGGCTGGGCCACGCAGCGTTGTTTCTGCAAATAGAAGAAACAAGGATCCTGGTTGATCCATACCTCAGCGGCAATCCGCAGGCGACGATGAAAGCCGATTCTGTACAGGTGGAGTATATCCTCGTCACCCATGGGCACGGTGACCACGTGGGCGATACCATTGCCATTGCCAAACGCACCAGCGCCACAGTCATCAGCAATGCTGAGATTTGCGGCTGGCTGGGCAAACAGGGGGTGAAAACGCATGGTCAGCATCTTGGCGGCGGGTTCAATTATCCCTTCGGCTACCTCAAGATGACTTACGCCCTGCACGGCTCGGCACTGCCGGATGGTTCTTACGGCGGCAACCCCGGCGGCTTTTTACTGACCACACCGGATGACCATAAAGTTTACATTGCCGGCGATACCGGTTTATTCGGGGATATGCAGCTCATCGGCGCGGCAGGGCTTGATCTGGCGGTACTGCCCATCGGGGATAACTACACCATGGGTCCTGCGGATGCCCTGCAGGCGGTGAAGTTCCTCAATCCAAAAGCCGTGCTGCCCATTCACTACAATACGTTCGCGCTCATCCAGCAGGATGCGGCTGCCTGGGCTGCGTTGGTGGAAAAAGAGACCTCCACGCAAGTACGGCTGCTGCAACCAGGCGGTTCCACCCAGTTTTAGATAAAAAGCAAAGAATTACAAAAATCATCGTTTTGGCATTACTATTGCAACGTTCCTTCAGAGATCTTGTAACCTGGAGGTAACGCATGAAAACATTTATCGAACTTCTCACCACTGCTGCACGCTTTATGGTCGGGCTATGGCCATTGATGTATGTGCTGCTCATCGTCGGCATCATCAAACGCCGCAGCGGCTTTGGCGCTATGCTGCGCACATCCATCAAAGCGCTCATTGGAGCCTGGCTCTTCTTTGGCATCCTTCACCTCGTCTTCTATTTCCTCAAGATGGACACCTTCCATCTGCTGCCGGAAACCGTTGACCAGAAGTTATTCCTGCTCTCCGGGCTATTGTTGTTCCCGTTCGTTGTCTCCATCTTCCTGGAGGAACGCAAGCGCAAGATCAAAGCCGAGACCATCGAACAGATGCGTGCGCTCACCCCGGAGGATTTTGAATTGCTGGTGGCACAAACCTACCAGGCGCAGGGTCACAAGGTGGAAATTGTGGGTTCCACGGGCGATCATGGCATTGACCTGGTGGTGCACACCCGCCGTGGTGAAACCTGGCTGGTGCAGTGCAAGAAGTACCGCGGCAAGGTGGGCGAGCCCATCATCCGAGATTTCTATGGTGCCCTGCGCGCCGCTGAAGCAGATGCCGGCGCCGTGGTGACCACCGGCTCGATCACCGAACAGGCACGCCTGTGGGCTGAAGGCAAGCCTCTGCACCTGTACGATGGCGAGGAATTCCTCAAGATCATGCAGACCACCAACCTCAAACGTGACCTGCCGCCCGAAGTGCGCAAGAAACCGGCAGCTGTAATTCCTGCCGCTGCACCGGTGCTGCGGCCCGTATTTGCCACCGCCTTTGCACATGAAATGGCTTCCGCTGGCGTGGAAACCTATGAAGAACAGGATAAGCACCCGTTCTCCAACATCAACCAGGCGCCGGATTGCCCCGCTTGCGGTGTTCCCATGGTCATTCACACCGAAAAACGTTGGTTCCAAAAACCCAAGCAGTCTTACATATGTCCCAACGCGCCTTCCTGCACGGAGACATTGGAAATCTAAACGCTCAACGCCCTCGCAAGAGGGCGTTT
>CAZAAJ010000088.1:0-9941 GCA_964483135.1 uncultured Anaerolinea sp. | reverse complement strand
CATTAAAATATTCATTAATCACATAATCTTGATGAGTCACTTTGTTATCTGCCTAAATTTCTCCCACGTTGGTTCTGTTGCAGATGATACTTCTTATGTACCGGTAAATAGGTTCAAAGAACCCATCGCCGTTTTTCAGGTCTTTGGCGACATTTGAAATCGCAGTTACCCGCCGAACCTCGTGCCATATACCAATCTGCACTAAAAGGTCAATCGCATCAGAAATCATTTGGTTGCCTTCATGCAGTTTTACTCCAGCATCCGCGCCCATGACCGTTGCCAAACGGCGGGCTGCTTCGCGCGTGCTGGCAATTGCTGCCCTTCGCGATATACTGACCGCATTCGATGCAAAGGACCTGCTTTCCCCTGAAGGATTAGAAGCGTCCGTTTCAAGTGACCTACAAACCCTCAAGGGGTTGCTGAATGATGATGCGGTTTTCCATGCTGGCGGCGCGGTTTTGAGTCAATCCCGTTCAACACCATCTATGTTGCCCAAACCCTCTACCGTGCTGACCAAAAAGGGTTTGAAGTCTCAATGGAAATGCAGGAAGGCGCACTCAGTTACTTGACGACCATCGAAACCCACTATCCATACTGGTACAGCAAGCAGACACGTTGTACCTTGAGCGCTTATGCGCTGTATGCACGCAACCTTTACGGCGACCATGACGTTCAAAAAGCCCAAAGTCTGCTCAACGAAGCAGGGCTGGAGAATCTATCCATGGAAGCCATCGGCTGGTTGTGGTGGGGAACCTGGTACGAACATCAGAATCTGCGGGATGACCAGGCTGGGACGTTCACTTCCCTGTTGTGGAATGGCGTGTACGAATATACCTACATTGCGCGCGCAACCACCCCCGGCAACTTCATCGTCCCACCAACAAAGGTTGAGGAAATGTATTCCCCCGAAGTGTTTGGCCGCAGCAGCAGCGACTGGGTAATCATCGAATGATTGTATAAACTTCTTTAGATTAAATCCATTCAGGGGAAGTCCAGCCCGCTTCTCCGCGCAAGGGAACAAAAGCCACCGGCAGGATTGTCTCCGCCTGCCAGGATCCATTATGTTGAGACCAAACTTGAAGGTACTGAACCCCGGGTCCTCCAACTGGAATAACAAGCCGCCCGTCAGCCTTGAGCTGGGTAAAAAGACTTTCCGGAGGTTCAGGAGCTGCGGCGGTCACAAGTATTCCTGAATAAGGAGCTTTTTCCGGATACCCGTTTGAACCATCGGCGCAAAAGACCTCCACATTGTTAACTGATAACCCCCCCAAGACCTTTTTGGCTGCTTTGAACAAATCGGGGATAAATTCGACCGTATATACCTTATGTGCCAGGCGGGCAAGAATTGCCGCCTGGTAACCAGATCCAGTGCCGATTTCAAGGACAGTCTCATTTCCTTGTAACTCCAACAGGGAGGTCATCAATGCAATAATGTAAGGCTGTGAAATGGTTTGTCCCCTGCCTATCGGGATTGGATGGTCTTCGTACGCCTCGTCCTGGTACTCTTCAGGTACAAAGCGATGCCGCGGCACCCGGCGCATCGCATCCAAAACCCGTTGATCCGTTATTCCCCGGTATTGGATCTGAGTTTCGACCATCCTTAATCGTTCGGACAGAAATCGGTGATCATCCATGTTTTTACAAATTTATTATATGTTCGAAACCTTATAATGATCCACCCTGCACAACCCGGATACGCGTGAACATATTCCTTAATGCCCGCTTTTGAAAATACCAGGAATCCACCCCCTTTCTGCTCAAGGAGAGTGAAAACTCATATGTCATTGCTGCGATCTTGTTGATATATGGCAAAGAGGGATTTTTTGGTATTGAGTTAATCTCATTATAGAAAGGAAAAAACAAAAGTCAATCAATACTGGCTCGGAAGCTTTTTAATGCTTCGAATTAGCAAGGGGCATGTTTTCTGGAGAGTCTGTTATGAAAAGAGAGCCACGCCAGCAGTTCTGGCATAGTAAGATAGTAGTGGCACCAAATCCAGATTAATTTCTACCAGCATTTAAGACATTACCTGAATAACATTGGAAATCCGATACCAGCTGTTATTCACGTCTTTTACGTTCTATAATGATTAAGATGAAAAAAACAGCATCCAAAACAAAGAATAGCATTCCAATCTTGAGTTCTTCCATTCTCAAGCAAATGGCCGACAACATTGAACAGGTCATATGGCTGCGGGATATCACTACCGGTCAGATTGTCTATGTCAGCCCTTCATTTGAATCAGTTTGGGGGTATTCCTGCGCAAGTCTCTATGCTGACCCGAAAGTCCTCATAGAAAGTGTTCACCCTGAGGACCGGGTACAGGTCATGGTGGCTCGAGATCACAGCAATCATAAATCGTTCGACCAGGTATTTCGCATCGTACACCCGGATGGCAGCCTGCGTTGGATTTCTGCCCATTCATTCCTTGTCCATGGCGAACCTGACAATACATCCTATCAAGTCTATATCGCTCAGGACGTGACCAAACAAAATCATGTGGATCAATCCTTACGGAAAGCGCTTGACCGATCGCGTGAGCAATTTACTCTCAGCCGGCGGATGAGCCTGGCACGTAAACCGGAAGCGGTACTCAAAGCACTCCTGTCTGCCCAGGAACTTCGCCCTGCACAACGCGCATCGCTGCTTTTCTTCAATAATCCCAAAGCTGGACCCAGCCATGGAGTGGAACTAACCGCCACCTGGTTATCCAGCCAGGATAAGCCCGCATGGTTAAGTGAAACAGGTCTTTACGAGGAAATGGATTTTTGGAATCTTGTGCAGCCAAGCCGGCCTGTTATTATCAACAGCGTCAGGATAAATCCCCGTTTACCCGCCCTTTTGAGGGATTTCCTCCTTGAAGGCAAGATCCAATCCTTGGTTCTCTTCCCCCTGGTTACCTCTGGAATCTGGCTTGGCTGCCTTGTCGTTTATTATGAAGAAGATGTGCAATTCAGCCATATTGAACTCGCGCACTTGAAAGTGCTTATTGACCAGGCAACCATCACTCTTTACAACCTCAAATTGTTGAAAATTGAGGAGGAATCCCGCCATGAAGCAGAGCAGGCAAACGAGATTAAAACTGAATTCCTCGCAATGATCTCGCATGAATTGCGCACCCCGCTCACTTCCATTATCGGGTTCACCACCACCTTACTGGCAGAGGATGTAACCTGGGAACCGCAGGAGCAGCGCGAATTTATCCAGACAATCCAACAGGAGTCCTTCCGCCTCCAGGAGTTGATCGATCACCTGCTGGACCTTTCCCGACTGGAAGCTGGCAGGCTGCCAATCTTATTTAAATCTCATTTGCTGCATGAGATCATTCAGGAGACATTACCGCAGTTACATATTCTTACAATCAACCACCATTTTTCTGTGCACATATCAGAAAATCTGCCTCCCGTCTATGTTGATGATAAAAGGATTGCCCAGGTAATTGTCAACCTGGTGCGCAATGCTTCCACATATGCCCCCAAAGGAAGCGAAATTAACATTTCTGCCAATTTACGAGGGAACTTAATCCAGATCAACGTAAATGACCAGGGACCTGGAATTCCTCCCTCTGAACGTAAACGGGTTTTCCAGGCTTTCCGACGCGGTGTTGCCGAGGAAAGTGGAACAACGAAAGGAGCAGGGCTGGGGTTGGCCATCTGCAAAGGGCTGATCGAAGCTCATGGAGGACGGATTTGGATCAAGAACAAATCATTACCAGGTACGACCGTCTCATTTACAGTCCCGCTTATTCCAAAAAACCTTCTTGATAAGTCCCCCGGTAAGGAGTAATCACTATGGGTAATATTTTAATTGTCGAAGATGATCCAAATATCCGCAAACTGGTGCGGGTCAACCTGACCAAACGAGGTTATTCGGTCAGTGAAGCCGAGGACAGTCACCAGGCGATTGCCCATTTTCAAGCTGAATCCGTTGACCTGGTTTTACTTGACCTGATGCTTCCCGGGCTTTCGGGAGTGGATGTGTGTAAATGGATCCGCGAGCGCTCGGACGTACCCATCATCGTATTGAGCGCGCGCGTGGAAGAAGACTTAAAAGTGGCTGCGCTAGATGCCGGCGCGGACGATTATGTGACCAAGCCGTTTGGATCTGAAGAACTGTTGGCACGGGTACGCGCTTTCCTGCGCAGGTCCTACGTCTCAGCAAAGACTGATGAAAAGAAAATACAAATTGGAGAATTCATCATAGACCTGGATGCTCGAAGGGTTTATATTGGTGACGAGGACCTGCACCTCACCCGCACCGAATACAAAATTTTATCTGTATTGGCAAACCGTTTGGATGCCATCGTTACCCATGATGAGTTATTGGTCCAGGTGTGGGGGCAGGAGTACCGCGGGTCCAATCATTATTTACACACCTACCTTGGCCGGTTACGTAAAAAGTTGGGCGACTACGGTGACCTTCTCGAAACCGTGCCCGGGATGGGATACAACCTGCACTCAAAGAAAATCTACTGACCTGGATCAGAAATGCAGCTCACAAGCGTCGGGTAGAAGGCGACTTCCTCCCCTGTTACCTTTACGCGTTGGCATTCACCATTCGTGAATAGAATATTTTTTTGGCTATCTCTGTTGCCAGAACATACAGTGCTGTTAAACCGATCATGGTTAACATGAGGGGTGCGGGTAAGGGAATGAATCCAAAAATTGAGATGAACGGCAGGTACGGCAGAACAAGCGCAATTCCAATAAAGATCAAGGAGCTGATCAACAACAGTTTCCCCGGCCGGCTTCGGAAGAAGACATGGCGGGTGCGTACCACCAGCGCAATAACCAACTCGGTTAACAAAGACTCAATGAACCATCCGGTTTGGAACTCTTTCGGTGTCGCATGGAACAGGAAAAGCAGCGTCCCGAAGGTGAGAAAGTCGAAGATTGAACTGACCATGCCGAAGAGCACCATGTAATTACGAATGAACTTTGTATTCCAGCGGTGCGGTCTTTCTGTCATCTCCGGGTCCACGTTATCACTGGCAATGGTTATCGCTGGAATGTCGGAGAGAAAGTTGTTCAGCAGAATCTGCGGGGCGAGAAGCGGCAGGAATTTTAAGAGCAGAGATGCCCCGGCCATACTGAACATGTTGCCAAAATTGGCGCTGATGGTTGTAAGAATGTATTTGAGCGTGTTGGCAAATGTCACCCTGCCTTCATCAATTCCCTGGCGCAGGATGGTTAAATCTTTTTTGAGCAGAACAAAATCTGCAGCATCCTTGGCTACATCCACCGCAGTATCCACTGAAATACCCACGTCCGCAGCATGCAGTGCCGGAGCATCATTGATGCCATCACCCATGTAACCCACCACGTGCCCAGTTTTTTGAAGCGCGAGAATGATCCGTTCCTTCTGGTTAGGATCTACTTCCGCAAACAGGGTCGTGCGTTCAGCGAGATGCCAGAGCGCTTCATCCCGCAGATCGTTAAGTTGGCGTCCAGTCAGGACACCTTTTAACGTCAAGCCTACTGCTTCTGCCACGTGGTACGCCACTTTTTGGTTATCGCCAGTGATGAGCTTAAGCTCTACCCCGCGTTTTGCCAGGTCAACGATAACCTGCTGAGCGTCAGCTTTCGGCGGGTCAAAAAAGAGCAGGAAACCGGTGAACACCACGTCCTTTTCATCCTTTTCCGAATAGGTTTGTGTCTTTTTATCCACCGTTTTCGTTGCCAGCCCCAGCACGCGGAATCCTTTTTCACTCCATTCGCTATAATGCTTTTCAATTTCGGCGCGTATTTTGGCATCCAGTGGATGGGCCGCGTCACCAGAGAGATAAGAGGTCGAGATTTTCAAGACATTATCCAGCGCCCCCTTGGTGATGAGCGTGCGTTCACCCTTGGAATCTGAAGTGATGACGCTTAAACGTTTACGAATGAAGTCGTAAGGAATTTCGTCCACTTTTTTATCGGCTGAAATCTTCAATCCAGCCTTTTTTGCGTTGGCAATGATCTCCTCATCCAGTGAATTACTCAATCCAGTCTGGAACTGGGCATTCAGGTAGGCATACTTAAGAACTGACTCGGAGGGTTTACCCTGCACATCCAGTGCCCCGTCAAGCCGAACCAACCCTTCGGTAAGTGTGCCGGTCTTGTCCGTGCAGAGAACGTCCATGCTGCCAAAATTTTCAATGGATGTCAGGCGGCGGACGATCACCCCGCGCTTTGCCATTTTTTGCGCCCCATGAGAGAGCGTGATACTGATAATGGCGGGTAAAAGCTCGGGAGTCAGCCCAACCGCCAGCGCCAGGGTAAAGAGGAGTGAATCCAGGAAGGGTTTGGCCAGGAAAATGTTGATCGACAAAACGATAATCACCATCACCAGCATCACCTGGGTGAGCATGGTGCCGAAATGACGAATCCCCCGCTCAAATTCGGTTTCAGGCGAGCGCAGTCTCAGCCTGTCTGCCACCTGTCCAAAAACTGTCGTCTTGCCGGTTTCCACAACCAGGGCTTGCGCCGTACCACTGCTCACGTTAGTTCCCATGAATACACTATTGGTGCGTTCCGTAAGGCTGGCATTTTCGGGGAAAGTGCCGGGCATCTTTTCAACCGGGAATGTTTCACCGGTAAGAACGGCCTGGTTGACAAAGAAATCATTCGCCTCCAGGACAATCCCATCCGCTGGGATCATGCTGCCGGCAGAAAGTTTGACAATATCCCCCGGCACAATTTGCTCAGAAGGCAATGAGATAACCTTGCCGCCTCGAATTACGTTGGATTTAATCGTCACCTGGGAGCGTAATTTAGCCACTGCATTACTGGCAGAGTATTCCTGCACAAAGCCAAGGATCGTACTGCCCAGGATTATTGCGATCACAATGCTGGCATCCACCCATTCTCCGACAAAACCCGAGATGAGTGCCGCCACGATAAGGATGAGAACCAGGGGACTTTTAAACTGACCGAGCAGCAAGCGCAGTGCGGTTGTTTTTTGCTGGGCTCCGATTACGTTTAACCCGTATCGCTTCGTCCGTAGAACAATCTCAGCCGGCTGCAAACCTGATTTGGAAGCATGCAAACTTGAAAGGAGTTGCTCCAACGTTTGGTTCCAATATGCTGGTGAATTTTCCTGTGTGACTTTGCCCCCTGCTTTTGGCAGCAGCCCCTGCTTAATCTTTGAAGGAGTTTTCATTTGCCTTCTCCTAATCTCACATTGATAATACAGCGCTTGATTTCAAAAAAGCATCATTTGGTTATTAAGTGAATTTCTTTATCTTCGTCCGAATTTTATCGTGTTCTTTGCAAAGAAGCCGCAATCGGAAAGCCAGCCAAACTCGGGAACCAGAAAGAGATCAGGCGGTACGCGCCAACAACGACAACCGCCGTCGTATTTGGGATTCCCAGGCTGGTGTAAAGCGCTACCATGCTGGTCTCCACTACACCCACGCCACCAGGAAGGATGAACGCAATTCTCCCCAGTAATAAAGGCAGTGCATATCCCGAGAGCAGCATGCCAAAGGTGATGTTATTCCCGGCCGCGATGAACAGGAGATAGAGGGTTAACATGTCAAAAAGTACATTTACAAAGGCTCCCAGGAATAGAAGGTGCCATTTCCTTCTCCATAACACATCCCAGGCTAAAAATATCTTATTTGTTTCTTTAACCGTTTTTCTTCGGTCAAAAGTTTTTCGCCTTACCCGGGCTGCATGTTCTGCAATCCAGACAATTACTGAGGATGCCCACTTCCGGTAACGACTTGCCAGGATAGCAATAGCCATCACTGCCCCCAAAAAACCAAACGTCACACTGAAGCCAACCAGTTGGGTATGAGATAAGTCTTTAGAAAGGATCAATTGCGCCAGCCCAAATATAGAAAACAACAGCACCATGAAACTATTGAAAAGAGAGGGTAAGATACTGGCCATCGTTGCTCCACCCCTGGTACCTTTTTTGCTGCTGGTCCACCGAAAGATCACAGTGCCCCCCCCCACTGCACCTCTGGTAACAAGAGCAATACTAGCAGCCCCTAGAACAATAAGTACGCAGCGGATCAATAAAACGACCTGACCACTTATCTCGAGTGTCCTTTTTAATAAATAACCACTCCCCAAATAACTGATGCCCTGGGCTAAGAATGCCAGACCCACCGCCCAGAGCTGCATTTTTATCAGAACCTGCCAGGAATTCGAGAGGGCGTTGATCTGGGGCAGGATCAAATACAAGGCAAGACCGATAACTACCAGGGTTGCAATATTCCGCCAGATTTTCTTTTTATTGGTTGTGGTTACGATATCCTGCAAATGGTTTTCTCCGTATCTCAAAAACCAGGAATGATTAGCAGGTCAATAATAGAAGGCACACATTGTTTTTGAAATTTCCTTTCAGATCATGCTGAGTCCGTACTAATCTGAAGGTAATTTGGACTTGAAAGACTCAAACCTGCTAATACATCTTACTGCTATTCCTCTTCATTCGCCTATAAATCCAGCCTTTGTATGAACCTCTCAATAATAAAGAAGTAGTGGACATACCAAATTTTGCAATCAACTCTGGATCTTCCTTCGGAAGGAAACGATTTATTAACTGCCAAAATCCTAAAAATATAGGTAATTTACAGGTTTTTTTAGGGACATCGATAGCCCCCACCGGATAGCATGATATTGTAGGCAAAAAGTACCTGTAGAAAGGAGCCTATATGGGTTACAAATTCGAAGAGAAAGACGAAATAAAATCGCAGATCCTCACTAAACCGATCATCAGCCTGGATAATGATGGTCACAACCTAAAATTGCTGCCAATTCTCATCCAGCCAAACATCGGATTGGAAAGCGAAGTGCGCCTTCCGATTGTAGAAATCCTTAACAACAGCCTGGCCAACGAATCAGTATTATCTCAAAAAACCCGCAGCGCACATTGGAAATCAAGCGGCGCAGGTAATTTCGAACTGCATATCCTTTTTGAAACCCAGTACAAACAATTGGATGAAATTGCAGACAAGATCGCCGAACGTACGCGAATACTGGGTGGTATGGCAATTTCCAGTTTCAAAGAATTCCTGGCTTACTCCCGGCTGGAGGAAGATTCAGCCAATGTTCCAGATTTACTGCACCTATTGGCGGATCACGAATCCATTATTCGTTTAATGCGGGAGGATATCCGAAAGGTCAGCGAAGAATATGAAGACGAGGGCACCGTTGAGTTATTGGTAGGGGTAATGAGCCTGCATGAAAAAATTGCCTGGATACTTCGGTCCTATATTGAGAACGAACCTGTAGACGGCGATAGCCAGAAAAGGAAGCAATAAGATGAATGACCAACAGTTGGAAAAAAAGATTCAAGAGGATACCGCAGATATTCGCCGCGATCTAAACAGCTTAATGGAAAATGGCGTGTCAAATGTGTCCAAAGGCTTTGAAAAACTAAAAAGCGACACCAAAGAGACCCTTTCCAGCGCTGCGGAATCGGTCAAGAAAGATGTGGGCTATGGGCTGGATCAATACAATGCCAAAGCTCAGGAATATGCCAACAAAGTCCCCGGGAACTTAGTCGACAAGGTCACCAAGTACCCCTGGGTAGCCATTACGGTTGGCCTGGGAATTGGATTACTCCTGGGTGGATTGCTAAAACCCTCCCGGCGGCTCTAATCCATCTTTATATCAAATTTGATCAAGTGAATAAGGAAAAAATGCTAAACAATAACGTTTTTGAAGGCAAGTGGAAACAAGTTCGCGGTCAGGCAAAAATCTGGTGGGGAAAACTTACTGACGATGACCTGGATAAGGTTGATGGCAACTTCGATAAATTGACCGGCTTGCTCCAGGAAAAATATGGGTACACCCAGCTGCAAGCAAAAGAAGAATGGGAAAAGAGGACAAAATGACAGAGTATAAAGAAGTCAGTACATCCCAGCACGAGGCAGGACAGAGGCAGCGGGTCACATCGTTTAAGATTACACAATTGATCTGGTGGGTGCTTGGGCTTCTTGAAGCACT
>CAZAAJ010000087.1:0-9950 GCA_964483135.1 uncultured Anaerolinea sp. | reverse complement strand
TAAGACTTGTTTTGTCGTATTATATGGAGATAGAATGATTCAAAATTGCTTGTGTCAAAGGCGGGGAACGGACTGACTTCCGCCTGAATGTTTCCGGTCAACTAATCTGGCGGCGGTAGACGTCCCCGCACGTAATTTGTGCAGCGCTCACGCCGCTTTTTGATTTAAGTTGACCGTTTATTATTTAATGAGGATAAGAATGAAAATTGCAAACAATATCACCGAACTGGTCGGAAATACTCCGCTCGTAAAACTAAATCGCCTGACGCTTGCCAGCAAGGCAACCGTCGTCGCCAAATTGGAGTACTTTAACCCTTCCCACAGCGTGAAAGATCGCATTGGAGTGGCTATGATCGATGCCGCTGAAAAAGCCGGCCTCATCAAAAAAGATACGATCATCGTTGAACCGACCAGCGGCAATACAGGGATCGCTCTGGCTTTCGTTGCCGCAGCCCGCGGATACAAATTGGTGCTGGTCATGCCCGATACAATGAGCCGTGAACGACGCTTGCTCCTGCGCGGCTATGGTGCTGAATTGATTCTTACCCCTGGTTCTGAGGGCATGGGGGGAGCGATCCGAAAAGCGACTGAACTTGCCGCATCTGACCCACGGTACTTCATGCCGCAGCAGTTCAACAATCCAGTCAACCCTGAAATTCACCGCCGTACCACCGCTGAGGAGATTTGGCGAGACACTGATGGCAAGGTTGATTTCGTGGTCGCCGGCGTTGGAACAGGTGGAACGATCACTGGTGTGGGAGAGGTACTTAAAGAAAGGAAACCCTTGGTTCATATGATCGCTGTTGAACCAGACGCATCCCCGGTTCTCTCCGGTGGCGACAAGGGTCCGCATGTCATCCAGGGAATTGGAGCCGGGTTTGTGCCACAGGTATTAAACACCCAAATATATGACGAGATCATCCGTGTGAAAAACGAGGATGCCCTTTCAACTGCCAGGGAAATGGCAAAGCAGGAAGGGCTTCTGGTTGGAATCTCCAGCGGTGCAGCGGTATGGGCTGCACTGCAGGTAGCCGCGCGGGAAGAAAACACCGGAAAAATGATTGTGGTGATCATTCCTTCGTTCGGCGAGCGTTACCTTTCGACACCGCTATTTGCAGGTCTGGCAGACTAGGGGTTTTCCATGGAGGGAACTATGCCGTTTTCACTTTTCCGTTCCATGCGGGATGATATCCGCTCAGTATTTGATCGAGACCCTGCTGCTCGTTCCACAGCCGAGCTGCTGGTTGCCTACCCAGGTCTGCATGCCATCTGGGCACACCGGGTGGAACACTGGTTGTGGCAGCACGATTTGAAACTGGCTGCACGGTGGGAATCACATGTCACACGGTTCTTAACAGGCATTGAGATCCACCCCGGGGCGATTATCGGAGATGGATTCTTCATCGACCATGGGATGGGGGTGGTCATTGGTGAGACAGCTGAAATCGGACACAACGTGACCATGTATCACGGGGTCACCCTGGGGGGCACCAGTCTTATCCACGGCAAGCGCCATCCGACAATTGAAGACAACGTGGTGATCGGCGCTGGAGCAAAGATACTCGGCGCGATCGTCATCGGCAATAACAGCCGCATTGGCGCCAACGCGGTTGTGGTCAAATCAGTGCCGCCGGATTCGGTGGTGGTAGGAGTACCCGGTCAGGTGGTACATCGCAGCCATCCCGCCGCCGAAGGGCCAGACCTGGAGCACGGGCGTTTGCCGGACACATTAGGCGATTCCATAAAATCCCTGATGGACCGCATTGACGCTTTGGAGGAAAAGGTCAATCCTTCGGGGGTGGAAAAACCACATCTGCACACCCCTGTTGAAGGGGTTTGGCGAGGCGAAGATTTTATGATCTAAAGAATGAGCACCCTTAAGGGTGCTTATTCTTTAGATTTTGGTTTTAAGAATGACGAGAATAATACTACCAGGAATCCGATAGCACTGATCACCAGGAGCCCAAGCCCCAGATACTGTCTGTCAATTTTTGAAAGCGCACTGCCAAGGTTTGGCTTGAGGGTCGGTGTTACGGTGATGGTCGGCATGGGCGTTGGCGGTTTTTTCGTTGCCGACGGTGTGCGGGTTGGTTGCGGGTTGGTTGCTGTACGTGTGGGGGTAATGGTAGGAGTTGGTTTGATACTGATAAGAAGCTTCTGTCCCTCATAGATGGAATCAGAGGTCAGTGAATTCAATTGCTTGATCTTCTCTACGGTCACCCCGTACCAGGTTGCGATGGCAAACAATGACTGCCCGTATAAGACTGTATGATAGATATCACCTTCGATGTTGGGAGTAGCGGTGACAACAGGTTGTACATAATTGCTCATATTCGCAGTGGCAGCGGCGTTCGATGAACCTCCAGAAGCTGTTGAGGATGTGTAACTCCCACTTCCGCCAGCTACATAAGCGGCATGAACCACGTAATAAGTGATCCCTGACGATGCAGTATAAGTCCCTGCCCCAATATGGGTGTAACTGGCATTCACCATCGGGTACATGTGTTGTTCATCAGCCCATACCTGCCTGATCCAATCAATGGTTGCTGAAGTGGCACAAGCCATGTTTTCGGTGGCGAAGATGGTCGCTCCTCCACCAAATCCCGCTGCAGCAATCCTCTCACGGGCACCGCCCAGGTGAGCGCACACTCCGCTCATAGCCATTTGGTAAGCGGTGGATGATGCCGTCGAATCCAGGATAGAATCCTCGATCAATGCCGGCAGTCCATAAACCCCGGTGCGCAACGAGTTGACCAGGCTGATCAACTCCGCCGCTGACACAGTGGAAGCACTTACCGATGGAACACGGTAATTAATCGCAGCAGTGAGAAAAACAATTATCAAAAGTAGATATAAAAGTTTTCGGCGCATTGGGCAAATTATACCCGATGCGCCGAAGTCTCTCTAATTTGTAAAGCCAGGTTTACCTGAGACTGCGTTCCTTAAAGTCATTACCCATTGACTCTGCTACCAGCAGCAAGTCCATCGCGGCTATCATTCCGATGATATTCCCCTTTTCATCAGCCACAGGCAAATGGTGAATGCGATGCTCCTTCATTTTTGCAGCACACTCTGTTATTTGCATTTCAGGTAAAACTGTGATCACAGGGCTGGCCATGATGTCCTTGATCTTTGTCTTTTTTGGATCATTCCCCTGGGCTACGATCTTGTCGCAAATATTGATCGAAGTGACAATACCGTAAGCCATGTTGGTTGCTGTCTTTTCCACGATCAGGCTGGTGGCATAACGGTGGCGCATGAGTTCCAAGCCTTCGTAAACAGAGGCTTCGGGATCGATAAAAACTACCAGGTCCTTCATCCAATCTTTAACGGTTGTTTGGCGCATTCCACTCTCCTTGAGAAGATGATAATAACTGTCTACTCAATAATGTAGAACATTCAAGGTTAAAAGTCAACCGAGGATTGTCAGACAAGAAAGGACTATTCATCACCCTGCCAATCCCATTTTCTAATGTTATCGATCATTGCATGCGCCGTCAGGTCCAACTGGATGGGAGTAATGGACACATACCCGGCCTTGAGGTCGCCAAAATCAGTGCCTTCCTCGTCAACACCCGTAGGAGCTTCTCCACCAATCCAGTAATACGGTTTGCCGCGCGGGTCTTCCCTTTTTACCAGTTCATCACGGTAAATACGCAGCCCCTGGCGGGAAATGCGGTAGCCTTTCAATTCAGCCACTGGAAGATATGGCACGTTTACATTAAGGAGGATATTCTTCGGCAAGGGGTTTGAAATCATCTTTTTAGCAACAACACGGGCGGCATGGGCAGCGGTGGCATAATCAAGCAAGCCGCTGAAGTATTCGGGGGCATCCAGTGAAACCGCAATTCCAGAAACATTGCCAATGGCGGCTTCCATCGCCGCAGTGACCGTACCGGAGTAGGTGACATCGTGTCCGATATTGGCATTGGGGTTGATGCCTGAAACCACCAGGTCGACCGTTTTTTCGATCACACCCATCAAAGCCAAAGCCACGCAATCCGATGGGGCGCCGTCACTCGCGAGGGCAGTGCTTCCATCCGCCAGGGTGACGGGTTTGGCGCGCAGCGGGCGGTTGAGTGTTTTGACGTGCCCGGAAGCAGACCAGTTATGATCGGGAGCCAGGATGGATACATCTCCTATTTTTCGTAATTCCTGAGCAAGCGCGAGCAGCCCGGGAGCAAAAACACCATCATCGTTGGTAACAAGGATATGCATGAAGTCTCTTTTCGGTTAATGTAGATAAATTATACATGCTGATGAAATAATCCAAAAATTAGGATAAAAATTAGGATTTCCAAAAAGCTGTGATATAATTTATCGGCTGCGGTTCCAACCGCGGACTATCTTACACGCACCCCGATCCTGATCGCGTGCTGCCACAAGCAGTGAAACCAGGGCTAAAGGGTGCGGATGAAAAACGCAAAGGAGTAATTTACCATGAGTTCTATTATTTCCATGAAAGCCCTGTTGGAAAGCGGTGTCCACTTCGGTCATCGCACCAACAAATGGAATCCCTATATGCGCCCGTACATCTTCACCGAGCGCAACGGGATCCACATCATCGATCTCCAGCAAACCGTCAAACTGCTCAATACCGCCTATAACCTGGTCCGCGACACCGTTGCCCAGGGTGGTGTGATCATGTTCATCGGTACCAAACGCCAGGCACAGGAAACCATCGCTGAAGAAGCTGTCCGCTGTGGTATGCCTTATGTGACCGAGCGCTGGCTGGGCGGAATGCTCACCAACTGGAGCACCATGTACAACCGTATTCAGGAACTTGACCGTCTGCAGAAACTGCAGGAAACCGGCGAGATCAACCGTCTGACCAAAAAGGAAGGCTTGCTCATCCGCCGCGAGATCAAGAAACTGGAAGCCCGCCTCTCCGGTGTGAAAAACATGAAACGCACCCCGGACCTGGTTTTCATTGTTGACGTTGTGCGCGAGCACACCGCCGTGCACGAAGCCAACCTCAAGGGTATCCCTGTGATCGCCCTGCTCGATACCAATTGCGATCCGCGCACCGTGGATTACGTGATCCCTTCCAATGACGACGCCATCCGTGCCATCAAGCTGCTGGTCGGCAAGATGGCTGATGCCGTTATCGAAGGCAAGACGATGGTCAAGGAAGATGACCTTGAAGGCGGCGCCCCCGCTGATGCCACCACCGCACGTTCGGTTTCCGCTGCACCGCGTCCCCGCATTGAAGAAGAGAGCGAACTGGATGATACCGAACTGCTCGGCGCCTCCACCCTCGCCAAAATGAGCCCGAAAGCTGAAACCGCTGAAGTGATCGATGAAGTAAAAGCGGCAGTTGTTGAGGAAGTCGTTGAAGAAGTCGTTGAAAAAGCTGTTGAAAAACCCGCCAAAAAAGCCAAGAAAGTTGCAGAAGAAGTAGTTGAAGAAGCAGTTGAAGCAGTTGAAGAAGTTGTAGAAACACCAGCCAAGAAGACCAAGAAAGTTGTTGCGAAAGCCGAAGAAAGCAAGTAACCTGATTTTGCGGCAAAACTATTAGAAAAAGGATAATTAACACATGGCAATCACTACTGAAATGATCAAAACCCTCCGCGAAACCACCGGCGCCGGCATCCTCGACTGCCGCAAAGCACTCGAACAATCCAATGGCGATATGGAAAAAGCCATGGAATTCCTGCGCGAAAAGGGTCTTGCAACCGCAACCAAACGCTCTGCACGCCAGGCTTCAGAAGGCGTCGTTGAGCTCTATACCCACGGCAATGGTCGCGTGGGCGTGATGCTCGAACTGAACTCCGAAAGCGATTTCGTTGGACGTTCCGAGAAGTTCCGCAACCTGGCACACGAGCTGGCACTTCAGATCGCCGCCACCTCCCCGCAGTATGTGCTGGAATCAGATATCCCGGCTGATGTGATCGAACGCGAAACCCGCATTGCCACTGCCAAAGCCAAAGAAGAAGGCAAACCAGAAGCTGTGCTCCCACGCATCATTGAAGGATCTATCAAGAAGTTCAAGGATGAATTCGTGCTGATGAACCAGCCCTACATCCGCGATGAGAGCCTCACGGTGCAGGAACTGGTGAACCAGAACATTGCCGCCCTGGGAGAGAACATCATCGTCCGCCGCTTTGCCCGCTGGGCACTTGGCGAAACCACCGCTGAAGCCGCGGAAGAGTAATCCATCAAAGACCAACCATATGGTTGGTCTTTTTATAACCAAAGGAGGATCAATGGAAGAACTCAAATACCACCGTATCCTGCTCAAACTAACGGGTGAATCCCTGGCTGGCGCCAGCGGGCAGGGAATTGACGCCCTCCAGGCGATGGAGATCGCACGCCGCATCAAGGAAGTTCGCACGCTGGGCGTGGATGTGGCCATTGTCATCGGCGCCGGCAACCTGTGGCGCGGTAAGGTTGGTCTCGAAATGGGCATGGATCAGGCTACCGCGGATTACATGGGCATGCTCGGCACGGTGATGAACGCGCTCCTTTTGATGGACGCTCTCGAGCAGCAGGGAGTGATGACCCGTGTGATGACCGCCATTGAAATGCGTTCAGTGGCTGAACCTTACATCCGCCGGCGCGCCATCCGCCACCTTGAAAAAGGACGCGTGGTCATCTTCGGCGGCGGCACCGGCAATCCATTCTTCTCTACAGACACCGCAGCCGCCCTGCGCGCCACCGAGATTGCTGCGGACGTGCTAATCAAAGCCACCAAGGTGGACGGGGTGTATGACAGCGATCCCAAGAAGAATCCCGATGCCAAGAAGTTCGACGAGTTAACCTACATTGATACCATCAACCGTCGCCTGGAAGTGATGGACCCCACCGCCATCACCATGTGCATGGAACACAAGCTGCCCATCCATGTGCTCAATCTGTGGGATGTTGGGGCGCTGAAGAAGGCATTGCTGGGGCAGAAGGTCGGAACGATCGTGCATTAGGGACGACGATGAATGATCACGAATCAGAGATCAGTAAACGCTATTCAGCGATAAGGAATGGTAGTGGTTTTCAATGGCGGCATCCCTGCCGCCTTTTTGTTTGGGGGTTAATCCCCACCTTTGTTTGGTAGAATTGACCTGTTGTAAATTCATCGTAGACATCGAGACATCATGACCATCGTACCCCTTGAAATAGAGATCCTCATCGGCCTGGCAACCGGGCTGGTGGTGGGTATTAGCGGCGCCAGCGGCGTGCTGCTGGTGGTTCCCCTGCTGACAATCCTGATGGGCACAACCATGCATACAGCAGTGGGCACCAGCCTGTTCGTGGATGTGATCACGCCCCTGTTCGTGGCGTATTCCTACTACAAGCACGGCAACGTGAACATGCGGGCGGCGCTGTGGCTGGCGGTGGGTGCCATCGTTGGCGTGCAGGGCGGAGCGCTGGTGGCGAACCTGTTTGTGCCAAGCAAGCTGATGAACATCGGCTTCATCGTCTTCCTGTTCGTGATGGCTATTGCCATGTGGATCAAGAGCGACCGGCCGACGCTGGAGAACACCAATGTGCGCATGGCAGAGATGAACACGCGCAACCGGCTGATCACATTCGGCATCGGTACCCTGGTGGGCATCAATAGCGGGCTGTTCGGCGCAGGCGGCGGGATGATGTTCCTGCTGGTATTGATCGTCGTGCTCAAGTACCCGACCAAGCTGGCGGTGGGCACGTCTTCGCTGATCATGGCGCTGACGGCGGCTTCGGGTACCATCGGCTACGCGATTCACGGCAGCGTGGACTGGTCAGTGGGGGCGATCATCGCGGTGGCGGCAGTGGTGAGCGGGCTGCTGGGAGCGCGCCTGGCAAACAAGGTGAGCGAGAAGATCCTCAACCGGATCGTGGGAGCGATGTTCGCGGCAATCGGGGTGCTGATGGTCGTCTTGAGGTAGGGGCGGCTCAAACCTTTCTCACACAGTGTCACTGAGAACACAGGGAAAGCGGTGATTAGGGAACAGGGATTCGGGATTCGTGATTAGTGATTAGTGATTAGTGATTCGTGATTAGTGATTAGCAAATAGCGGATCGTTTTTTGATTTTAAAAATGGGAACGAAGAAAACAAATAAATCAGTGCGCCTGGCTTGGGGGATTCGTGATTGGAATTGATATTGAGTTTTAACTTTTTTCAATTCGAATCAAACGAATGATAAATAACCTATGTGGAAATCTTTTACAGTGGATATTATAGAACATAATTTCTGTTTTGTCAAGAAATTTTAAGGTTTACTATTTTTGTTTTTCGTGTATATTCATTAATAGATCAGTTTTTTACCTTTCCTGGCTCAAGGAACGAATAATGTTTTTTTATGATCATTTGAACCACATCCTTGGTGAATACAATTCATCATTACATGTGTTTTTAAAGAAGGTTCGCAAACATAAAAATCCAACGATATTTCAGGGATGGGCTCTGTCTGGAAGTCGGAGTTGTTGATACACTTGATATTCTTAATTGTAAGGAAGTACATATAAAAGACAAAAACACCAAATGCACCTATATCACTGCTTTTGATAACTTTACAAAAAATGGCAGCATTATTCCTGGTGAATTTGGGGACAAGATACTGGTGGCGGAGAAGTACTGGGTGGTTCAATAAAATGAAGTGAATGTGAAAAGTAAAATTCAAAGTTCTATTTCCAATCGGTAATTAAAGAAGAAAAACAAGCCGGCTGTTTTTGAACAGGACCAAGGGTTCACAGATCCAGAAATAGAATCGGCCGTACCATAAATCGCATGCCTCATCCTTTCAATAGAGGTATTTTTGTTTTTAAAGGTGGTATTATTTTGAATGATTTTACGGAAATATTGAACTTTTTTTACTCCAATTACGTCTTAGTAATAAGTTATTTATTTAAAGGAGTACCCTTCTCATGAAAAACAAACTCATCCTCTCCCTATCCGTTATGCTGGCGTTCAGCCTGCTGCTTGCGGGATGCACTTTCCCGGGCGCGGCAACGCCGACCCTCGACGCGGCAGCCCAGCAGGCAACCGTTGACGTGGTGGTGACGCAGGTGCTGCAAACCATGGCGGTGAATCTGACAGAAACCGCGCAGGCGATGCCGACCAGCACCATCACCCTCACCCCCGTGCCTCCCACCGAGACCCCCACCCCATTGCCGACCGCCACCAAGTGGGTGCCGACGGCAACCAAGCCATCCACGCCCAAACCAACCTACACGGCGACCCCGTGGGACTATAACTGCAGGATCACCGGGACTTCGCCGGCAGCGGGCACCAAGATCAACATCAACTCCGATTTTGACATGACCTGGAAGATGCAGAACATCGGCGCGAAGACCTGGGAACTGGGCTTCGTGGACCTGAAGTACATCAGCGGAACCAAGCTGCAGTCCTATGCGGATGTGTTTGACGTCAAGTCGGCTGTGGTAACCGGCGGGGAACTGACGATGGTGGTGGATATGAAAACCCCCGCAACCGCCGGGAAGTACACTGCCAACTGGGCGCTGGTGATGGATAACATCACCCTATGCAACTTGACGGTGGACATCGAGGCGACGAATCCGTAAAACAATGAGAGAAACGTGATTCGTCCCTCTCCCTTCGGTCTCCTGCTAGACCATCAGGGTGCAACCCCACTCGCATAATTCGCTCGGGGGCGCAAAGTTCGCGAATACGCGAGGGGATGCAACGTTCGCAAGATTCGTGATCCGTAAATGCAAGAGCAGAAATAAGAAATGGTCGGTCAGCCCCACAAGGGGGCGTATCCCTCTCACAGCTTCCCCCGGAAGAATACCGGGGTGCAGAAATCGCGAGGGGACACAAAATTCGTGAATTCGCGGAACCCACCCTAAGCCAGCTCAATAATTTATACGATTTGATGGAAAGAATTAGGAAAGTCGTGCAAAAAATCCAGAAAGAAAATTTGAGTGAATAATAATTGAGAATATTCCTCACCCCCGGAGGCTGTCCTAAAAGTAAGCAGGGGCAGCCTCTTTATTTATTTCAAGAACTTTA
>CAZAAJ010000086.1:0-10561 GCA_964483135.1 uncultured Anaerolinea sp. | reverse complement strand
GATTTGTGGATTGGACAATCCTTCGTCGGCCTTCAGCAAGATCATCGCCCGTTTCCTTTGCCGTGCCCCGATTTTGCCTTTACGGGTCATTTCCACTAATGACTGGTGTTCTTCTTCGTTCAAGTCTATATGATACAGTTTTTAAGGCATTTACCTTTTCTCCTTACCTTCCTCAGTTGCAAGGAGTGTTCCATCTTATTCTCTATGACTGACTACTAGTATCTTCCCCATCTCCAGCGGAATCCCCTTCTCCGGTGTGAGCACAAGCTCTATCGCCTGCTGCTCGCAGTGCGAGACGCACACCCCGCAGCCCATGCATTTTTCATATTCAACCTGGTTAACGCCATCCACGATGGATAACGCCCCGAATGAGCAATAACTCGTGCACTCCGCGCAGCCGATGCAGGCTTCTTCCTTCAGAAGGCATGATGCACGTGGCCGCGCTCGTCTTCGGCTTTGATGATCTCGATAGTCTCAGCGCTGGTGATGGCGCGCGATTTTTTCGGGTGGTGTTCAAGGGTAAAACTGGCGAAGGGTTCCCCGATGATCAGGCACACATCCACGGGCTCGCAGTGATGCTCGCGCAAAGCCCGGCAGGGGCAATCCAGCACCACGATGTGATCTGGATGGTCGAGAATGATGGAGCGCGCCAGCTGGTAGGGAATCACTTTGCCGTGATAGGTGTCAGGGAACGAGATTTCCTCTGATTTTGAAGGACGTGACTAAGAACTTCAATTGAAAACGAAGCGAAAGGTGTTTCTTAGAAGGCCGGTCTGATCTCTCCGATCTCAATTTGGCGCCAGTTGTAAAGCGGACGCGCGGCAAATGAGGAGAGTGCTTTCACCTGGTCATCATCCAG
Source organism: uncultured Anaerolinea sp. (assembly GCA_964483135.1). Lineage (GTDB taxonomy): Bacteria > Chloroflexota > Anaerolineae > Anaerolineales > Anaerolineaceae > UBA6107. The sequence continues at coordinate 9,702 of CAZAAJ010000086.1, read as the reverse complement.
AGCGCCAAGGCGGCGCAGGATCTCGATGGCTGCCACCGGTCGGGCGCGTTCAGGTTTGGATTGGTCGCCGTCAGTGATCTTGAAGGTGATACCGTATGCCGGGCTGCCTTCGCTGCAGGCACCGGGCAGCAGCGCCAGCGCCTGGTACCCTTCTGCGCCGCCCTTGGCGAGGATTTTCCCCCTGGCGATGGTCATCAACACGGTGTCGAACCCGGTGGGTCCGGCAATCATATTAGGGTAGCTGGTCATGGCAGAAAAGATCTTGCGCAGCGCGGACTGCCTGGGTTCGGGCAGGCTGGAGGGATCGGCCAGCAGGGCAAAGGCACGGGCGGCTTTTTCCAGCGGGATGGCAAACACCGGCGCTGAACAACCGTCCGTACCGAGGAGGATCTCATTTTCGGGGACCCCGGTCACCTCCGAAAAGGTTTGCAGGATGGAACGCTGCACCGGGTGAGATGGGTTAATGTAGTCTTCAATGGGGAAACCACGCAGCCGGGCGTGTGCCAGCATACCGCTGTGCTTGCCGGAGCAGTTGTGGCGCAACTGCGAATTCTCTTCATGGTTGACGAGCATGCGGTTGGCGGTGGCTGTGTCAGCCGGGGTGTGCATCCCGCACAGCAGGTCATCCACGCTTACCCCGATCTTCCGCTGCAGACTGCTGACGACGCTCACGTGCTCATCCGTGCCGTGATGCGATGAACACATCACCGCCAATTCCTCCTGGGTCAGGTCAAAATAGTCCACGCCGCCGCGTTCTACAAAGGGGAGCGCCTGGAAGGGTTTGGCGGAGGAGCGGAGAAATGCCACCGTGGAGGGGTCACCGCGGCTGAAAATCACTTTACCGGCGATGTCGCTGACCACCAGTGCGCCGTAATGGATGCTTTCAACTATCGAACCACGGGTGAGTTCAACCAGGGGAACATACGCGGGAGAGATCAATGTTACCTGCCTATTATTTAGAAGGATACCTTCTCATTTTACCCCGATTAGCGCCGTGCATCTCACAAAATCCGCAGGGGACATAAACCAAAAATAAACTAGTTTCCGGTCACAGTCCGGTATTATCCAATCAATCTGATCAAGGAGAAAAAGATGGAGAATAAAATTAACGGTAGCAGTAAAACACGCAGGAACTGGGTTATCGACGCAGCCTTATTCCTTGGAGCATTAATTGCCTCATTGTCCGGCATTTACTTTTTAGTCTTTCCCGATGGCGGTTACATGGGCGGAAGGAATCCCTATTATGGCATCCAGGTCATCTTTGACCGTGCCGGTTGGGAATGGATCCACACCTGGTTAAGTGTTGGGTTTGTCGCATTAGCGCTCCTTCACCTCGTGCTTCACTGGAAGTGGGTGGTGAGCACCACCAAACGTGTTTTCCGAAACGTGACCGGCAAACAAAAAAGCACAATGAACGCAGGTGGATGGAAGAATGTGATCGTGGATGGCGTCATCGCAGTGAGCTTCCTCATCAGCGCAGCCTCCGGCATCTATTTCATCTTTGCTGGTGAGAGCCTTGGCGGATTAACCCCTGACCCGATGTTCCTCTTCTCACGCACAGCCTGGGAGATGGTCCACCTCTGGTCTTCTGTGTTGTTCATCAGCAGCTTCATCCTCCACTTTGCCATTCACTGGGGCTGGGTCACCAAGGTAACTCGTAAAATGTTCCAAAATAATCGCAGGAAACTTGATCAATCAAACGAATCCGTTGTACTGGTAAATCAACTTTAGACGTAAAAGGAGAAAAAAATGAAAAAGAAAATTTTAGGAATTGGTTTGTTAGTTGTGGCTGTTGGAGCGCTGGTGTTTGGCGCAGTGAAAGTAACAATTGCAGCCTTTGATGGCGAGGAAACCACTACTGAAGAACGTAGTGGGACAGGAAATGGGTACGGAGATTCAGGGACCGGTTACGGTACTGAAGACGGCACTGGCGACGCTTATGGCGCCGTTGATAGCACCGGGTTGCTCCATGATGTTGTTACTACTCCGCTGGCGCTGATCCCCGCAGGGGAGCTGAACCAGGCTGAGACCGATGCGCTGCTCTTCATGTGGGAAGAAGAAAAACTGGCGCGGGATGTGTACACTTCTTTCAGCACGATTTACACCAAGCCTTTATTCAACAACATCGCTGCCAGTGAGCAAACTCACATGGACTCAGTAAAAGAATTGCTGGACCGTTACGGACTGGCAACCCCCAGTGCTGACACTGCCGGTGTTTTCGCCAATGCAGATCTGCAGGCGCTGTACACCCAACTGGTTACCCAGGGCAAACTCTCAGAACTGGACGCGGTGAAAGCAAGCGCCGCCATTGAAGAGATCGATATCCTTGATCTCCAGGAACGGCTGGCGCAAACTGACCAGGCTGATATCCAGCAGGTCTTCAACAGCCTGCTCAGCGGATCCTACAACCACCTGAATGCATTTGCCGCCAATTACTGGACCATCTCCGGCACCGCATACGTGCCGCAATACATGAGCCAGGCTGATTATGACGCTGTTGTCACCTCAACGACTTTTGGGTCTCAAGGCACCGGCCGCGGACAGGGCGGGGGCAGTCATTAGGTCTCTTTTCTACAACCAAAGAGCAGGATTGTTTCCTGCTCTTTTTAATTTAACCATTTAATTATGTTAAACTTTAACTTCTAATGAAGAGTCAACGATTTCTTTTAACATCTCAAGCATTGCTTGCAGCCGTTTTGTTTGGAGCAAGCGCTCCACTTGCAAAACTTCTGTTGGGAGATGTCCAGCCGGTCATGCTCGCGGGATTGTTATATCTGGGCAGCGGCATCAGCCTTCTTTTTTTTATAATTGTCGCTCACTCCTCTGAGAAAAAATTGAATGATGAAGCGAGGTTAAAAGGGAAGGATTATGCCTGGCTGGGCGGAGCTGTTCTGGCAGGGGGAATCGGAGCGCCAATATTGCTGCTCGTCAGTCTGCAAAAAACACCGGCTTCCACGGCGTCTCTGCTTCTGAATTTTGAAGCCGTCGCCACCGGGCTGATCGCATGGTTAGTATTCAAAGAAGCCATCAGCCGTCGCGCATTGATCGCCATCGTATTGATCACAGTCGCCGGGATTTTGCTGACTCTGGATACCACCGGCAATTGGGGGTTTTCTCTTGGTGCGCTCGGGATCCTGGGTGCCTGCCTGTTATGGGGTTTGGATAATAACTTAACCCGCAATATTTCCTCTAAAGACCCGATTATGATCACCCTGCTCAAAGGGTTAGCCGGAGGACTCTTTTCGGTACTCCTGGCGTTATCACTTGGCAATTCCTTTCCACCATTGCCCTTGTTGTTGGCAGCCCTTCTTCTAGGCGGTTTGAGTTATGGCGTGAGTATCGTCCTTTTCATTCGTGCTATGCGCGGCATGGGGGCAGCCCGTACCAGCGCTTTATTCAATATCGCTCCACTTGTCGGCGTGATTCTCTCACTTGTGATACTTCATGATCGACTTAATTGGATGTTTTACCTCACGCTTCCGGTCATCGCGTTAGGTGTATTCCTGCTGATTTCAGAAAATCATGCTCATGAACACCGACATGAATCCATTACCCACGAGCATATGCACTCTCATGAAGACGGACACCATGCACATGCACACGATGGAATCGTGATCGATTCCCCTTCCCATTCACATATGCATGAGCATGCTTCAATGACCCATTCTCATGAACACCTGCCCGATATCCATCACCGCCACACCCACCAGGAATCGTAAAATAATACCTGAATTCCCTAATTTCTAACCCCGCCAGGAATAACCTTTACCCTGAATTATCAAATAGTGTTTGCAGCGTATTACGAACTATTGAGCGGATGGTCAAATCAATGGAGTCCGATCTTTCATCCAGGCTGACCGGAAAATCGAAAGGTTGTCCAAAATGAAGTACCAGCCTGCCTGAGCGTTCAACGACAACCACCGGCAAGAGCAAGTAACCCATGCGGTTGAGATGCAGCATGAATTTGCCGCCACCATCGGGGGCTAACCCGACTCCATCCGCGGGGGAGTCTTGCCCTTCAGGTGCCAGACCGATGACCGCATCCGGATGAGACCGGGCGAAATTGATCACCCGGCGGACTGCTGCTGCCCGGGAGGCGGGGGTGTTGAATCCTTCCATCATGGAGGGCATGGAAAGGAAGCCATACGCTGAGTTAATGCTGGATAGTATGCCTCTCATCAGCGGGCGTAGGAGGAATCCCAGGGGATTGCCTTCGAACGCCCATTCCTCGGACATTATAAAAGCGATCTCTTTTTTGACCACGGCGCTTATCGAGAGGGCATTCCAGGCAGTATTGTAGCCCAGCCGGGAATAATGGTTGACCACAACAAGGAATCCACCTGATGCGGGGATATTTTCTTCCCCGATGACCATTGGTACCGGTTTGACCTGGGATATCAATCGCATCGCATCTGCTCGAAGTGATCTCTGAGAACCGCAAACCTTTGCCCACAGGACCTTAAGCACAGAAGAAATGATTGATGGGTAAGCAGGGAATGAGGATGATTGAGAATTCATCCTGTCATTGTACATTTTTTTAAGGTTTCCTTCAGGTAGAATTATCCAATGATCTCCATCAGCCTTAACAATGTGCATTTGATCCTCGGCGCAAAAACCATCTTCAGGGAGCTGGATTGGGAGATCCAGCATGACCAGAAGATTGGTCTCATCGGACCCAACGGCGCAGGCAAGTCCTCGGTGTTCAAACTCATCACCGGGGAGTACACACCTGAGAAGGGGGGCGCTGTCACCCGTGCGCGCGAGGTGAGAGTGGGCTACCTGGCGCAGGAACCCCTGCTTGACCCGCAAATGACCGGGTTCAATGCCGCCCTGCAGGGTAATCCGCGGGCTGCGGAAGTTTCGCAGTTATTGGAGCAGGTTGAGATAAGCCTGGGAACCCCGGAAGTCTTTGAGAACGAGAAGCGGTTGGCTCAATATTTGGAAAAGCAGCAATCGCTGCTGGCAGAATACCAGTCCTTTGGCGGAGAACAGTATCCGCAAAAAGTGAGGGAGTTGCTGCGCGGGCTGGGTCTCAAAGAGGGAGAAGAAGACAAGCCGATTGTCACCCTCAGCGGCGGGCAGAAGAAACTCATCGGGCTGGCACAGCTATTGCTAAGCCTGCCGGATGTACTGCTGCTGGATGAGCCGGATAATCATCTCGACCTGGCCGGCAAGCAGTATCTTGAGCGTTTCATCCAGAATTACCCCGGTGCGGTGGTGATCATTTCGCACGACCGCTACCTGCTGGATGCAGTGGTGACGCACATCGCCGAGCTGGAAGCCGGCAGGATGACCACTTTCAGCGGGGATTACTCCTCCTTTATCATGGATAAACAGCAGCGCCTGGCGCGCCAGAACGAACTGTATCACGTGCAGCAGCGCCAGATCGCGCGCATCGAAACAGCCATTAAGCGCTATGCCATCTGGGCAAAGACTTATGACAGCGAAAAATTTGCCAAGCGCGCCAAAGCCATCCAGAACCGCCTCGACCACATGGATAAGCTGGAGCGTCCGATCATGGAACGGCGGCGTATGGAGCTGAAGCTGCACGGCTGGCGCGGTTCGCAGAAAGTGCTGGAGTTCAAGCATGTAAGCAAATCCTTTGGGCAGCGCAGAGTGCTCGCGAATGTCAACTTCACCCTGCATCACGGTGAACGAGTGGGGGTGATCGGACCGAACGGTGCGGGCAAGAGCGTGCTGCTGCGCCTGTCGCTGGGAACACTGACTCCGGACACGGGGGAAGTGATCACCGGTCCGAGTGTGACTTGCGGTTACTATGCTCAGGAGCACGAGACGCTTGACCCGGAGCAGACCGTATTGGATACGGTACGCCTGGCGGGCAACATGAGTGAAAGCAGCGCGGTGGCGCTGTTGGGAAAATATCTCTTTGATTACCGCATGTGTGCGCTCAAAGTGAAAGCGCTTTCCGGCGGTGAGCGCAGCCGTCTTCAGTTGCTGCTGGTGGTGCTTTCCAAAGCCAATTTCCTGCTGCTGGATGAACCCACCAACAACCTCGACATAGCTTCGGCGGAAGTGCTGGAGAGCGCCCTGGCGGAATTTGAGGGCACAGCACTTATCATCTCACATGACCGCTATTTCCTCGACCAGGTGGTCGACCGTATTCTGGTGGTGGAGGAGGGCAATGTGAGCAGCCATCCCGGCGGTTACAGCGACTGGCTGGCTAATCTTTGACATAACCACTGGTTCAGCTCAGTATTAATCAGTCTGCTAATTAAGGAGATATTAAATGAAATGTCTTATCGTTCCTTAGTGCTTAGTCCTTGATCCGCTAATAAAGATCAGTACCAGGTGCAGGGATGGTATTTTCGGATTTGCCCGTTAAAGGTCAGAATATCGGATTAACTGAATGTTCAACGCATTCAGTTTGTGCCGGACTTCTTTATCCTGCAGGATAGCGAGCTCTGCCAAGCGCTTATCGTTGTAGTCTGAAATATTGCCCAGTTCATTATCGGGGGCAGCCGGGTGGCACATCAGCTCGAAAGTCTCATGCGCGGGGTCAGCCGCAATCTCTTCAAGGATCGACAGCAGGTGTTCTTTGGTCGCGCCGGTGTCGTAAAAGGTACCGATAAAACAGTCGGTGGTGACAGGGAAAGGGTGATCCGTATAAGCGTTGTAATTGGCGAGGGCTTTTTCCACTAGTTGAAGGGGGAGGTAATCGGCAACATCCGCAGGCTCCGGCCCGAAAGGTTTGCGGATTGCGCAGTGCAGTTGCTCCGCCAGCCGGCACATGCGTTCGAAGAGGGCGGGAGTGAAATAGGAAGAGTGGTGGTGCGAATCCAGATGGTCAGGAGCTTTGCCATAGTGGCGGATGAACTTTTCCACCTGCGCATTCCATTCAGCCCACACCTGGTCAAGGTCAATTTGGTCAATGGCGCTGACGAAATTCGCCAATGGATAGAAATTCCCGCGGTTATCTACCAGAGTTGAGATCCGTTCAGGTGCCAGCAGAGGTTTGCCGGCGGTAAGCACCAGGTGCACTCCTACGCCCAAGTTGGGGCACACCCTGGCAGCTACGGTCAATTCCGCTGGTGCAAGCGGACGGTTCATCATCGCCGAGGTAGAAGTGACGATGCCCTGCAGGTGCGCGCGGCGGATGCCTAGGCAGGTGCCGGGAGTGTGGCCGTAATCATCCGCGTTAATGATCAGTCGTTTGGTCATTAATTCTCCACAACCTATTTATTATCAAATTGCTTGAAAAACCATAAATATTTCTAGTATTAATGTGCCTGTATCAGCCATCAAGCCGCTTCCGAAGATCATTTAATATCGGGATGATGGGAGGGCTAATATTTTCAGGCAGGTGGTGCAAGTCAAAGAAGTGACTATCACTGTGTTCCACCGGGTCAATAATCATATTATTTATCGGTGTCCGTGTGATAAACACATTCGCCACCACATAGACTTCATCTCCATTCGGGTACTTGTAATACTGGCTATCGCCTGAATAAACCCCAAAAAAATCGAAATCAGTCAGTTCAACGCCAATTTCCTCCAAGGTTTCGCGTTTGAGCGTATCCTCTAGCGATTCTCCCAGTTCCATTGACCCGCCGGGGACTCCCCAACACTCATTGTCAGTCCGTTTGATTAACAGGAGCTCATTGGCTTCATTAAGGGCAAGCAACGTCGCCCCAACGATGATTAACGGCCTTGAGCCGACCACTTTGCGAATATCAGATACATAGCCCATTTTCGTTGGGATCCCTTTAAGTCTTTAGTATTATTATTCCCGATTTTGAAGTTTGTCGCGCCGGCGCTTGGCAAGGAAGATTAGCCCGAGTGCTGCCGCTGCCCCAATCGCCCATCCGTACGGCGGGAAGAAAGATTGCACCAGGTAAGCCACCAGTGCCACAAACGCAATTATCAGCACCCAATCGAACCATGTTAGATTATTGAAAATTGCAGATAATTTCAAACAGAACCTCCAGCGAGATGGTCTTCAAACAACATTTAGTCAATAGCCCACAAAACGAGAATTAATCAGGCAACGACTCGTTTTTTTCACGGGACTTTTTTGCCAGGTAGAGGATACCGAATCCACCTACCAGCCCGATGTAGGCACCAAAGAAGGCAGCCAGGAACCAATCCCACAGGCTTGTTCCGGTGATCAGATCACGTTTTTGGTCCATTTTTGAACTCCTTTGTAACTAATCCCTAATTACCAATTACCAATTACCAATTACCAATTACCAATTACCAATTACTACTCTCTCATTCCAGCTTCACATCCTTGTTAGCCACCTCGTTCTCGTCCACGTAGCGGCGCGGCATGGCGAGAGAAGACCAGCCGCCGGCTTCCTGCAGCACAAAGGGATCAGTGCCGTGGCGGGCAGCCGAGGTCGCCCAGTAGTGCCGGCAGTCGTGTGCGGAGAGGTTGTCGACGCCAAGTCTTTTCCCCAAAAATTCAACCCGTCCGGTGATGGCGCGTTCGCTCATGCCGGCACCACCCAGTTTCTCGTTCTTCAGGCTGCGGCGCAGCATCAAGCCGCTCACCGGGGCGTCACCATGATTGACATATGCGGTCAGCGCGGCGAGGGTATCGCGGGTGAAGTGATGCACCTGCTCCTTGTTCACCTTGGGGCGGAAAAACCGCAGTTCACTACCTGCCAGGTTGAAATCGGAGCGGGTGAGGGCAGCCACTTCTCCCACACGTAAGCCGTGGTCCAGCAGCAGGCATAACAGCAGCCTGTCGCGCCGCCCCTGCGGGGTATCCGGCTGGTCTTTGAGCGCCGCCGCCTGGTCGGGGGTGAGCCGGGTCGGTTCTGATTTTTTATACCCGATGCGAACACGCTCGCGCTTCTGATCAATACGCGACTGCTCACGGAAACTGTATCCCTGCACGGCGCGGATGAGGGCGTATTCCTGCGGCAGCAGGGTTCCTGCCTGCATCGCCAGGCGCGCGTAGGTCTTGATGGTTGAAAGGTGCACGTTGATGCTCTGGATGGCATATCCCTGGGTGAGCTGCCACTTGACGAACGCCTCCACCAGACCCCAGGTGACCGGGCGCCATGCGGCAGGCTCGTGGGAGAGGTCGCCGGTGCGCAGCCCCATTACTGCCAGAAATTCACGAAAGAGCATCAGGTCGGAATCCTGCCTTCGTAATGTATGTTCTGCGCGTCGTGAACGGTAATCAGCAAAGCGTGAGGCGGCTGCTGCCTTGTTGGCGCGGTCGCCCACCAGGTTCACCAGTTCGCCGGGCAGCAGCGGCTGGATGGCGTCATTCGTTGGAGTGAGATCCGGTTTTGGGGTCATCACTGTCATTGTATCTTAATTCGACTATTGATAATCAACTGCTCCGGGTGAACGCTTTACTTTGATTTTTCAATGTCTTACAATGATTAAAATTTCAAGGAGGAAATGATTGATGGAACCTGTAAAATTTGTCACCCTGCCGGATTTCCGTGTGATGGGAATGGAATACGTTGGCAACAACGCCAACCAGGAGATCAGCGGACTGTGGCAGCAGTTTAACAAGCGCGCTGGTGAGCTTAAAGGAGAAGGAAACTGCGCTTATGGCGTGTGCTCCATGCTGCCCGGTTCCACGGCCGGCTGGATGGAATATGTGGCCGGGCTGAAGGTCTCAAAAGAGGTAGAATGCCCGCAGGGCATGGTCATCTTCGATGTGCCGGCGAACACTTACGCCGTGTTCGAGCATCACGGAGCGCTGACTGGACTGCGCGCTAC
>CAZAAJ010000085.1:0-10992 GCA_964483135.1 uncultured Anaerolinea sp. | reverse complement strand
AAAGCTGGTTTTTTCCTTTCCAGGAACGTAAATAGAGATAATCAAAAAGTGCTTTCGCACTAGTCGCCTGAGAAAAGGAGATACCCAAGTAATCTGATATCACAAATCCCGTGTAGAGATTCTCTTTGATATTGTGGAACGTAAAAGTTCCCAACTTGTTTTCAATCACGCGTGTATGCTTGAGGGTGACCGCCGAGGTCGGATAAGTAATTTCTGTGAGAATAGCATGTTTCTGCAGAATAAATTCCAGGGAAACGTACGACTGAGGGATCAAGATCGCGCTGACCGCCGGCGAAAAATCGGTGTCTGCACGATGTAATTCAAAAAAGCGGCGTGTCATATAAACGCCTTTTTTTAGTTGATATACATGGCCGGCTTTCATCCAGCGGTAAAGTGCGGTCTGAATTGTGCCTGTAGCTACAGATTCATCCCCAAGAAGCTGTCTTACTGCTTCAATGGTGAAATATGGAAACGATTCGAGGGAAGGAAGAATTGATTTTTTCATGTAGGATAATAGACACTTTATGTCTATTATCCTACATATAAGTGATAATTTCAAGTGGTTTATGAATTATTCGCTACTGCCCGGAATTTACACCCAAACGATGCATGTTTCCCCAACATTGTCCAGGATAATTGCTCGACCACACCCCACCAGATTCCTGGAATTTCGTACCACCTTGCCCCCTCAACTCCCTTCGGAATATCCGGATCGGAAGCGGTCATTTTGGCCAGAGTACTATCTGGATTAATCGCCACCGCTGTATATACCACGCTGTAGATTGGTCCAAGTATGGCCAAAGAAAGCATCATACCCCAGCCGCATCTTGACGGTTCAACAGTTTTCGCGGCATCGATTCGGTCTTGGATGAACTCAACATAAGTCATCCCTTCAGGTACTCCGGCAACTATCATCGGTTGATTGGCCTTGTAGCCAATAAACACCAACCCCAGGCAAACCATTAGAATTACTACTTTTCCAAACATCTTCACTATGAACATGATCCGGTTAGCATTCATTCTCACTCCTCTTTTCTATTTTGTCGCGATGGGTATTTTTCACGCGCTAAACCCGAGGTCAAACGCATAGAGATTCATCGCCTCCAAAACCCAAATCAGCGCCTTTTCGGCATGGGCAGGCTCTCCACTTGAGACATATCCTTCCTCTCCACGCAACATTTCCCAATCGGTAATACTCGCTATGGAGTAAATCTCTGAACGACTGTCTCCAAAAGAAGGTATGAACATATTTCCCTGGTTGACGGAGATCCCACCCTCCCTCTTCTTGAGAGACTCAAAAAAGATATTGGAGATTCTGGTACTGTGATCGTATGGAATAAACCTTTCGAGATGACCATGAACCTGGATATGGCAATCGTCCACCCGGAATTTGCACCATTTCTGGAGGATCTCAATAATAGGATCTATGACCTCGGGGAGTTGATCAACCAGGGGTTGTATTTACACCCGGGTTTCAAGGGCAACTGGTCAATCAAGCATGTGCTCCCTGTCATGGTGCCAGAACTTATATATAAAGGGATGGCGATTGGAAAAGGCGATCAGGCGAGCATGGCATGGTAGAACATGACCTTTGGGCAGATGGATCAACGCGAAAAGGAAAAATTCACAGTAGCGCAGCAGCGCTACTGTGAATTGGATACGCTGGCCATGGTGGAAATTTTCAAAATAATTAATGCATTTATTGCATGATAGCAGAAGGAAGAAATTTCAGATGTCTCGATCCTTCGTTAGAGAAGTGTCACAATCAGCCAAACAACCCCAATGGCTCCAATGATGATCCCAATGATGAGTTGAGGTGCTGCAGCAGCGGATGTCACTTCCAGGCGTGAATCCTTGACCCGTCTGGGATTGTAATATACCGGTACCTGTGCATTAAGTGGAAATCTATTCAGGACTTCCTGCGCTTTCTCAAGCGTAAGGCGCGTCAAGCCAAACGAAAGCCGGTTTCCTGTCAATACTTTTCCGTCAACGGTGTATTGGTACTCCACCAAAGGCTCATAGGATGTGAAAGTATAAATTTGATGGGTCTGTTTGTTCCTTTGTTTTGTGACCCGCTCGGCAATTTCAGATTTCAGCATCACCCCAATCGTTGACGGCCATTTGGAAGCAGCTTTTGTACGTAATGTCAAAACCAGTCCAATGATCACGAACAATAACCCTACCAGAATCAGAATTACCGGTACGATCTGCTCCATCATTACCTCCATTTTATATAGGAAAAAGGATTTTTATGAAATCTTTTTAAATTATATACCTAAACTGCAGAAGCCCTTACAAGATAGAAAACCTTGCGGCTTGTTCCTGATCGAACAGGAGTTTGTTGAGCATCATTCGCCAACAGATGTGGCTGCAAGAACTTTTTTATCAGACAATTTAGAATTGATTATCATTCGATTCAAAGGGGAGCTGACCAGAAATCATTGAGGTCAGGTCGGATAAAGCAAACCCTCTCCTCTTCAGAAAATCAGGATTAGAAATTTAGATAAGTCAAGTAACTACTCACAAATCAATAATGGGTTTTTGTGCTACCGCATTAGAAATGAAAAAAGATATATTCACCACCTTTGTATGTCAAAAAGAATCTCCATGTTGTAAGTACAATCTTCGTTTAGCCTAGTTTTTGATTTATTTTAGAAATTTCGGTCTGAAGATATTTCTCCTGATTGACCATTTCCTGCATCTCATTTTGCAGTTGCTGAATGCGGTTGTTAATATTCAGGATGATATTACTGTCCTGCGACGTGTCATGTTTTTCAAACACTTTTTCCATTAAGGGGTCTATGGCAACTTTGTTAATCAATTCCACCGGACTATCCATAATCCATTCCGAGACATCAAACCCCTTTTTGAATGTAAATTTAAGCAGATTCTTCTGAAGTAAATCCTTCAATTTTTCAACAGCATCCCGATTGGCGCGCCATTTTGTTTTCAATTCTTCAACTTCGTTCTCCATTTGCCCGCGAATATTCACCAAATCTGCCCGTTGAGCACCAGTAAGCCCGGCTGGTTGGGCTGGCGGAGCAGGCACGGGTGGTTCAGGCGGAACTGGCGGAGCAGGCATCGGGGGTACAGGTTGAGCTGGCGGAGGGGATTCAACCGGTATGCTGGTGCGGCTAGAAACCACAGGAGCTGCTTGCGGTTGAGGAGCTGGTGGAGAAGGAGGGGTTGCAGGCAATCCTGCCGGTTTGTCTTTCCATACCAATCCAACTCCCACCCCGACAGCTGCCGCAGCCCCCAGGACAACCCCGGCAACAGCAGCAATATCCCATGGGGTTATTCCCTGGGGTTCCTTCCATTCCTGCTCAGTAACCGCTGCAGCCGGAGGTTCCTGGTAAGCTGCAATTGAGAAGGATTTTGAGAATCCTGAATGATCCAGACAGGTCCATTGAAGTTCCACGGTAACCGAGTTTCCGTCCCAGACGATGGAAGTGCTTTCTTTGCCATTAAAGAACCAACGTTCCTGGATGATTCCCGTTTCTTTGCCATTCGCATCCACATAACTTGATCCCGGAGAGATCACGTCCCCCGGTTTGGCTGGGTCAAGCCCGCGCACATTGGGGGTACATCCTACGCCTTGGGTGGCAGTTGGTTCAAGCGTGGGGATAGCCACAGGTTGGAAGGCTTCAGGGTTTTGGATGGTGAAATCATTGGTGCCTTCAGCTACCCCAAATTCCTCGCTATAATGATAATAATTGCATATGATCGTTTTCCCGTCCATCACCTGGCAGGTTGTAATACCTTGCGAGTTATCAGGGGGAAAAGTGATCGTCCCATTGGGACCGCCAGTAAAGGTACCATATAATTCCTCATAACCATCAACAAAGCATGCAATCCCACCATCAGGATGGTTGCCGATGTGAGAAATTGCATATGTATATATAGCCTGTGAATAGGCTTCTCCTCCTTGGGAACCTACATTATAAATTTCAATCCGGAAATCCGACCCCGCAGGGAAGCAATCAGAATTGTAGTAGGTTGCGGTGACAAGTTGCGGGGTCAGTCCCTCCTGAGCCTGAACAGATTTTAAAGTAAGGAAATTTAGAATCATAATAACTAAAAAAAGGAGAAAGCCATGTAAGATATTTTTTTGTTTTTGGCTAAAGAAAAGTGATTTCATGATCAAATCCTTTCCTGATTATTATGATTTCAATAATTATCACTAGTGTAATTATAGATACTAATTGTTCCTTTGTTACGTGTTACTTATTGTTCGCGGATTTTAAATTTGTTGATTCCCAGTAATATGAGTAGAACACGCAAGTATGGCATGGTGGAACATGACCTTTGGGCAGATGGATCAACGCGAAAAGGAACAATTCACAGTAGCGCTACTGTGAATTGGATACGCAGGCCATGGTGGAAATCTATCGAAAGCTTGTTGAGCTCATTAAGTGAGCACCATATTTTCATGAAATTTAGGGCATGAAAACTATGATTCGAAATGGGAATAAAGAAAAATGGCGGTGTTCAGATAAACTTTCGTTCCGAAATTTCGTTACTATTGCTTCATTGAATAAAAACAAACTACTATAGTTTGTTTTTATTAGACTTAATAATTCTAAATTCTGTCGCATTTCATAAATGCTAATCAACTTGGTTGTATTTTTCGAACGTCACTCGAATTCGCGAATCATGTAAGCTTAACGCGAATTTGGAGGCAATTTGAAATCAAGAGGGGTACTGAACGACTAAAAGAACATATCAATGTCCTCTCAAATGTGGACTAATTAATTATCTAAAAGAAGAAGGATATACTTATTCGAAATTTCCCTGTCATACTATTAATGATTTCGTAACCCGTCATTTTTACTCCAAAACTGACTCGTTACGAAATTGAAGTGGATCAGAGATGAAAATTACACGGAAAATGCAAAATCGTTTCATTAATTGTATTGCGATCCAATGAATGATTTCTCATTTTATATATGGAGTGATGGTGGTCGCCTTCTCTTGCTTTGCTGGCTGGTACATTAAAGTGCAATTGAGGTGCATATGAGGTACCAAACAGTGGATTAAATCGACTTGGGAGACATTTTCACCACCACATGTGGGATTAAGTAGACGATATATCCCCCTATTCCGGTATGGAACTTATATTCTAGCTCTTCGAATCGGCGGGTTGCGCGTTCGAGCCGCGCCGGGGGTGCTTAAAAATGTAAATCAAAAGGCCATTTCACCTGCAATGGCTTTTTAGTAAAATCCTTACAGCAGTTGATCAAGGAGTTTGATCATCTCCCGGTGGCCACCCGCGGAGGCTTCCAATTAACTCGTTCAACCTCAACAGCCTGGTCTTCAAGATTCTGAGCAAACCAGTTAATTATGCATTCTCTAAATTGGTTGTCAGAAAAGGAGAGATACGCTTGCGAAGCACCCTATCAGGGCGAGCGGCGCAGGAAAAAACACTTACGATCGATTCTCGAATTCGAACAACCAAAGAAACGCCAGTGTGCTTGTTTATCCGATATTTCTCTTCGAGATATGGGCATCCGTGATCACCTTTGCAACAAGCAAAATTTTTTTAGTGTAGAATTATTTTAATACATCACTTTTCTGAGGACAGGATATTGAGAGCGAATAACAAACTTTCTACATTAACCAAGGTCATTTATGGAAGTGGAGATTTTGGATACAGTCTTAATAATTCCATCATTGCTGCGTTGTTTCCAATTTTTATGATGGATGTTGTGGGGGTTACGCCAGCCTTAGCCGCTGCCATACTATTCATTGGACGTAGTTGGGACTACATTAATGATCCTCTGGTTGGATATCTTTCGGATCGAACTCGTACCCGCTGGGGTCGCCGTCGTCCCTGGTTGCTCTTTGGAGCTATTCCTTTTGCTTTGACCTTCATTTTCCTTTGGTTGAAGCCATCGTTCATTTCAAATCAGACCGGGGTGTTAGTTTATTATGTTGTCGCTTACATAATTTATGAAGCAAGTGCAACGGTCGTTTACATGCCCTACTTTGCCTTGACCCCTGAACTTACACAAGATTACGATGAACGAACCCAATTAACCAGTTTCCGTATGTTGTTCAATATCCTTGGGGGATTAACTGCATATACCCTCCCTATGTTGGTGATTGGGTTAATGGTCCCGGAGAATGCACCGCGCGTTGTGTTAATGGCAATCATCTTCGGATTCCTGGCTGCCCTTCCTTACCTGCTAGTTTTCTTTGGCGTGCGAGAAAAAAAGGAATACATTGAACAGGAACAGCCCAAACTTCGGGATGCACTCAAAGCAGCCCGTAAGAATAAGCCTTTTTTCTTCGCAGCCATGATCTACCTTTTTACCTGGATTGTGATCATCCTGCTTGAAACCAATTTCATGTTCTATATCAAGTATGTTGTAAAAAGACCAACCCAAAGTTCATTAGTTATGGGATTGTTCTTTATTGCTGCAATGATTGCCCTGCCATTTTGGAATTGGATCTCCAAAAAAGGCAATAAACGTACAGCCTACATAATCGGAGTATCGTTCTGGGCGGCAACGATGTGCGGACTTATATTTGTGAAACCAGAAACACCCTTCTGGATATTACTGGTGATGTGTGTACTGGCCGGGATCGGTCTAAGCGCAGCCCAGGTTTTACCCTGGGCAATCATTCCGGATGCTGTCGAATGGGATGAATACCAGACCGGTGAACGCCATGAAGGCGTCTTCTACAGCCTGATCACTTTGTTGGGTAAAGTCGCCAATTCTATTGCAGTGCCGCTCTCATTATTATTACTTGAATTTAGTGGATATGTATCCAATGCGGTTGACCAACCCAAAAGTGCCTTGCTGGGTCTGAAGATCGTCATTGGGCCTATACCTGCAGCCCTGTTGTTAGCCGGCGTCATTTTTGCTATTTTTTACCCTCTCAGTCGAGAGAAGTACTCACATGTGGTAACTGAACTCAATAAACGCAGAGAAGAAAAACTGCGAATGAGGGAAAACAAAACACTTCCAAAAACTGATTAGAAATCGATCTCAACTCGTATGTTCTTTATATAAGTAGATTGAGCATTCGGGTCAAACCAGGGGTACCGACCGTTCTCTGTCTTCAATTTCCATGAATGCCCGTCATTAGTATCGTGTACGTACCTTAAGGGTATGATATTCAAGCTGCGCCAAATGTGTCAGATTAATTACCTATCAGTGAGTTGGAAATTCTTTGGGGGCAGATCATGTCCCACCACGTGAATAAATTAAAGTTTGATTATGGATAAAGTTATTATTTAGTGCAATAATATGTTTATCAGTTTGATTCCCATTACCATCAAGACTTTGTGAGACTCAAATTTCAAACTATCATGGGATTGGATAGAGAAGGGATAAGCCATGATTAAGAAGAATAGTCTCCCAGCAGTTCAGCTATTACGCTCAATACCTCACATCCTTATGATGTGCCTGATAATTATTGCCCTTACAGGATGCGAGGGATTAATACATAAAATAATTGACGAAGCTATGGACACCGAACCTGAAGCAGATAATTATGGGGTCGAAGATCCAAATAAAAAAGATTTGAATGAGTCAAGCAATGAGGAGCCACCGCCAGGTGTTGACCAACCTGCTGGTAGTAATTTTCAAATTGCTGATCCCACAATTGGAGCGCATGTAGTCATTCCCACACTTGGTCCAAACCAGAACCTGGGCGAGAAAGCCATATTAAAACCTGTACGCTTCAGTAATGTAGGAACTCTTCCATACACTGTACAGGCTTTGACCTTTATCACGCCTGAAGGAATTACGGGTATACCCTCTTCGGCTTCTACAGTTGCATTTCCAGGTGGGAATAGCAGCAATTCGCTTCTTCTTCCAATCGGTACATACACCTGGTGTTACCACTGGGATAATGGGGATACCGATGGAGATGGAATGATTAACTATGTGCATGCATATGATAAACGTACGGTTATCCTGGATGTATCAGATTCAGATACACTCGATTTCGCCGAAACTGTAACGCTGGCTGCACCTGCAGGGATTAATGAATTACCAGGAAGATGCCAGTTCGTTAGTTTTTATGGACCTGGAACACAACAAGTCTCATGGCATCTTTCAGGAGCTATCTTTCCTCCACCTTATGGGACAAAGGATATCCCTGGTTCTGACACTGCATCAACATTGACAGTCAACCAAGCGGAAGGTAATACAGAAATAACCATTTCCGCGGAAATGGATGGACTTGCTCCCAACACTGAATACACCGTCTATATTTCAAATTCATATGATCCATCTACTGGCTGGATATCCAGTCTATTTCCTGGACAAACTACATTTACTATCCAAACTGATGGTAATGGATCGGCATCCTTGGTGAAAGTCCTTCGAGGTGAAGATTTTCCTGGAGCAGGTGCATATGCTCTTTCAGTCCATATCAATGGAAATTTCCCGGATGCTGGTACGCTCACCATTTTGTGTAGTGATAATTTTGGGGTAATTGTCAAATAAATATTTTTCGCTGTTGAAGGTGCATGTAACAATACTAATCGTTGTATTTTTATTATTTCTCATAGGATCACGAAACCTTTACACCACGAAACCTAACACTTCATTTCCTTTAAATAATCGGTTACATTAACGTGCATCAAAGGTGTCTTTTTTACTTATGTTTTTTTGAAAACAATGGTTATGCAAAAACTTTTATCAACGTGAACCAATACCTTTGCTAAGAGACCAATACCAGCGGGGACGCAAGAGCTTTTTGATTTCGGAGAGGTGTTCTTCCACAGCACGCTCCCCCGCTGCGACTAGTTCTGTTACCTTGTCATAGCCAACGACTGTATTGACATTTGTAGGAAGTTCAGGGCAAATCAGCACATCAGGCGGAAACTGGCGTAGTTTATTCTCTTGTTCCACGATTCTCATGGCATAAAGGCAATTATCAAAAACTTCAAGCGTATCGGCTACCCCTTTTGGAATCCAGCGATGATTTCCAACCCACTGGCCAATTCCTTCATTATTAGCAAGCCCTATATCAACAGCGATGACTACTTCCGCCCCCATTTTTCTAGCAATATCAACCGGTAAATTGTTAAGTAACCCACCATCAACGAGCTGTAGACCGTTTATTTCAACCGGCATAAATATTCCAGGGAGAGAGGTTGTAGCGCGTAATGCTAAAGCTACTAATCCCTCTTGTAGCACAATTTCCTTATGGGATTTCAAATCTACTGCTAGCAAGGATAAGGGCAAATTTAAGTCCGAAAAAGTTTTTTCACCAAATTCCTTCTTAAAGAAAGCGAGTATTCTTTCACCGCGAATCAAACCGCCTTTCGGCATGCCTGGATCAACCAGACGCAACATTTGTCGCTTTTGAGTAGCAACCAGAGATTCTCGTTCCAGGTCATAGGAACTCATCCCTGCGGCATAACCGGCAGCGATGACTCCGCCCATACTTGTCCCGGCCAGAAAATCTACGGGAATGCCTTCGCGTTCCAACACTCGCAGTACGCCAATATGCGCTAACCCTCGTGCCCCTCCACCACTTAATACTAAGCCAACAGATGGACTACGAATCAACTTTATACTCCGATAATTGTTCGACATAGACACCGATGGCTTCCTTAAGATGCTCGTATTGAAAATCTGGCCAGAAAACCGGGGTGCTCCAGAAAACGGCGCGGGCAGCGCGCCAGAGCAAAAAATTACTCAGCCGCCATTCACCGCCAGTGCGAATCACCAGATCAACATCAGGGCACTCAGGACAGTATAGATAACGAGCAAGGGTACTCTCGTCCAGGTTTGTCCCCTCCAGGGCTCCCTGTTTTTGCGCGGTCACTATGGATTTGATAGCATCTACAATTTCAGCTCTTCCCCCATAGTTAAGTGCAAGATATAAAGTCAGCCGAGAATTATCCTGGGTTTGCTCGATTGTCCGATCTAATGCCTTTAAGACCGAAGTTGGTAATCCTTCTCGCTTTCCCATCAACTGAATCCGAACCCCATTCCGCTGCAATTGGCGAAGCTCGCGTTGAGCATAATTCTCGACCAGATACATCAAGTAGTCTACTTCCTTCGCTGGTCGGCTCCAATTCTCGGTCGAAAAGGTATACAAGGTAAGCACTTGAATACCGAGGTTACCACTGGCCTCGATGATACGCCGAGTTGACTGCACCCCGGCCTCATGTCCAGCAGAGCGGGGAAGACCACGCTCTTGCGCCCAGCGACCATTCCCATCCATAATAATGGCCAGGTGACGGGGGATTGCCTTATCTCTACGGTTTACTGACATGCGCCTCCTATTTAGATTGATCTTTTAGGTAATGCTCACGCCAAATCGCTCCGGATAAATTATCGTAAAGCTCACCGTAGCGTTCCAACCTTTTCCCGTAATCCGGATCAAGCAGCGCTGCCTTGGCACTTTCATCAATGGGTTCTGGCTCATGTTTGGCGATCAAATGGCTTAACACGTCATGATGATCACGATTTAAACAGGGCGCGAGCCAATTACCTTTGTCATTCATATAACCTTCCTGCCAACCGCGAATGTCTGCAAAGAAGGGATTTGCCCAGACATCGTTCAGACTGCCACCCTTCTTGTAAATGTCATTCACATTAACCGGTGAATACGGTACAAAAACACAGGGCGAAACAGCGCCGTTCCAATCGATGTACATGTATCCGCCGCCGTGTGCGCGGCCGCCAGCGATACAACCACCGGAAAGTGTGGCATGATTCCAAAAATCAGCCAGGAAAATTTTACGTTTACGGACAATCTCCCAAGAACGCTTCCACATCCAAAGCCGTTGTTCAGGGGTTGGCATCAGATCCAAGGTAAACGAACGCCCGATCGGCATGTATTGGAAAGACCAACCATAGAACGCCCCCTGTTTATCGAAAAAGAAATCCAGGAACTCATCTGAGAATATTTCCTCGGCATTATACCGAGTAGCGGTCAACGAAATACCAAAGAATACTCCTGCTTTTCGTAACTGTTCCATAGCTCCAAGCACCTTGTCGAAAACGCCGGCGCCGCGCCGTT
>CAZAAJ010000084.1:0-11606 GCA_964483135.1 uncultured Anaerolinea sp. | reverse complement strand
TGAGAAGATTAAAGATCCAACTTTTGATCATCCAAAAAATAAACCGCTTTCAATGCTAGCAGTTCCGCTATTAACCGCAGATAAAGCAATTGGAGTCATTTCAATTTATAGCTATGACAAAGAAAATGCTTTCACCCAGGTGCAAACTGAACTACTTTCAACCATAGCTTCCCAAGCTGCAACTGCTCTTGAAAACACTAACTTATTTACAGAAATTCGCGATTCACTAGCGTTGATTGAGGAGAGGGAGCGGTATCAATTTAATGTCACAACTGCTTCAGCGGAATTGAATGAAAAAGGATCCTCTGCTCTTGATTTTGTGTTGGGTTCTCTCTCCATAGCTTCAAATTCCGATATCATTTTCTATGCAACGGTTGTTGAGAATATTAAGACCGGAACCGCATGGGTACCTCAATCCTTTATTTCTCATAATCAAGAGATAAAAGTATTGCCTTCAATGCTTCTAGAAAGTTTCCCCAACTGGTTAGAATTACTTCGAGAAAAACCCTGGGTAGTTTTCAGTCAAACAGATTGTGCAGAACCAGAAAAAAGTTTTATGGTTTCTAACAATATACAAACCATTCTTCTTTTTGCGATCAGACTGGAAAATCAAGAGCTCGGCATTATCGGATTTGAGGATTTACAAAATGAAAGAGTCTGGAAATCGGATCAGATCGATATTCTTAGTATTGCAACGGATTCATTCAATAATACTTTAATCCGAGAAAACCTGCTTAAAAAAGTTCAGGAATCTCTAACAGAAACGGAAAGTCTTTATTCAGCATCACATAATCTGGCACTTGCAGAAGATATGCAAAAGATGCTTTCTTCAATTATTGAAGGTGTAAACAACCCTGTTATTAATCGTGCAGTGCTGGTCTTGTTTGATTACGATGAGGCGAATCAAATTTCCCGCATTTCAGTTGAAGCCAATTGTTACTCCGGCAAAGGGACTCCCCCTCCAGCAAGAGGTACTGAGTACCTGGTTTCATTGTATAAACCAATATTCGCAACTGAAAATCCGGTTTTCTATGATGATCTGCTTGAAGTTCAACTCGATAAGTCATTACAAGAGATACTCACCAGGCAAAATATCCGATCCATGGTGGTATTACCTGTATGGACAAGTAACCGGCAACTTGGAGTTGTATTGATTCAAACCTCTCAACAGCATACATTTACTCCCCAGGAGATTCGCACCTTCCCGCCTTTGATCGGCCAAATGTCAACTGCAATTCAGAACCTTCTGCTTTTCGAAGAAACGCAATCAGCGCTTTCCGAGACCGAACTTTTATATAGAATATCTAGTGGTATTTCGAAATCATTAACCATGTCAGAATTGGTAAAACTTGTGGGTGAAAATGTATTCCCTGAGTCCTCAGATACACTTTGGTTATGCACTTGTACGAGCAATCCGCAAACCAAAAGTATTGATACGGTCGTTGTCGGTTCTTATTCAAGAACCGGTGAATATACTGAATCTGGGATTAAACTTGATCCCGAAGTGATTTCATTCATAGATTTTAAGCAACCGGAACCAAAAGTATTTTCTGATATCACTAAATCGGATCTTCCGCTTATTACGCAGGGTGTCTTTAAAAATCTACTATTTAATTCAGGTGCGGTTTTTCCCCTCCAATCAGGAGGAAATCCGGTTGGATTATTGTTTACCGCTTCCAGGCGTAATTCTGAACTATCTCCTGAAGAAGTTCATACTCTTCAGATTGTTTCCAACAGCATCGCAGTAGCTATCGAAAGGCAGAGGTTATTGTTTGAAGCCCAACGCCGTGCGCTCGAACTACAAACAGCTGCTGAGATTGCACGAGATACAACCAGTACTCTTTCACTTGAAATCCTCTTAAACCGAATCGTTAACCTTGTACATGAAAGGTTCAATTTATACCAGGTTTCCATTTTCCTTCTAGATGACACAAATGAATATGCGATTATTCAGGAATCCACAGGAAATGTTGGCCAGGAGTTAAAACGCCGTAACTTTAGACTCGGTGTTGGTTCTAAATCAGTAATTGGAAAATGCACATCCGAAGGCGACACCATAGTTGTCAATGATGCCTCGCACAGTGACATTTTTTATCCAAATCCGCTTTTACCTGACACGCAATCAGAGCTTGGATTACCTCTAATAATCAGTGGCAAGGTAATTGGAGTTCTGGATCTCCAATCAAAAGAACTCAATGCTTTTACTGAAGGTGAAATTGCAATACTTCAAATTCTTTCTGACCAAATTTCAGTGGCAATCGATAATGCTAAAGCTTATGGTGTTTCGCAGCAAGCGGTTGAAGAAATGCGCGAGTTGGATCGAATAAAAAGTCAATTCCTTGCAAACATGAGCCATGAGCTTCGTACACCACTTAATTCAGTCATTGGTTTTTCTCGAGTTATATTAAAAGGAATTGATGGCCCAATTAATGATGTCCAACAACAGGATATAACTGCTATCTATAATTCCGGAATGCATCTGTTGAATATGATCAATGAAATCCTTGATCTTTCAAAAATTGATGCCGGTAAGATGGAACTGCAAATTGAAGAAATAAACCTCGCCGATGTGATTAATTCAGCGATAACAAACACCTCAGGTCTTGTAAAGGATAAACCAATTGAATTGATCCAAAAGACTCCGGCTAACCTGCCACTGGTTAAAGCGGATGAGATTCGGATCAGCCAGGTACTGATCAACTTAATCTCCAATGCAGTGAAATTCACAGAAAAAGGAAGTATCACTATTGAATCTTCAGTTTCAAAATCACCCCAAAACGAACCTGAACTGCTCGTAACAGTTACAGATACAGGCATCGGCATCTCTCCAGTAGATCAACTCAAATTATTCCAGCGTTTTTCGCAAGTAGATGACTCACCAACACGGAAAACAGGCGGAACGGGGTTGGGTTTATCCATTTGCCATTCTTTGATCCAATTACATGGTGGACGCATCGGTCTTCAAAGCAGTGTCGTAGGCAAAGGGAGCGTATTCTACTTCACCTTGCCGCTGCCTGATTACATTCCCGCCTACGACTTGTCGCAACCATCTCAGAGCACGAATGTAATTCTCTCAATCGATGACGATCCCCAGGTAATCTCACTCTACGATCGTTTCCTAAAAACCCATGGATTTGAGGTAATCCCATTAACCGATCCGTTGAATGCTATTCAAAAAGTTAAGGAAATCAAACCTTTTGCTATCACCCTTGATGTGATGATGCCGCAAAAAGATGGCTGGCAGGTATTAAAAGAACTCAAACAAGATCCAGATATACGTGATATTCCAATTCTTATCTGTTCGATTCTTCAGGAAGAAGAAAAAGGTTACAATTTAGGCGCTTCTGAATATTTGGTAAAACCATTTCTGCAGGACGATTTGATCAATGCCATTCGCCGGCTTAATAAAGATGGATCTGTACATGAGATCATGGCAATTGATGATGATGCTGAAGAGTTAAATCTTATTCAAAAGATGCTGGAAACAGACTCAACTGTCCATCTGACCACAATCCAGGGAGGCGTTGAAGCATTATCTGCTCTTGAAACCCTCACCCCCGATGTGATCATCATGGATCTCTTCATGCCGAAAGTGAATGGTTTTGATTTATTGGAAAAATTCCGTGCTGAGGCGAGATTAACCAGAATCCCAGTTATTGTCCTGACCAGTGAGGACCTTAGCCCGGAACAGCAAACTCAGTTGAATGAATCCAGCAAACAGATGATCTCGAAAAGTACATTAAATGAGTCTGACCTTTTAAATTCTATTGAAAAAGCTTTGAAAAAAATAAAATCTTCTCAATCGGAAGGTTAATTAAGTATGCCCTCACATTTTATTGCTGAGTGTCTGGATTGTGGTAATCGATCTGCTTTTTTCCCTGGCTCACCTGCCTGTCCTAATTGCGGCAGCCTTTGGCGTGAAGCACGTTACGATTATGAGAATTTATCCCGAGGGTTATTAACCCTGCTAAGAGATCGTCCTTTTGATATCTGGCGTTATCACGAACTTCTTCCGATTCGCTCACCAAACCCTGATTTATACATGGGTGAAGGAGGTACTCCTTTAATCCATGCGAATAACCTGGGGTTGATGCTTGGATTACCAAATTTGTATATAAAAGATGAACGACAAGGACCAACTTCATCTTTTAAAGACCGCCAGGCTGCAATAGTTTTTAATGCAATAAAAGAATCAGGGATAGATGAATTTGTTTGTGCCTCCACTGGAAATGTGGCCATTTCCTATTCCGCCTATGCAGCCCGCGCAGGAATAAAATTATGGGCATTTTTGACGAGTCTTGTTCCAGAAGCAAAAATGCGTGAAGTGGCTATATACGGAACCCAGGTGATCAAAGTAACAGGATCCTATGACCAAGCCAAATCCCTGGCTGAACAGTTCGCAAAACAAAGGGGTTTATTGCTGGATCTTGGCGCAAGAAGCATTCCCTGTGTTGAAGGTATGAAAACGATTGCCTTCGAGATCGCTGAACAATTAGCTGATGTACTTGGTCCTGAACTCAACCCCAAAAATCAAACCCCTTCTTTTCCCTGGCGTATCCCAGATTGGTATTTTCAATCAATCAGTGGGGCGCTTGGACCGCTTGGAATTTACAAAGGCTTTCAAGAAATTAACCAAATGGGTTTTAGTAATAAACTCCCTAAAATGGGTTTGATCCAGGTTGAAGGCTGTTCGCCAATGGTTCACGCCTGGCGTCAAAACAAGGATCAGGCGACCCCTGTCAAATCTCCGAGGACATTAATTGCTACACTGGCCACAGGAGATCCTGGCAGAACATATACTCTTCTTCGAAATAAATTTAAGAATGGTCCCGGTGGAGTATTTGAAAGTGTAACTGATGAAGAAGCCTTTCGTGCTATGCATTTATTGGCAAAAATGGAAGGATTTTCTGTCGAACCAGCCGCTGCAGTAGCCTTTGCCGGCCTGATTAAATTGGTGAGATCTGGTGTTGTTAAACATGACGAGGTTGTTGTTATCAACTGTACTGGTCACACAATGTCGGTAGATAGTAATGTCATTGGTGAAGGTTGGGATCATTCGGTTGATATTCAAGATCAATCAATTGAGAAAAATAAAGAAGAAGGTTTGCTAGCTGCCCTAAACAATGTGTCAGTTGATAAATATCCGCGTATTGCCATCGTCGATGATGCTCCTGATGTTCGCAGGTTAATCCGCAGGATTCTGCAATCTCAGGGAAACTACATATTGTTTGAGGCTCAAAATGGACGAGAGGCTATTGACTTGATTCAAAAAGAGCGTCCCAACCTTGTAATCCTTGACCTTATGATGCCAGATATCGATGGTTTTTCTGTTATAGATGCTCTTCAAAACCGTAAAGATACCAAGGATATTCCGATAATTGTTGTGACAGCCAAAGAATTAACGTCTGCTGAAAAGAATCGCCTTAAGGGTCATATTCAGTCATTAATGCAAAAAGGTGATTTTCTCAGTGATGATCTACTGGATGAAGTTCGTGCCTTAGTAAAATAAGGAATCGATGAAAGCTCGAACAAAAGGGATAATTTCTGCTTTAAGTTCAGCTGTTTTCCTCGGATTCACGCCAATTTTCGGGAAACAATCAATTCTGTTTGGTTTTTCACCCTTTGCGGTTGTTGCGATCCGTACTGGATTGGCAACAATTTTATTCTTCTTTTTTTTACTGGTTTTCCGCCGTTCTTTTTTTTATATTTACTCATTAGGTTTGGTAGGATGTTTGTTGGCTGGTTTCATTAATGGTCTGGGATCTGTGTTGTTTTATTCTGGTCTTTCCCGTATTGATGCCGGAATCGGTCAATTACTCTATTCGTTTTATCCTTTATTTGTTGCATTTTGGCTTTTTATTGACCGTCAGTCGATAAGCAAGATTACCTTGCTTCGTTTACTTTTATCATTGCCTGGTGTTTTCTTATTATTGAGTAACTCTGAAAAGAAGATCGACCTTATTGGCGCTGCAATGATGTTTGCTGCCGCGTTACTTTATGCTCTTCATCTCCTAATCAATCAACGTGTTTTATATGAAGTACCTGCTCCAACGGTAACCTTTTATACACTATTAGGAATGTCGATTACAGTCATAACGGTCTTTTTGATTTTCAAACCATCTCTTCCGGTATCAGGAACCCCCTGGTGGCCACTGATCGCGCTTGGAATTATTACATTTCTTGCCAGATTTTCACTGTTTTTTGGTATTAAACAGCTTGGGGGAATGCAGACTTCGCTCCTTGGACTTGGCGAGTTGTTAATTACTTTGGTGGCATCGAATATATTACTACACGAAAACCTGTCAATTAATCAATGGATTGGAGCTATGCTAATTGGTTTGAATCTCGTGCTGGTTGCCTATGATAAACCTCCTGTCGAAAAGAGGATTGGCAAAGGTTTTCTCAATTGGCTTACTCCGCCGAGTATTTCTGCTACAGATTTTCCATTCCGCCATTAAAAAAAGAAACCTTGCGGTTTCTTATTGGGTGGCTGATGGGTGTCGAACCCACAACATCTTGATCCACAGTCAAGCGCTCTGCCATTGAGCTACAGCCACCATGAACTTGCCGATTTTATCACATCATTCAACTGCGTGCAATGAGAGTCTTGATTGTATCTATCATCTGGCTTTTTTGTATGGTCACCTGGGAACTTTGATCTAATGATTTTATGTTGATTGTTCCTGTTTCCATTTCAGATGGACCACAAATGATCACATTATTAATACCCATTCGATCAGCATATTTTAG
The DNA here is from genome assembly GCA_964483135.1 of uncultured Anaerolinea sp. GTDB lineage: Bacteria > Chloroflexota > Anaerolineae > Anaerolineales > Anaerolineaceae > UBA6107. The sequence goes on along the minus strand of CAZAAJ010000084.1, from coordinate 4,856 downwards.
TTGTTTCTGAAGTTTTACAGCCTGTGGATAAATAACGGAGGGTATATCATTTTCGTGAAGTATTTTTAATAATTCAAAAGAGTGACTTATTGTTGATTCATCAAAAATTGTCACTAAAACGTCGTTTTTTGGCACCTTAACGTTTTGGATACATCCATACTTTTGCAGCAAAAGACCAACCATTACGTCACCCATTGCAAAACCAACTCCAGGTAATGGGTCGCCGCCAACATCTCCAACAAGGTTATCGTAGTGACCTCCCCCCAACACTGCTCTGCCGTCCCACCCTACATCCCAAGCCTCAAAAACAAGCCCTGTGTAATAATCCAAACCTCTTATTATGCGCGGATTAAAACATAAATAATCCTTTAATCCCATGGTTTCAACGACCTCAAAAATTTGAGTCAAATGTTGAGATTCTTTCCAAAGGTCCTTATTTTCGACAACCTTCTTCAGTCCCTCAAGTTGTTGTAATGTAATTCCCTGGTCAAGGACAAGCTGGTCCCAAACATTTGGAGGTAATTTATCGATACGATCAATTAACTTGAATAATTGCTTTTTTTGATCCGGATTTATCCCGAGTTTTAATATTTCTTTGTCCATCAATTGTCGATGATTGATGAAAATTTGTACTTGAGTTGGCGAAAAACCTATCTCCTTTATAAATAAAGCACAAATGCAAATTAATTCTGCATCAGCATATGCAGAGTCAAGTCCAATTAAATCAATATTCCATTGGAAAAATTCTCTTGTACGTCCTTTTTGCGGTTTTTCATATCGCCAAAAAGGGCCAAATGACCACCACCGTAATGGATACACCAATTTATTTTGTTTTTCCGCAACCATTCGCGCCAGAGACGGGGTAAGTTCAGGTCTTAAAGTAATTAACTCTCCACTTCTGTCTGGAAAAACGAATGCTTGTTCTTTAACTAATTCTTCTCCGGATTTCGCTGCATAGAGGTCAATCTTCTCGAGAAAAGGACCGTCATATTCTTCATAACCAAAAAGAGTAGAAACATTTTTAATATGTTCATATAGGAAATTCCGAATCCGCATTTGATCAGGATAGAACTCTCTCGCACCTTTTACACCTTGTATAATATTTTTCATTTCTACCTCTTTTATAAGAAAAACTCATCGGGCACTTCGTAATAAAATCTTATGAGTAAATTCACTTGCGGTATTCAAAATATATTGTATGATATCATCTAAATTCTTGCGTTTGAAAAGGTAATTATGATTGTTAGCGAATTAATAAAACTAATTAATGGTCAGCTCTTAAATCCAACAGCCAATCTTTCACGTGAAATTAAAGGTGGATGTGGCGCAGATCTAATGAGCGATGTCCTTGCATCAATTCAACCAGAAGCCGTGTTATTAACGGGGTTATGTAATCCACAGGTAATTCGAACGTCGGTAATGGCAGATGTTGCCGCAATCGTCATCGTTAGAGGGAAAAACATCCCAAAAGAAACGATTGATCTTGCTAATGAGGAAGATATTGCCCTTATCTCGTCACCTTATGGAATGTTCGAGCTGGCAGGTCGATTGTATAAAGCCGGCCTTCCAAGCCTTGAGCGCTCGGTTGGTGACGGTACCTGTAATTGTGATGAATAATGGGGGATAAATGGCTGATTCTTCTCGAAGTTTAGCCGATCAGGAAGCTACAAACATTACCCGGGTTGAAGAATTAACCTATGAATTAAAAATTGAAGAAGTCATGACAAAGGATCCATGTGTTGTCTCGCCTGAGACAATCATGGAAGATATCCTTGAAATATTCCGGAAAAATCGCATTTCTGGAACCCCGGTTGTTACAAATAAACAATTAATTGGCATTATAAGCATCGAAGATCTTATCCGTTGCTTGAAAGCCAATGATCTTGCTGCTCCGGTTTCCAAGTATATGAGTTCAAAACTCCTTACAACCAGGAAAACCGATCCGGTAATTGAGGCGTTAAAGCTCTTTGTAAGTTCACGTTATGGTCGGTTGCCAGTCCTGGATGAACAGGGTAACCTGACTGGGATAATCACGAAGGGAGATATTACAAGTGGTATCCTAAAAGCCCTTCAACATGATTACCAGGAAGAGGAAATCAGGCGATATCGAGCAAGTCATTTGTTTGAAGATATTGTTTCAGATCGATCCAGTCTTATCCTGCGCTATAACATAAAACAAGGTGATTTTATCCATGGTGGATCGGCATCCTCAGCGATAAAAAAAGCGCTTCTTCGTCTGGGGGCATCACCTCAAATCGCCAGGCGTACAAGTATCGCTATTTATGAGGCTGAAATGAACCTCATAATTCACACCACACACGGCGGTATCATTCGAGTGGAGATCGAACCCAAGCAAATCTCGATTAATATTACAGACGAAGGTCCTGGGATTGAAGATGTTGAATTAGCAATGCGTCCCGGTTTTTCAACAGCGACCGAAACTATTCGTGAATTAGGTTTTGGCGCAGGAATGGGATTGGTAAATATTCAAAGGTGTGTGGATTCAATGCGTTTGGAGTCAGTTTTTGGTAAAGGGACAAATCTGCGTTTAAAGATAAACCTTCTTGAAGAAGAATCCGTAGGCGAACGATCAACTCAACCAAAAGAGAGGTAGTATGAATTTACAGGATATTATCACCGAATTAAATCTGGAAGTCCTAACCAAACCAGCTGATTTTGAGTCTATAACCCCTTCCAGCGGCTATGCATCTGACCTTTTAAGTTGCGTGATGGCTGGCGCAGCCCACCACTCTTTATGGGTTACCCTGCAAGCTCACATAAATATTGTCGCTGTTGGTACTCTGCTAGAACTTTCAAGCATCATTATCACTGAAAGCGCCAAACCTGACCAATCTACAATTGACAAAGCCAATGAAGAAGGACTGGTTCTTCTTTCATCTGAGAAACCATCATTTTTCATTGCCGGTAAACTTTGGGAGATGGGGTTACGCTGCCAACCTGAATCAAAATAGGCTTCGTTGACTACATTTTTGAATCAATTTAGAGCGGATCTACATGTGCATACGGTATTATCACCTTGCGCTGAAGTTGAAATGATTCCTCCGCTAATTGTAGAAAAAGCTCTTGAAAAACATATATCTCTTATCGCAATCACAGATCATAATTCGAGCAGGAATTTTGCCGCGGTAAAAAAAGCAGCAGCAGGAACATCTCTAACTGTGTTGCCTGGGATGGAATTGCAGACCCGGGAAGAAGTTCATATCTTATGTTTGTTCGATTTTGAAGATCAAATACAGGAATATCAACAAATAGTGGATAAACTACTGCCTGATTTTAAGAACCAGCCTGAGCATTTTGGTGAACAATTCATCGTTGATGAGACTGGCGGGTTTCTTGCTCGTGAAGACAGGATGTTATTATCATCAGTGAATATTTCAATTGAAGATGCATTCCGAATCGTTGAAGACCTGGGGGGATTGTTCATCCCTGCCCATGTTAACCGGAAAGCGTATGGTTTGCTCGCCAATCTTGGATTTGTGCCCACTGACATTGACATCAAAGCGGTGGAAATCTCCAGGCATCTCACCCCGGCAGCTGCACTACTCCAATTTCCACAGTTAGAGGGCTTTTCCATTGTACAAAATGGGGATGTCCATCGATTGGATGAATTTTTGGGTTCTTTGATATTAATGATTGAAAATCCAACAATATCGGAAATAAAATCAGCTTTAACATTTTCCCAGAATCGATCTTTTTTTATCGAAACTTCTGACAATACGATATAATAAACCGATATTAAATCTGGAAAGAAAAAATAGACAACCGTCATCCTAACAGGTGACAATTGTAAATCGACAGTCATTACAGTGACTGATACACTTAACTTGTGTAAATAGGATTTCTTATCCACATTTCGGAGCAATTTTCATGACAAATTTACAATCTGATTTTGCAACCAAGAATAACCCCTTATTAAACCCTGAAAAAAAAGCAATAGTAGATAAGATTATCGATGAAAATCTGAAAAGACCAGGCGCGACAATGGTGGTGTTGAACGAATTGCAATCTGCAATAGGGTTTGTTTCCGAAGATCTTCAAATATATGCGGCGCAGCGCTTGAAAGTTCCAGTATCCCGTGTTCATGGTGTTGTTTCATTCTATTCTTTTTTTACTACTACCCCTCGTGGTAAGCACACAGTGAAATTTTGCATGGGGACTGCCTGCTATGTAGGAGGTACTTCAGCATTGATCGAAAAAACTAAACAAGTTCTTGGGATTAATCCGGGTCAAACAACCCCAGACGGAAACATCACTGTTGAGATTTGCAGATGCGTCGGAGCTTGCTCTCAAGCACCTGTCATCGTCGTTGATGAAGACGTTATTGGAAGAGTTAAACCAAATAAATTGCCTCAAATTTTAAAACCGATCCAGGAGATAAATTAGTGAGAGAGTTGTCTCTCCACTTACTGGATATCGCAGAAAATAGTATCACTGCAGGGGCAAAAAATATTACCATTGAAATTGATGAAGATTTTAATACTGATCTTTTACAGTTGAAGGTTGATGATGATGGTCGAGGCATGAGCGAGGAGATGGCCAGGCAAGTGGTAGATCCATTTTTTACCTCTCGGACAACTCGTAAAGTGGGTCTGGGAATTCCACTCCTTAAAGAAGCTGCAGAAGCTTGTAACGGATCGCTGATTCTCACCTCTGAAATCGAAAAAGGCACGAAATTATCGGTTACTTTCCAAAGAAGCCATATTGATCGTATGCCATTAGGAGACATATCAACAACTTTTCTCAATTTATTGGTTTCAAATCCTGAGATTCATTGGACTTTTACTTATAAATTTAACGGTTTTATTTTTAGGTTTGATGATGTAGAGATTAAGGAA
>CAZAAJ010000083.1:0-11629 GCA_964483135.1 uncultured Anaerolinea sp. | reverse complement strand
TCAGAAGTCATAACAAAGGACCCGCTTGATTTGAAACCAAGTTCTCCGCTACCGGAAGGGCTCTACGGTTATGAAACTGATTTCCTTCAAGCTTTTGTTGAGAAAAACACTGCAGCTCGTAAAAAGCTCTTGCAGTTAACCATGGTTAACTTGATTCGTTCCATCGGTGAGAAAATGAAAGGTTTCAGTAAAAAAGAGACCCTTGATTACTATGAAAACATCATGCAAAAAGCATGGGAACAGGTGGAACAAGCCGGAACACCTGAGGTAAAAGCCCAGGTTTACGAAGAAGTGATGGATTGGACAATGCTGGACAAGAAATACGAAGACCGTACCAGGGATACTTTCAGCGGGCCTATCTTTATTCCCACTCCTTCCTGGTGGTGGCGATATGATCCAACAGTTTCAAGACCCACAATTGGTACGTCAACTTCAACTATAGGGATTCCTTCGTCTCCAGGTTCCCAGGGAGGGCGCGTATCCATGCCTTCGATACCAGGTTCAGCCTTTGCCGCTTCGGTTGTTAATAGTGTTTCTTCTTTCTCGTCCAGCATTCTTGGAGGACTCACCGGCTTTACCAGTGGTGTCACCAATATCACCAATCCTCCTCCTCCACCATCCACATATCGAAGCTCTGGAGGCAGTTCAAGTGGCGGTCATTCCTGCGCGTGTGCATGTGCCTGTGCCGGTTGTGCTTGTGCTTGTGCCGGTGGCGGCAGGTAAGCAAAGTTTATGCTTGCGAATCGATTAAAGACGCTTTTTTCTCCAACCCCTGGATTAAAGACCCCCGATCCCGGAGTTTACCATTTTGTTAAAGGCGAAAATGGTAATTCAAGCCGCTTGCATTTGCGTATTGACACTGATGGATCGGGTATTTTGCTTTTGAATGCAAACCAAATTTTCCATTTGAATCCGTCTTCAACACTATTTACCTTTTTATATCTCAATAATGCTTCAATTCAGCAAATGGTATCCGTTACAAAGAGGCAATTTAATATCTCCAATGCCGATCTGGTGCATGATTACAAAGAAAACCAGAAATTGATCGACCATATTATAAATGGTGAAGATTGCCCAATTTGTGATCTTAATCTGGAAGTATATGCTCCCTTTACGACTACCCCTTCAGCGCCTTATAGAATGGATCTAGCTTTAACGTATCGCTGCAACAATTCCTGTTCACATTGTTACAATGCCAGGTCAAGAAACTACCCAGAATTCGACACAAAAAAATGGTTTTCGATTCTTGATAAATTGTGGAAAATTGGCATACCTCATGTTGTGTTTACTGGTGGTGAACCTACATTACGAGATGACCTTGCTGAGTTGGTTCGTTATGCCGAAGGAAAAGGTCAAATCACAGGTTTGAATACGAATGGACGAAGACTTGGTGAAGAACATTTTCTTGACCAACTGATCGATGCAGGATTGGACCATATCCAAATCACATTTGAATCCTCCGATCCAGTTGTACACGATCTGATGGTGTGTCGCACAGGAGCATGGAATGAAACGCTTGCCGGTCTAAAAATGGCCATTTCGCGCCATAAATACGTAATGACGAATACCACCATGCTTAAAACAAACGTCCTTACGATTCCTGATACTTTAAGGCTACTGGGCGACCTGGGAGTTAAAACCGTAGGCTTAAATGCCCTGATCTATTCAGGAAGAGGTTCGACTGTAGGAACAGGACTCTCTGAATCTGAACTAAAACCAATCCTCGAAACTGCCCAAAAGATAACCCAATCTTATGGTCAGAAATTGATCTGGTACACCCCGACTCAATATTGTAATTTTGATCCAGTAGTAAACAACCTCGGAGTCAAGGGGTGCACTGCAGCTTTATACAACATGTGCATTGAACCAAATGGCGACGTTTTACCCTGTCAGTCTTATTACACTTCTATTGGGAATTTTCTTGCACAGGATTGGAATTCAATTTGGAACCACGAATTATCGCGATCGCTTCGTGAACGTAAAAACGTGATGGAGAAATGTTCAGGTTGTTCATTACTCACTGAGTGTGGTGGGGGTTGCCCCTTATCTATTGCCGAATAATAAATAATTGTGGAGGGATTATGAAAGCAAGAATTCGCACCTTTTTAGATAGCATTTTATTTACCCCCAAACCTTTGCCTGAGGGATCTCTCAGTGGAACGTATAAATTGCCGGATGGCCAAAGTTGTCGCTTGCATCTACGCGTTAATCCTAATGGTGAGGGTCTGTTAATCATTAATGCCAGCACGATTCTTCATTTGAATTCAAGTGCAACCGAATTCGCTTACCACCTGGTGAAAGAATCTCCTCAGAATTTAATCGTTAGTGAAATCACCCGGCGCTACCGGATTTCTGCAGAGCAAGTAACAAATGACCTTGAGACTTTTATTGGAAGGATTGAATCATTAATACTTTCTCCAGATCTTGATCCTGAAAGTTTTTTGGATATTGACCGTATTGATCTCCACCAGGGTACACTTTCTGCCCCCTTACGACTGGACTGCGCCTTGACTTACCAGGTTCCTGAAGAGGTTGCCATCGTATACGCACCCACTGACCGGGTTAAACGTCTGCTCGATACAGCTGAGTGGAAGTCAATAATTCAAAGAGCTTGGGATAAAGGTATTCCTCATCTTGTGTTTACTGGTGGTGAACCTACACTCAGACCTGATCTCGCTGAATTAATTGCATTTGGTGAACAATTAGGTCAGGTCACCAGTCTGATCACAGATGGACTCAGATTCACAGAAAAGGATTACCTCGAAAACCTTCTACAAGCCGGCCTTGACCATGTCATGTTTGTTTTGAATCCTTATGAAGATCAATCGTGGGAATCTTTAAAAGATTTGTCGAATGAGGATATTGCTTTCACTGTTCATTTGACGATCGATAAGCGAACCTTCAATAATATTAATTCGATAATCAAGAAAATAAAAGATCTAGGGACATCAAAATTATCCTTGAGCGCAAATTCGAGTGAAACCTCACACTGGTTGGAAGAGGTTACTCAAAGGGTTCATGAAGCTGGATTATCCCTTGTTTGGGATATGCCTGTACCTTATTCAGATATTAATCCTGTCACCATGGAGCTTCAGAATTCCGAAAAAATGCTGAAAGGGGCAGCTCGTTCCTGGTTATATGTTGAACCTGATGGAGATGTTTTGCCAGGACAAGGAATTAACAAAGTTCTTGGAAATTTGCTCGCGGATTCTTTCGATTCAATATGGTCTTCGGCCAAAATATGGTTAAATGAGCAAAAATAGCTCATCATTTGATTGGGATTCCTATTTTTTAACTCAGGCTGCCTGGACAAAAAACCTGAGAGAATTTCTTTCCACTCAATTAGGAATAAAAAATACATCGAAAGTGTTGGAAATTGGTTGTGGAACAGGAGTAATTCTTCGAGAGTTATCTTCATTCACTGGATGTAAACCTGTAGGAATCGATATCGATTTTGATCGACTTAGGATTGCAAAAAATCTTTCCACATACCAATTTCTGATTTGTGCTGATGCGAAAAATCTCCCCATTAATTCGAAATTGTTCGACCATGTGGTTCTCCATTACTTTTTGCTGTGGATCAGGGAGCCAATAGGTGTATTAAAAGAAACATTACGGGTATTAGTCCATGATGGTTTTACAGTTGCTTTTGCGGAACCGGATTATAAGAGCAGGATCGAATATCCAGCAATTTTTGAAAATATTGGGAATCTGCAAACCAGGTCACTTCGTCGCCAGGGAGCAAATCCGAATATTGGACGGAAATTACCTGGATTATTCACTAAAAGTGGTTTTAAAGATGTTCAATATGGTGTGTCAGGTTTTCAAAAAGCGGCGTTTTTTTCTCCAGAAGATAAATCATCCGAATGGAAAATGCTTGAAGAAGATTTAAAGAAAATAATTTCTGAAAGTGTGATTAACAAATTCAGATCAATGAATGAAATTGCTATAAAAAAGGGGGAACGTGTGTCTTGGGTTCCAACATTTTATGCGTTTGGTAAGAAACCTTGAAATTAGTTATTGTTATCTTTTTATAAAATCTAAATTCGAACAAAACCTATTGCTGATTTCTAATTGTAGTTAAATATTTTGATATCTTACTTATTTGGAGGACAACATGCAAGGAACGCATAAGAAATCCGGAAGAACGTTATTTGCCCTCGGTTTTGGTTATCTCGTCGACCAGGGAGAGGGTCAAGCAATGGGGGTACTTTCTCCAATTCTGCAGGCGATCTGGGGAATAAGTTATGGCGCGATAGGATTGATGGAAACCTTGAGAAATATCGCCCAGACCATTAGTGCACCATTCTGGGGTTATGCTTCTGATCGATGGTCAAGGAAAAAAGTACTGATTTTTGGAACTGGTATTTGGGGGTTGTGGACAATCGCGGTTGGTTTAATGCCGAATATAGGCAGCATGACAATCATTCGGGCGATTTCTGGTCTTGGTTTGGGTTGTTTGATGCCTGCTACTTTTTCATTATTAGGTGACCATTATCCTCAGGAAAAAAGAGGCCGAGCGCTCGGTGTAATTGGCGCAGTAGGCGCAATCGGAATTGTTATCGGTGTTTTGGCCCTTGGTTTTGTCGCAACACCGGAACTCTGGCGTTGGGGATTTATTGGTTTGGGTATTACCAGTGTTCTAACAGGCGTAATCATATGGCTATTGGTTGAAGAGCCACCCCGCGGTTCTGCAGAACCTGAGCTTGCCGGTTTGGTCTCACATCAAACTGAAAAACGCTTCCAGATCAAATGGAAAGATGTTTTCAATACCCTTCGAATCCCAACGATATGGGCAGCGATCATCCAGGGAGTTACAGGGTCAATGCCATGGGTCGTAATGAGTGTTTATTTGATTAATTGGATGGTCAATGATCTCGGTTTTTCCAATACAATCACGTTTTCACATCCTCGCGGCAGCGCTCCATTGGTGTTTGCCCTGATTGTTGTCGGCACTGCTATCAGCAATTATGTCGGTGGAGTGATTGGCGATTTTGCTGAGAAGAAAAGTCCCAAGTATGGCAGAACAATCATCGGTCAATTCTCGGTAGCTGTTGGAATACCACTTACCTATATCTTGTTTACCCAGGGAAAAAACATGACATTCAGTCAGATCCTTGCTCTGGCTTTTTGTACTGCATTACTGATCAGTTGGCCAGGCCGTGGAGCAAAAGAGCCGATGATGCAGGCAATTGTCTCACCTGAATTTCGATCAAGTGCATACTCGGTGGTCAGCCTTATCGAGGGAGGGCTTTCAGCATTCTCAGGACTAATTGCAGGCGCCCTCGCTGATAAGATCGGGTTAACCAAAGCTTTGTTGTGGACAGTACCTTTTCCATGGATCCTGTGTGCCCTTGGGTTTTCGTTATTTTATTTCACCTATCCAAAGGACTCTGCTCGTGCTCGTCAGAAACTGGCTGAGCGGCGTGAGCAGCTATTGGCAGAAAAATCTCAAAGTGAATAATTGGTATTGCGATTTTTCCTATATCCGACTATAATCTGCCTCGTTGCTCGGGGCGTGGCGCAGCCCGGCTAGCGCGCTTGCATGGGGTGCAAGAGGTCGGAGGTTCAAATCCTCTCGCCCCGACTAAAAAAAAGACGGCGATAAGTTCACCGTCTTTTTTTTATTTTACTATCTGTATTGCATTCCTAATTCTCTTTTTTACAATATCAATCCCAATGATTTCCATTGTTTCAAACAATGGCGGACTTACTTTTTGACCAGTAATGGCTACGCGCAGTGTACCGAAAACTTGTCCTGCTGAAAAACCATTCTCTTCTCCAAAAGCACGGAGTACAGGTTCAGTTTTATCCTTCTCGATCCTCTGATTTTTTTGAATTTCGCTTAAGGACTTTTCCAGGATCAACAAACTATTTTCTTTTGTTAATCCTTTTTGAATTAAGTCTTCTTTGGCGTAGAGAATTTCGTCCTTGAAAAAGAACGCGGCCATGGGGATGGCTTCATCCAGTGTTGGGAGGCGCTCTTTAAGAATTGGAGCAATTCTTATCAATTTTTCCACGCTTGCGTTAACTCCCGCCCGTTTGAAAAACGGTAATAGACGCTCTGCCAGGTCTCGATCCGTTAAATTCCTTATGTGTAAACCATTAAAATAATCCAATTTTGTATAGTTAATTGCAGCTGGCGATGGGTTTAACCTGTCCAAACTAAAGTTCGTTTCCAAATCTTTCATCGTGAAGAATTCACTCTTGTCATCCAGACTCCATCCCATTAATGCAATCCAGTTAACTACACCCTCAGGGATATAACCTAGATCTGCCAGGTCTTTGATAAAAAATGAATGCCCATCCTTTATCTCTTCGGCAGTTTCCCGCTTGCTCATCTTCCCTTTTCCGCTGGGTTTTAGGAAAACCGAAAGGTGCACCCATACTGGCTCATCCCAACCAAAAGCTCTGCATATTAAAGCGTGCAGTGGAAGTGATGGGAGCCATTCAGATCCTCGAATCACATGGGTGATTTTCATCAAATGATCATCCACCATCGCAGTCAAGTGGTACAAACCCCACCCATCAGATCTCACTAAAATGGCGTCATCAATTTGTGAATTGTTTATTGAAATCTCACCGCGCAAATGATCTCTGACAGTAGTGATACCGTCGAGCGGTGTTTTGAATCGAATAACATACTTCTCGCCATTCTCGATCCTTTTTTTAGCCTCTTCAATGCCTAAATTCCGGCATGTACCGTCGTAATGTAAGTTTTTCTTATTCGTAAGCTGTTCTTCACGTACCTTTGCTAGGTGTTCCGATGTGCAGAAACAGTAAAATGCGTGTCCTGAGTTAACCAATTTCTCAGCAAACTCCTGATAAATCATCTTCTTTTCAGATTGGCGATAGGGACCATATGGTCCTCCAATATCCGGTCCCTCATCATACTGAATTCCCAGCCATTTCAAACCAGCAATCATTTCCTTCTCTGCTTCCGGAACATATCGTTGTACATCCGTATCTTCGATTCGCAGGATAAATTTTCCACCTAAATTTTTGGCAACAAGGTAATCGTATAATGCCGTCCTCGCGCTGCCAAGATGCATATGCCCGGTAGGAGATGGCGCAAATCGCACTCGAATTGGTTGATTTTCTTTTTCCATGGAGCTCCATTAACAATTATTTTTGTTGATGCATAAGGACACTTTGAATTAAGCCTACACCTAGCATTAATGATAACAGAGAACTTCCCCCATAACTAATAAAAGGTAAAGTTTGGCCTGTCACTGGTATTAATCGCAAATTGACTCCGATATTGACAGCGGTTTGGAAAAAAATCAAAGTAGAAAAACCGAAAGCGATCATTGCCCCATAATTATCGCTTGCATGTCTTGCAGCCCGAAAACACCTAAAAATAACAAAAACAAGAATCGCGACCACCGATACTGTTCCAACAAATCCAAACTCTTCTGCCATTGCTGAAAAAATAAAATCAGTGTGACGCACTTTTAAGAAGCGTAGCTGAACTTGTGTACCGTGACCATACCCTTTACCCAACCAGCCGCCATTACCAATGGTAATCAATGCCTGTTCAACGTTATAGGTATTTCCATACCTGGCCGTCGGGTCTGGATTAATAAAACTAAGTATTCGTTGCTGTTGATAATCTTGTAAGAAAGGAAAAGCTGCAATAAAAATGATTACAGCAGAAACACCGAGAATTACCAAGTACTTCGTTGGCAATCCGCTGATCCAAAGCATTGCAAACCAGATAACCAACAGAAGTATGGACGAACTTAAATTTGGTTGCAGAAGAATCTGGATCACAATTCCAGCGACGATTGCAAAACTTACTAACACCCAGCGGACATTCTTTGCCCTGCTTGCATTTTTCGAAAAATAATCCGCTAAAACGAGGATCAAGACAATCTTTGAAAGTTCGGCCGGCTGTATATTGACCAATCCTACTTCGAGCCATCGTTGTGCACCAAAACTAACTTGTCCTGCCACAAGTATTACTGTAAGAAACAACACGGTAACAATGTAAAATAATTTTGAAAAGTTCATCCAATATCGGTAGTCAATCAAAGCAGAAACCACCAGAACTACCAATCCAATTCCAACATAAATTCCCTGGCGTTTTACTAAACCGGCGAGTTCAGTATTTTCAGCAATGGCAGATCGGATCATTAATATTCCAAATAAGCTGAGAAAAACCACAGCCCCAAAAAGCCAAAAATCGAAGTGTTTCCACAATTCACGTCTAAACATTCAAATCACCAGTTTATGGAATTGTCTCTGGCAACGTTCCACTGGCCGAGTCAATTGCCTTGAGTTCGAAATAGGCTTTCATTACTTTTCCGACGATAGGTGCTGCAACTGCGGCTCCTTCAGTTCCGTTGTATACAAACGCAAGGATTACAACTTCGGGGTCATCATATGGAGCATAACCAACATACCAGGCATGTGAAGGCCAAGCCTCGGGTTGGCAGAGGTTTTTTTCCTGTGCAACGTTGTCGCAGTATTCAGCACTTCCTGTTTTACCTGCAGAAGGTACATCATAGAATCCCAAAGCAGTTGATGTTGAGGCAGTTCCCCATTCAACCACTGCCCGCATTCCTTGCTGAGCATAATCAATTACCCAGGGTTGCACAACTTTTTTCTCGCCAGTCGGCTTACTATTTTCATCCAGAACATCAATTAGGGGATCTTTTGTAATGTCCCATACCAGTTTGGGCTCAAAAGGTTTTACTACCTCGCCTTTAGAATTAAGGATATCTTTAATAATTGTCGGCTGCATATATTTCCCATCATTTGCCAGGATGGCAAATGATTGAATAACCTGGAGAGGGGTAGCTAGTACATATCCCTGTCCAATCGTAGTGATATAAGTATCGCCGGTTGACCAATTTTCCGCTTTTTGAATTCTTTTCCAGGTAGGATCCGGAACCAATCCCTTTACTTCTCCGGGAAGTTCAATTCCAGTTAATCTTCCATATCCAAGTGCTTCTGCATATTCCTTGGCCCGCCAAACGCCTAATCCCCCATTGGGTACTTCATTTTCATATCCGCCGCCGATCTTGTAAAAATAAATGTCATCTGATAGTGCCACACCTTTAATAAAATTGCATATTCCATGACCATTCCTGTCATAGCCAACATACTCTCGAGGAATTCCAGGGTCATTTTCAGAGTATTTTTGCAAAATTGAAATTGTTCCCGGACATGCAATTTCCTCTTCGGGTGTAACAACCCCTTCATTGAGGGCTCCAATAGCCGCGACCATTTTATATACAGAGCCTGGTGGATGCGCTGCAGATACCGCGTGATTGAGTAACGGAAGCAGTGGGTCTTCTGATAATTGATAATAATAGTAGGCTGGAATAAATCGTTCCAACCTGTTATTTTCATAGGTTGGTTCGGATACCATCGCCAATATTTCCCCTGTCTTGGGATTCATAACAATGACTACGCCATTTTGTGATTTTATTTGCCCGGACCACACATTCCAAAATTTCAACTCATCTTGTAATATCGATTTGGCAGCAGATTGAAGCCTGGTGTCAATAGTCAGTTCAACTGTATTGCCGGGTACCGGATCAATCGGGGCTTCGATATCTCTGATCTCTTTTCCGGCGTTATCAACTTCTACGACCCGTTTACCATTCTGCCCCATGAGGGTCTCATTCATGGATAACTCTATCCCGGCGAATCCTATTTTGTCACGCCCAGCAACAAAATCTAACTGTTCATAATAATCTTTTTGTTCCGCAGTGATCGGTCCCAGGAACCCGATAATCTCTGAAGTTAATGAGCCTGTCGGATAATGCCGTACAAAATTAATGTCGATATTTACTCCTGGCCAATCAGAAGATTTTTCTTTGATTTCCATGGCAATTTTTTGGTCAACATTGCATTTTACTTTTACAGCTTGATAAGGGGCATTGGTGTCTCCTATCAATACGATTTCTTTTATTCCAAAATCAGTAACGCATTCAGAAAATGTCTTAACTGTCTGATCATTTTTGACACCGTTAGTTACAGGAATTTGGATCAGTAACGACAATTCTCTGAATATTTCTTCAGTAGTGCCTGTGTCGAGAGGTAAATTTGCCGGTGTTATTGATACATCATACGAAGGGATATTCTCAGCCAATGAAAACCCATTTCGATCAATGATATTTCCCCTGGTGGTTTGAACGCTGACGTTCTTAATCCGATTTTCTTCAGCTTGCGCACTGTAATTAGCACCCTGGACAATTTGCAGAGAAAAAAGTCGGATTAAATAAATAGTGAATATCACTGAAATAATTCCAATAAGAATAGTGAATCTTCTTTGTACAAGATCTGGTTTATTTATCTTGTTATTTGACATACTCTACTTCGCCAGGATAGATCCAAAGGATCATATCGCGTGCAATAAGATATATAGGGAGCGCAATAATTAAATTCATTATCAATGAAGGTAGGATTATTCTTAAAAATGCTTCATTTAGATTTATCAGTGAACCTGATAATTTGAGACCAATAACTCCATCAAAATAATATAAGAGGCTGCCAATTATAAGAATGAGTATAAAAGACAAAAAAGGTGATTGCCATAATCGTTTTTTAAAAACAAAACCCAAAGTGAAAATTAACAGATAACTAATCAAAGTTGCATACCAAGGGATCGCAGAAACATAGCTAACCGTTGCTATCGCGAAAACAATCCAAAGCCAGTTATGTTTTATATTTGTTTGGGCAACCCAGGCTGTTATCCAAACAAGGATAATATCTGCAAATCCATCCAGGATCATAAACTTACCGCTTAACGATATCTGAAGGCAGGTTAACAATAAAATTACCGGAATCGCAATTAATTGAGCCATCTAATCATTTGCTTTCCGTAAGTGGTGAATAATCGACAGGTTTAAAATTTGTAATAACTAAAACAGCACGTAAATTGGAAAAATCGACAACTGGTTGAATTGAAGCTTGCAGGAAGAGTGAATTTTCTTGTTTTGATGGAGCAAGTACCTGTCCGATTAAAATATCGGCAGGATACATGCCACCTAATCCTGAAGTTACAACTAAATCACCTTCATTAAGATTTGCATCGAGGTTGACCATCTCCAAAGTCAGGTCTCCCGAAACTGAGCCATTTACCTCGGCATCTATTTTTGCATTTTCCAACCGAACATTCACAATTGAATTAGGATCATTTATTAGTTGAACTCTTGCGGCAGTAGCAGTAACCGCATCAATTCGTCCTACCAGTCCTTGTTGTGTAACGACAGGCATTCCTTTAAAAATACCATCATCTGAACCATGATCGATGATCACATAATTGAGAAAAGGACTTGGATCGCGGCCAATGACTGAAGCCGCGATATATTTGTTTTCGGGACGTGTACGGGCAAAATCAAGAAGTGCATACAGAATTTCAGTTTCAGAAACCTGTTGTTTGAGAATGAGTATTTCAGCTTGAAGCTGGGAAATCTCATTTTTTAAATTTGAGTTTTCTTCTTGCAGGATGGTCACGTCACGTGGAACCGTGAGAAAATCCTCGACTGCTTGAACTCTTGTAGAGAACCACGATTGCGCATCAACTAAAGGTGATGTAGCCTTACCGATAATCCTTCCAAGTAGTCCGCTGATCGCAAGAATTATTATCCCCGTAATTGCTAATCCTATGACGACA
>CAZAAJ010000082.1:0-11796 GCA_964483135.1 uncultured Anaerolinea sp. | reverse complement strand
AATTTCTAATATCAATGAGTTGGTAATTAAAACTTATGCAACAGATATAATAATGATAGATAGAAGTTCCAAATCATTGATATTAGAAATTTCATCCTTATTTTTTATGTCTAAAACAAGCGTTTGAATAAAATCTTTATATAATCTAGCAATTCCTAAAGCAGATGGTTCAAGTCCAAAGTCATGAAATAGCTTTGCCGCAGGACCTTTTACCGCTTGGTTTCCAATAATCGGTGAAACCGCGATAATTTTTTTATTTCGAACTATATTCTCAGTATCATTTAGTTTCAATATCGGAAAAATACTTAACCAGGGATTGGATGGGCAAATAATGAGAAAATCACAATTATTTAACGCATCGCTGGCTTGATCTGACAGTTGAGTTTTTTCAAAATCTGAATAATCGATCTTTTCCACTGTTGGATTGCATTTGTGCTTAACAAAATACTCTTGAAAATCAAGTACCCCCAATTCTTTGGTAACAATTCTTGTCGACGCTTTTTCATCCGTCATCGGGATTATGTTATCCATCACTTTTAAATATCTGCATAATTCTTTTGTTACTTCGCTTAATGTATATCCCCTATTAATCAGATTTGTTCTTCTCATATTTAATGCAAGATCCATGTCCCCTAATTTAAACCATGGATCTTCTCCAAAGGACTTTATCGTATCAAAAACAATCGATGTATCCCCTGCTCGGCCAAAACCTTTTATAGGATCCGATACTCCTGCTAATGCATAAACAATTGAATCTAAATCGGGTGAAATATGTAACCCAAAATAATCAAAGTCATCTCCTGTGTTGACGATTATTCGTAAGTTTTCTGGAGGCAGGATTTTTGTTAAACCAAATACTAATTTGGCTCCTCCAACTCCTCCTGCCAATGCAGTGATATTCGGATATTCCATCTTTTACCTAAAGAGATCATCCTTTTTGTTTCTTATTAATTCAGACAAGTTCCCTTCTCTTAATTTATATGGAAATCCACGGGCAATCACAATTGGAATCCCTTCTTTTGCCTGACCCATCAAAAGAGATGCAGCAGCCGCCAACTCATCGGAAGCTGCAACCATAGTGATTTTAAGTTTGAATCCAAATAGATCCTCACTCCCCCGAAGATCAACCAGCCCGGGAATACCCGAAATACCAATAGTCGTCCCAACTGTGCCATTACGCCATGCTCGACCGTGAGAATCAATAATAAGAACACCGAATCTTAAATTATAAAATCTCTCTAAATCTATCCGAATCCTTTGCGCAGATAAGTCAGAATTTTGAGGAAGTAAAAGGTAATTATCTTCTGGATTATTGGATTGTGATTCAGTATTTGAATGGTCGATCCCTGCATTCGCACAAATAAATCCATTCTTATGTTCTACGATCAATGTGTTTTTTTTGGCTCGTAGAACTTTATTACTTTCGTCTAATACAAGTTGCACAAATCTTGGATCTTTCTTTGTAATAAGTGAATACTCATGTGCACGAATACCTGGTTTTATATCTTGCAAATTTCTGTATCGATTTTCTGATTTTGAAACGATTTTTTGAGTAATTACAAAAATATCTTCGTTATGAATTTCAATATTTTGTCTTTGGCAATATTCTATAACCATTGAAGCAATATTATCGCCAGGATGAACATATTTAAAATCCTTTAAACCTATTAATTCCAGACGTGGAAAATTGACCATGTAGTTTAAATTCCAACGATCTTAATTCCGGCTGTTTTTACCCCGAACTCTTTGTTTATTCCAATAAGGATTGAGGTTAACCCTTCTACAACAACGCTATTTTCAATGGGTCCTGCATCAAAACCTATCATTCCAGCTTTTTGCACCAACTCAATCACAGTCTTTCTTGCTTCTTTTGAGCTGCCACACACCAATACATCACAACCAATATCCTGGGAGGATAACAATCGCTCATATGAGATATTTTGAAACGCTGAGACCACTTCGGTCGATTCGTCAACGATCGATTTTGCCTCCTGGGCCACGCTTCCAGCAGCTGGCATCTGTACTTTTGTTACTTTTGGAGGAACCAACGGGACGGTAACATCAATTAATATTTTTCCAACGAGAGCGCTTTTTAATTGATTTAACATCTGAATATGAAACTCATATGGAACTGTTAATACAACAATATCTCCCTCTTTGGCAGCGACTAAATTCTCTTCTCCCTTTACATTACCAATCCCATTTTCCAATAAAGTAACTACTTCCTCAGCAGCGCTTATAGCTTTTTCAATCTGCCTGGAACCAATCAGGATTTCAAATCCTGCTTTTGCCCACCTGTAGGCAAGTCCTTTACCTTCTTTTCCAGTTCCACCAATTATTGCGATTTTATTGATCATAGATATATCCAGTCACTTCAGAATTTTGAGTTATATCGATTCCAAACTTTTTTTGACAATTCTAGAGCTTTACTTGTTATTTCATTTTCATCCAAGTTAACCAGTTCCCTGTTCCTCATCAACCATTTCCCTTTAACCATGGTATCAGTCACCATCGAATCACGAAATCCGAAAAGAATATGCCAAGGTATATTGTATTCATTAATTTCTGTAATAGGTTTATAGTCAACAAGGATTAAGTCTGCTTGGTAACCTGGATGTATCTTTCCAATCAATTGGTCCTCGAAAAAATGCGTAACCAGGTCACTATTATTCCTTACAGCCAAATCAATTGTTGTATTTCCTCCCATGCTCGATGGGTTTTTGTTTTTTAGTTTATGAACAAGGTAGCAAGTTCTCCATTCATCCCACATGGCATTGGAGAATCCATCATTGCCAATACAAACTTTTATCCCCAATTTGATCATCTTTTCTACATCAGGAATTCCAACAGCATTGTTCATATTTGACCGAGGTTGATGTGTAACCCATGAACCAGAGTCTCGAATTGTTATCATTTCGTTTCTAATCAGATGCACACCGTGAACAATGATCGAATTCACTCCCAAGAGATCAAATTTATCCAATCGATCGATCACGCGCATTCCAGATTTCTGTAAACTATCGTCTTCATCACTTTTGTCTTCAGCTACATGAATATGAACACCGGTATTTTTTGGCAATGAGTTCCGTATTAAACCTAGCGTATTGTCAGATACAGTTAATCCTGCATGAATACCAAATGTGGCGTTGACTAACCTTTTTGAAGCTTCATTCTCGTTGACTTTATGTATCATTCGAATATTCTCGTCGACAGCTTGCTTCATACTCGAATTGCCATATCTATCTGTTGTCTCATAACAGACAACTCCCCTTACGCCTGTCTCGTAGAACGCGTTTCCAATCTGATCGAGCGAACCTTCAATACATAACGGAGAGGCATGGTGATCAAACAGAGTCGTTGTACCGTGTCTGATTGCATCAATCAAACAAACTAACGCGCTGTACTTAACGTCTTCAGTTTCCAAAGAGGAATCTAATGGCCACCAAAGTTTTTGAAGAATTTCCAGGAAATTCTTTGGAGCGGGTCCAGGAATATTCATTCCCCTTGTAAATAAACCATAAAAATGAGTGTGAGCACAAATAATTCCTGGCATTAATAATTTACCCGTAGCATCAACTACTTTTTCGCCGGGGTATTTTTTTATTATTTCTGTATGGTCGCCAATTTCGACAATTTTGTCATCAATAATTACTAAATCTCTCCCTATTACAAGAGGTTCAAAATCCGTCCAGGTAATAATCGTTGCGTTTGAAATGATCATATTATCCTCAGAAATATTTTAGCATATCCGTTTTAATAATTGAACAAATATGGATATAATTCATAAAGTTTATAAAATAGGAGAATGATATGGTTACACGCAATCTTGCGTTAAATTATGCAAAAGAAAACTACGAAAATTTCCAACTTTTTTTAAAAGAAATCCTATCAATCCCTTCTATTTCTACCTCCGCAGAAAATGCTGAGGACATGAAGTTTTGTGCAAATCAAATTATAAGTAAATTAAGTGTTATCGGTTTTGAGAATATTCAACTTTTCTCAACGGCCAAACATCCTATCATTTATGCTGACTATTTACATGCCGATCCATCAAAACCTACTATTTTGATTTACGGTCATTATGATGTTCAGCCCGTTGATCCCCTAGAATTGTGGGTTTCAGATCCATTTAAAGCCAGAATTGATGGTGACTATTTATATTCGCGCGGGTCTTCAGACATGAAAGGTCAAATAGTTGCTTGCCTGGCAGCAATTGAATCAATAATTAAATCCGGACCGTTTCCGGTAAATATCAAATATCTTATCGAAGGCGAAGAGGAAATTGGGTCACCTAATCTTAAGCAGTTTTTAGAAAATCACACAGATTTACTTAAATCGGATGTGGCGTTGAATCCTGACTGCGGGATGCTTGGCATCGATATCCCTACAATTGTCTATGGTCTTCGTGGGTTAGCTTATTTCGAATTACGCGTTATTGGACCTGACCACGATCTGCATTCAGGAGTTTTTGGAGGTGTTGTACATAATCCTGCACAAGTGATAATCGATCTTATTTCCAAGATGCATGATTCATCTGGAAAAGTAACCTTACCTCATTTTTATGACGATGTTTTGCAATTATCGGAAGTTGAAAAAAGAGAACTTAGTCGTTTAAATTTGGATGAAGCTTATTATAAGTCGCAGACCGGGGTCCTCAATACCTGGGGAGAGTCAGATTATTCACTTGTAGAAAGAATTGGTGCTCGACCTACGCTTGAAATCAATGGTTTTTTGTCTGGATTCACCGGTGCCGGAGCAAAAACTATTATCCCTTCAAAAGCGATGGCAAAGATTTCCACTCGTCTTGTGCCTGACCAGGATCCAAATAAAGTTCACCAGCAGCTATTGGAATTTGTGAAAGCAAATATTCCAGACACAGTCCATTGGGAATTGGAAATGCTGAGTGGCGGCTACCCAAGTATTTCTGATATCACAATCCCGGAAACTTTAGCCTTATCAAAAGCATTAGAAACCGTATGGGGGAAGAAACCAATCTTTAAACGTGAAGGCGGTTCAGTTCCAGTTGTCGCAGATATGCAGCAAATTTTAGGAATTGATTCGGTATTAACAGGTTTTGGTCTACCGGATGACAACATTCATTCTCCAAATGAAAGACTGCATTTACCCACCTGGCGCAAGGGAATTGACTCGCTGATCCATTTCTTTATGAATTTAGAATAGGGAACAAATAATGAAAAAACAGGAACTAAAAATGCCCTCTTATGGAGGTCAGGCATTAATTGAGGGGGTTCTCATGCGAGGACAAAAGTTCCTTGCAGCTGCATTTCGTCAGCCTGACGGTTCTATCAAAATTATTAGTGAAGAATTAAGTGGTTTATATAAGTCAAAAATAACAAAAATGCCATTTCTTCGTGGGTTAATTGTTCTATGGGATTCGCTTGGACTTGGTATGAAATACATCACAATATCTGCAAACATTCAGACTGGAGAAGATGAAAAGATCGAAGGACCTGCGATGGTATTAACAATGATTTTCTCGTTTGCCATTGCAATTGGATTATTTTTCTTATTACCTACAGGCATTGCAGCTTTGCTTCAAAAAGCAATTGAAATCACGCCATTCACAACAAATTTATTGGAAGGTGTAATCAGGTTAATCATAATAATCCTATATATTTGGCTCGTTGGAAAAAGCAAGGATATTCGCAGGGTGTTCACTTATCATGGAGCAGAACATAAAACGATAAATGCATACGAAGCCGGTGCCAATTTGATTCCAGGAGAAGTCTCAAAATATCCTCTATACCATCCTCGATGCGGAACTGGGTTTATCTTGATATTAGTAATATTCTCTATTGTTTTATTCACACTAATTGGACCCATACCAAGTTTATTGCTACGGTTAGTCTCCAGGGTTGTTCTTCTACCATTATTAGTGATGGTGGCGTATGAGTATATGCGTTTTTCTTCCAGGTATGTCTCTCACCCGATTCTTAAGTATCTCTCTTCTCCTGGTATGTTTCTTCAAAGGCTTACAACAAATGAACCTTCTGATGACATCCTTGAAGTGGCAATCGCGGCATTTGACCGGATGTATGAATTAGAAAATGGCCAAAGAGCAAACTAACAACCATAATAAAACCTTTTTTTATGGTTTCCTTTCAGGTATTTTTCTTTCCGGTTTACTTCTATTGATAATTAATAGTTCCCAAATCAATCGCAACTTCGTATCTATTTCCGACTCTACTGAACCGTATTTGGAGAGTTCAAGTAAATCAATAATTTGTGTAATTAATCTCCAAGATAAACTAGAATTTCCGCCAATAAATTTGAATGAAGCATCAATTGACGAATTGAAGTCTCTGCCTGGTATTGGTGATGTAAAAGCAAAAAGCATTATTGCCTGGCGAGATAAATATGGCAAATTCGAAAACTTATCTGAATTGATGTATATTTCTGGAATAAGTGATACTCTTTTCCAACAGATCTGCAATATGATTACAATTGATAATTAAGGAGTAATTATGTCAATTAAACATCAATTAGAACAAGATTTGCTAGAGTCAATGCGTACGAAAAATGAAATTGGCCGAAATACACTTCGCATGGTGATTTCCTCTATAAAAATGTACGAAATAGAAAAGTCCGCCCAGGCAGACGACACATCTGTGCTTGGCATAATTCAGAAAGAAATAAAAACTCGTCGTGATTCATTAGTCGAATTTGAAAAGGGGAAAAGGAATGATCTGATTGTAACCACTGAGAAAGAAATCTCCATTTTGGAAAAATATCTTCCAGAACAATTAAGTGATAGTGAAATTGAAAATTTTGTAAAGAAGGTTGTCTTGGAAACGGGCGCGTCAACTCCAGCAGATATTGGAAAAGTGATGAAAGGAGTTCTTCCTTTGCTGGCCGGGAAAGCTCCTTCTGATAAAGTAAGTCTAATAGTTCGAAGATTTTTGAGTAACCAGTAACTCATACATGCATCTAAATCGCAATTCTTCGCAATTAAGAACATTTTATCGATTAAGTCTATCGATTATTGCATCTATTTGTTCTTTTGGTGCGCTTGTTTTGCCTATTGCCTTACGACCTGATGCAATCCCTCTATCTATTGGACAAGTCTCTCCATCAACAATTGTTGCACCAAAGAATTTAACATACACGAGCGAAATTCTTACTGAAAAAAGCCGTGAGGAAGCTCGGAAATCAATTCAACCTTACTACCTTCCAGCTGATCCAAACATCTCAAGAACACAAATCGATAATTTACATTTATCCATTAATTATATTGAAACTATCAGAAAAGATTCTTTTTCAAACCTTGAAGAAAAGAAGAATGATTTATTAATTATTCGAGATTTACCATTATCAGTAGAAAATTCTACCATTCTGCTGAATCTTGATGATACTCAATGGCTCCAGGTATCACAGGAATCCGTTAAAGTACTTGAACAAATACTTCGAAACAACATAAGAGATTATCAGGTCGCCGATTACCAGAAGAACGTACCGTCTTACATTAGCTATTCTCTCAGTGCTGAAGAATCCCAGTTAGTTCAGGCGCTAGTAACCCCATTTATTCTTCCTAACAGTCTTTTTTCTGAAGAAGAAACAATAAAAGCCCAACAATTGGCTGAAGAATCCATCCCTCCTGTTGTTAAAACCTATGCAACAAATCAGACAATTATATCGCGAGGTCAAATTGTAACCGAAGAGCAATATGAAGCTCTTAGAATCTTTGGTCTTGCCCAAACCAAAACAAAAACACAAGATTATATTTCATCTGCGGCTATTGTATTGTTAACCTCCTTATTTCTAATTCTATATTTCAAATTAAGAAACCTTAAATTACTACAAGATTTACGAAGTATAACCGTCATAATATTAGGTTTTATTGTTTTTCTTTACGGAGCAAGGTTTTTAGTACCAAACCGAACGATAATTCCATACTTTTTCCCAATTCCTGCATTTTCATTAATTTTAGCCACGCTATTTAGTCTTGAAATCGCTGTCGTTTTCTCGCTCCCGTTAGGTATTCTAGCTGCTTTTGGATTGTCAAATTCAGTAGAATTAACCATTTTTTATATTTTTACAAGTTTTTTTGCAGCCATCTTACTTGGAAAGGGCAGGCGATTTACAAATTTCATTTATTCGGCAATCGCGATTGGTTTGTCAGGGGTTTTATCGATACTCGCGTATCATCTTTCGAATCCAACGACAGATTCAATTGGTATTCTTACATTAAGTGTTGTATCGTTCCTTAATGGTATCGCTTCAGCGAGTATCGCCTTATTAACACAATATCTATTATCACAGTTAATGGGATTACCTACTCCGTTGCACTTAATGGATCTATCCCGTCCTGACCACCCACTTCAAAAATATCTATTGCAGTCTGCACCAGGCACATACCAACATTCACTTCAAGTAAGTAATCTCGCAGAAATGGCAGCAGAAGCCATAGGAGCCAACCCGTTATTAACCCGTGTCGGAACAATTTATCACGATGTAGGTAAGGCGCCAAACGCTTCTTTTTATATTGAAAATCAAATACCGGGCTATCTGAATCCACATGATGATATGGACGAAGAAGAAACTGCTAAAAAGATAATTGAACATGTAATTGTTGGTGCGAAACTGGCGGATAAATACCATTTGCCTCCACGGATTCGAGATTTTATTTTCGAACATCATGGTACTCAAATCACGAGATATCCATATAATCGCGCTTTGGCTAAAAATAATAATGATAAAACAAAGGTTAATGAAGCAAATTTTAGATACCCAGGTCCAAAACCTCAATCCCGTGAAACTGCAATTTTAATGTTGGCAGATAGTTGTGAAGCCAGAGCCAGAGCAGAATTGCCAAACAATAATGATGATT
Organism: uncultured Anaerolinea sp.; assembly: GCA_964483135.1. GTDB lineage: Bacteria > Chloroflexota > Anaerolineae > Anaerolineales > Anaerolineaceae > UBA6107. Next base: position 2,948 of record CAZAAJ010000082.1, on the reverse strand, counting down.
TGAGCAACCTTGTTGAGAAAGTCATTAATCGATGCCTTCAGGAAGGCCAGTTGGAGAATTCTCCACTTACCATTAAGGATTTGGCAATTATTAAGGAATCATTTATATCTACACTCAATAACACTCATCATCCCAGGATGATTTACCCAGAATCAAAAAATGAATTGGAAAAAAAGAAAATTAATGATTGAAATTCACGTTCGAAAACCATTTATAAAATTTATCTCCAAAAAAGACCTTGTTTCATCATTATCTCTGGTGGCATCAAATTTAGTTCCGAATGAAAAAATTGGAATTGGAATTCTCATCTGTTCAGATAGGGAGATCCAAGGATTAAATTTAAAATTTCGTGAAATAGATCTGCCTACAGATGTATTATCTTTTGGGCTTGAAGAAATTAATCCTGAATCTCATGAGCATTATCTTGGGGATATTATTATTTCCTACGAAACAGCAAACAAGCAATCGCATTTAATGGCGCATTCCGTAATGACCGAAATTACAATACTCATAATCCACGGTTTTCTACACCTGCTGGGTTATGATCACAATACTGAATCAAAAAAGAGAGAGATGTGGCAAAAGCAATTTCAAGCCATAAATCTTCTTGGAATCAAGTCCACTTCTTTTTCAGGGGAAAATGATTAGCCGGCGTAAATTTCAGATTTCATTAATTAATGCCATTAATGGTCTAAAATATCTTTTGAAAACACAGAATAACATAAGAATCCATATAATTGCTACATTATTAGCTATAGCCGTTGGGATTCTTTTAAAGATAAGTGTCCTCGAATGGGCGATAATTTTTATTGTTATCAGTCTCGTCTGGATTTTTGAAGCGATAAATACCGTGTTTGAGCGACTTTTTGATCTACTTGATGAAAATTACAACCCTATTGTTAAGATTGGCAAAGATGTATCTGCCACTTCAGTTTTAATCTGCGCTTTACTAAGTGTTATTGTTGGTTTACTAATATTTCTTCCACATCTATCAACGCTACTTCGTTCTTTTTATAAATAATCCCTCAATCTATGCTCAACAGCATATGCTGCGGCTTCGGCGCGATTACTTACGCCTAGTTTGGATAATATGCTGCTGACATAATTGCGTACAGTTCCTTCACCTAGAAATAATGTTTTAGCTATTTCTCTATTTGTTCTTCCTTCTGAAACAAGAAGTAAAACATGTTTTTCTTGAGTCGATAGATTGATAAAAGCAGAAGCTTCTTCTTCTTTCACAGCGCGTCTTACCTCTTGAAAAACCCTTTGTGTGACAGCCGTATCTAACAAAGCCTCGCCCCTTCCGACAGCTTCTATCGCTTTAATTAGATCATCAGCTCCAATTTGTTTTAGTACATAACCGGAAGCCCCGGCTCGAATAGCGGAAAAAAGCATATCATCTTCGGCAAACGAAGTCAGCATAATAACTTTAATTTCCGGAAAGTTATTCGTAATCTCCTCTGTTGCATCAATCCCTGAGGCTCCGGGTAATCGAATGTCCATAAGTACTACATCGGGTAATAAGCGTTCAACCACTTCAATGGCTTCTTTTGCAGTGCCAGCCTCACCTACCACTTCAAAATGCGGGTGCCGCTCTAATAAAGCCTTTATTCCTAACCTCACCACCTCGTGATCATCAACGAGAACAATTCTTTGCTTTGGCATTAATCCTCTTTTTTATTCTTTTGATTCATTATACTAAACATGTATGCTCCCTTAAATTTCTAACATAACAGGGCAATGATCCGAACCAAGAATTGAATCATAAATTTCAATATTTTTTATAAAAGGTACTAACTCACTTGAAACTAAAAAATAATCTATACGCCACCCTATTCCTCTCGCTCGGGCAGCAAATCGATAGGTCCACCAGGTGTATTGGATTTTTTCTGGATTTTTATGCCGGTAGATATCGACAAAATTTGAGTCCAGAAATTTTGAAATCATTTCTCTTTCAACTTTTAAAAATCCCGAATAATTTTCATTTTCTTTGGGATTAGCCAAATCTATTTCTGTATGAGCTGTATTAAAATCACCTGTAATAATGATGCTTCTTCCTCGTGAATGACTATCGTTGCAAATATTTAATAATTTTTCGTAAAACTTTAATTTATACTCGACACGATCCATTCCCCGTTGCCCATTAGGAAAATAAATATTATAGAGATCAAATTCTTCTAATGAAGTGCAAATTACTCTTCCTTCATTGTCAAAATCAGGCAAGCCAATCCCAACTCGAATTTCAACTGGTGAAATTTCATTTTTAATGTATGTTGCGGTGCCACTATAGCCTAACCGCTCAGCGGCATTCCATACAAAATAATAACCTTCGATATTAAGGTCTTCCGAGGAAATTTGTTTTTCTGTTGCCTTAACCTCTTGTAAACATAGAATATCCGGATTTAGTTCTAAGATTGACTTTTTGAAATCTTTCTTTAAGATTGCCCTGTAGCCATTTACGTTCCAACTGACAATTTTCATTTTATCCTTTTATCGTGATAAACTTTTCATGGAGATAATGTACTTATGAAAAAACATGTAACTTTATTAAACCTCAAGAACAATAAGAAAATCAAAATAGAAGTGGCATCAACATTTTTTTCAAAGTTCTGTGGGCTTATGTTTCGAAAAGAATTAGCCTCTGATGATGGTCTTATTTTATCTGAAAGTTCTGAAAGTATTATCAATTCCTCAATACATATGTTTTTTATGCGATTTGACATTACTGTATTATGGCTAGACCGTGAGTTCAAAGTAGTCGATAAATGTATTGCCCGTAAATGGCATCCGGCCTATTTTTCAAAGATCCCTGCAATGCATGTCCTGGAATTGCACATTTCTCAATTCGTTAACTATTCTATCGGTGACAAATTGGATATTATTAACAATTATTGGTAACTGCTCAGCCCATGTTAAAAGTCATTAATGAAAGGTGTTAAAAGTCACTT
>CAZAAJ010000081.1:0-11923 GCA_964483135.1 uncultured Anaerolinea sp. | reverse complement strand
ATTTCGTTTTTTACCATATTATCCAATTGAACTAGTTGCATACTGTCTTATGCCAAATCACTATCATTTATTGCTTAAGGTTGATACACTTCTAGATGGTTCAAGGTACATCCAGCGAGTTTTCAATGCTTGTACTCAAGGAGTTAACAAACAAGTCGGCAGAGTGGGTACTCTATTTCAAGGCAATGTAAAAAAACGATTTATTGAAAATGATGATTACTTACGGGAAACGATAAAGTATATCCATTTAAATCCTTTAAAATCCGATCTTGTCCAAAGAGCAGAGGAATGGAAATTTTCAGATTATCGTGAGTGGATAGGATTACAACAATCAAGCCGTAGTGTGTCTCAAAATTGCATATCTCTATTCGGCTCAATGGTCGATTACAAGAATTGGTTGCAAGCGGAGATTAGTTAATAATCACCTTGACAAAGTTTTTAATAACCTTGTCAAGGTGGAATCGGAATAATCTTTTAGATAAGAGGAATTATGACCGAATACGAAGCCATCATCGGATTGGAAACCCACATCCAGCTCAACACGGCGAGCAAGATCTTTTGCTCCTGCAAGGCGGATTCCTGGGAGGATGCCCCCAATACCAATATTTGTCCGGTATGCAGCGGGCTGCCGGGGGTACTTCCCATCCTGAACAAGGAAGTGGTTGAAAAAGGTGTGATGCTGGCAAAAGCCATGAACTCCGAGATTAATGACGTATCCTTTTTCGATCGCAAGAATTACTTTTACCCTGACTTGCCCAAGGGCTACCAGATCACCCAGTTTGACCAGCCGATAGGCAAGGGCGGTTATATGGATGTTCCCATTCCCGGCACAGTGACCGCTGACCACAAGCCGTATGTCCGCCGCGTGGGGATTTGGAAGCTGCATATGGAAGAGGATGCCGGAAAGACCAAAATGGTCGGCAATAAACGCATGGTTGATTTCAACCGCTGCGGCGTGCCGCTGATTGAAATGGTGACCGCTCCGGATATCCGCAGTGCCGAGGAAGCCGGGCAGTACCTCATCCGCCTGCGCCAACTGCTGCGCTGGATCGGCATTTCCGAAGCCAACATGGAACGCGCCCACCTGCGCTGCGACGCAAATGTGTCGATTCGCAAAAAAGGTGAAACCGTCCTGAACACCAGGAGTGAGATTAAGAACGTCAATTCCATTGAGGCTGTGAAAGACGCTATTGAAAAGGAAGTGGAGCGTCAGATCCGCGAAGTAGAAGCCGGTAAACGCATTGAAGCCTGGACGCTCGAATGGGACGAAGACAGTAAGACGCTCAAGAAGATGCGCTCCAAAGAGACCGAAGCTGATTACCGCTACTTTAGAGAGCCGGATCTGCTTTCGGTGAAGCTGACGCCGGAATGGAAAACCGCAATATTGGATGGGTTCCCCGAGCTGCCGCTGGCGCGGCGCGAGCGATTTATCACCCAGTACGGGCTGCCGGAATATGACGCCGAGATTCTCACCGGCGAGCGCAAGTTATCGGATTATTTTGAAACTACCGTAAAGGTTTATAGCGGTGACCCGAAGAAGGTTTCCAACTGGTTGATGAATGAAGTCCTGCGCATGATCAACGAGCAGGGGCTTGACCCTGAAACGATGGCGCTCACCCCCATGGCTTTGGCGGAGATATTGAAGCTGGTGGATGCCGGCACGGTGAACATCACCACCGGGCGTACGCTGTTGACCAAAGTGCAGCAGACCGGTAAAACCCCGCAGGCGATCGTGGTTGAGGGGGGACTGGCGAAGGTGAGCGACGATAGCGCCATCCGCAAGGTATGCCAGGAAGTGCTGGTAGAGAACCCCAACGAGGTGGCGAGTTACAAGGCCGGCAAGGTGACGCTCATCGGCTGGTTCACCGGCGCGGTGATGAAAAAAATGCGCGGGCAGGCGGACGCGGCGCTGGCAAGGAAGATCCTGGAAGAACTGCTGAAATAATGATAAAAAGCATCTGTGAGATACAGATGCTTTTTTGTTAGTGATAATCGATTACTTTTATGGAAACGTAACTTCAACGGTCATTCCCCATTTTATTTTCGGATCGGGCTCATTTACCTTTAGGCGAACGGTATAGATCACATCCCCTGCCTGCAGCTTGGGTGCCAGGTCAATTCGATCAACAACCCCGGTCAATGTGACGCCGGGCATGGCATCAACGGTGAGATTCGCAGTATCTCCAAGCTCAATTCCTACGATCTCGTATTCCGTCAGGTCGCTGGTCTCTACAAACCACTCTCCGGGATCGATGACGACGATGGCCCAGGTTTCGGGTCCAACCAGCTGGTTCAGTGATACATTGATATCCGCGACGATCCCATCGAACGGGGCTTTCAACTCGTAATTGTCCAGCGCTTTTTGTGCAGCCGCCACCTGGGCAAGGGCATTATCCAGGCGAGCCTGCGCCAGGGCAAGTTTGTCCTTATCGGGTCCATCCAGGGAGTTGTTATACGCCCGCTCTGCTTCAGTAGCGGTCGCCACAGCGGAATCCAGGTTGGCCCTGGGAATATCCAGCCGGTTGGTCTGGATGAGCAGAAGGCGTACCGCGTCGTCATAGTTGGTTTGGGCGGTCTTTAGTTTATCTTCTGCATTGATGCGCTCAGTATCATCAGCAGGTTTGTCCTTGACCTTGTCAAACTCCTGCTGCGCGGTATCAAGATCGGTTTTAAGGTTGTCGACAGTCTCCTGCGCGTTATCAATGCTGGTTTGAATGCTTTTTTGATCCAGTCGGTCCCAGATGAGCTGGGCGTCTATCCTTGCTTTTTGGGCATTGATGTACGTTAGTTTTGCCTGCGCTTGATTGAGATCTGCAGTCCTGAGAAATGCATCCATGGTCTGCTGCGCGGAGGTGAGTTCAAGTTTTGCAGCGGTCACTGCTGCAACCGCTTGCTCACTGTCACCCAGGCGGATCAATGCCTGACCTTGTGTTACCAGGTCTCCCTGTTTTACGAGGATCTCGGAAATCCTTCCACGTGACAAAAATGAGAGATAGAGGTTTTCACGCGGGGCAAAATGACCTTCAACCACAACCGCGTTAGTTGCCGCGATGGGAGTTGGTTCCGCCGTAGCTGCGGTGTTGTTTTTGCAACCTGCCAGCATGAAGATAACCATTGAGCAAATCACCAGGTAGAACAATCGTTTTTTCATTTTGTACTCCTCAATCAATTTACTATTCGTAGGCTAGCACTTCACGGATGGTGAGGCGCGCCGCATTGCGGGCTGGAAGGTAACTTGCCAGTGCTGAAAGAACCAGGACCACCAAAAACCAGATGGCATATCCGGCAAAGGTGAACAAGACAGAAATAGGTGAACTAAAGATCGCCACGCTGACGATATCCGAGAGCAGGTAAGTGAACGGGATGGAGAGGATTGCCCCAAGCACCCATGAGATGCCGCCAATCACCATGCCTTCAACGATCACGGAAGTCATGATCACGCTGTCAACCGCGCCGATGGATCTCATAACCCCAATTTCACGGGTGCGCTCCAACACATTCATCCCCATGGTTCCAGTTAACCCCATGCTGCCCACCAGGGCAGTGAGCAGCGCCATGATCAGCAGGAAGGTAATGAGGATATCAAGGCTTTCGGATGCGCTTCGTAAAGAGGAATCCCCTGTTCGAACCTGGCTGACATGGTAACCCTGGTCGCGGAATAAAGTGTCTAAAATCGCACTGACCTTCTGCTGGTAGGGTTTATCGTGTTTATCCAGCAGTATGCGGTAGGTAAAGGTGCGGTTATTCATGTGCGTGATGCGCGAGATATATTCATAGGTTCCGTAGGCAATCGTCCCTTCCTGCGGGACAAATTTGAAAACACCCACCAGTACCCAATCTTCCTTTTCCCCGTTGATCTTCACCCGGATTGGATCCCCGGGTTGGATATCAGGGAATTTATTATAGATGCCTTCGCTCACTACCAGGACTTTTTCATCACCGGGCTGGATCCAACGGCCGGATATAAGCGTGGGAGAAACCAGTTTACTGTCCCCCGGGGGTGCCAGGATCGTCATGTTGTCAGCCAGCGTATCATCCGGGTAGAGCATTTCAGCACTTGCATACGCCCATCCTTCCGCGGAAACTACCCCGGGAACCTGCTCTGCTTTGCTGATGATCTCGTTAAGGCGGTACGGACGGTCAAAATCCAATGTCACATCTGCCAGGAAGTATTGCCCGATATGGTCTACATAGTCGTGCAGGGTAACGCGCACGTTAAACACAGCAATGAAGATTGCTCCCGACATGGTCAAAGTGAACAAAGTCAACACCAGGCGCCCTTTTTGCCTGAATGTATTTCTCATCGAGATCAACAAAGGACGCGGGATTTGAATGCCCAGTTTTTTCAATGTTCCCGCCAAGGTGTGCCTGGGTTTATCGATGATCGCCTCACTCCTGACCAGGTGGGCAGGGAGTTTTGTCTCCTCGCGCAGACGGTCTTCGCTAAGCGCCCGAACCACGGAGATCCGGGAGCCGGACAAAACAGGGATCAACCCCGCCAGCAACGGAACGATCACACCGACCGCGATCTGGATGACCAGGGCAAGTGGGACGATCCGGTAACCAAGCAGCGCAAAGTTAATCTGTTTAGCAATGAACGCCGATAATGCGTAAGCCCCCTGGCCTCCCAGGGGGACGGCAATCAACAGGGCAATGGCACAAAAAGCCAGGATCAATACAAAATACATCTGCAGGATCTGGTTTCTACGCGCCCCAATCAGTTTCATTATCCCGATGTAACGGAGATGCTGGTTCATCAGCGCTGCCAGGGTATTGGCAATCAGCGAGCTGCTCAGGAAGAGGATCAAAATCCCAAGCGCAAGCAGAATCCCCAGTATCGCTTTGACGGTTGACGCCATGGGGTGTTCGTTTGACTTGCCGAATCGCGAGCGCGCCACGATCACCCCGTTCTTTTCCACTTTGTCGCGAATCGTGGCGGTCATTGAGCCCAAGTGTTCTACATCATTCGGATTCTCGGAAAGGGTGACAAATAACCGGTTGAAAGTCTGAGGTTGATCGAGATAGGGAAGGGTGTCGGTTGTGATGTAGGCGAACGGATTCGCCAGGAAATCGCCGGCAGCGGTGGAAGGATCCTGCACAAGACCAACTACCGGCAGGGTCTTAATGGATCCATTCTCCAGCTCAATCTCGAGCGTTTGACCAACCGAGACCTGCAACCCCTCGAGGACCTTTCGTTCAAGCACCACCTGCTTGGTCTTCGGCACATTGGTTCCAGAATCGGTATTCAGCAGGTTGATCTTCATTTTGGAGAAATTATCAATGGCGATGACATTGATGGTCACCCATTGGTCTGTCCCCTGCACCCGGGCACGGGTGGTGAAGACTCTGCGCCCTTCCGCTTCTTTGACCCCGCGGACATTCTGAATGTCGTTGACCACGTTATTATCAAACGGGGCAGTACGCAGGTCGATGTTCATCGGGTTACTGGCTTCGTAGCTGACGCTCATATCATTTGAGATGATGACATACGCGCCAACGATCACCCCGATGGAGAAAACGCCAACGGCGATGGATACCACAACCAGGACAGTTCTTGAGAAACTGTTCACCAGGTCGTGCAATACCTTTCGCCAGCGCGGGCGCATCATGTTTGTCTTAATCCCTTTTCTCTTCTCATCTGGTTTCCCTTGCTAACCTGTTTTCCGCCAACCGCAGGCGGACGATCCTGCTGAGGGCTTCTTCGGTCAGCGGGGATCCTTTGACCAACTCAATAAATGTACGGCGGTTGATGGCAGCCAGCTCGACAGGGCCACTCGGTGAGGCACGCACGCTGGCAATCGTCTGCCCGCCGCTGAGCAGCTCAATTTCGCCAAAATACTGGTTTGAACCGAGGCGGGTGATGGTGGTTGTTTTTCCACTATCGCTGACCAGGTTGATCTCCACCTCTCCACTGACGATCATGAAGAAATGTTCAACATCCTGTCCCTGTTTGAGTATGGTTGTTCCGGGTGGATAGCTGAAAGTCTCCAATTGGCGGGTAATGTCCAACAGTTGATGATGTGATAAATGCACAAAGCAATTGGCCACAGTTTCGTTGATGAGCTCGCCATCCGAGATGATGACCGTGCGGGAAGTCCGTTCGGTCAGTGATGGATCGTGCGTGACCATGATGATGGTCTTGCCGTTTTTGACCAGGTTGTCAAACAGGTCGATGATCACCTCAGCGGAGCGGGAGTCCAGGTTGCCGGTGGGTTCATCCGCAGCAATGACCGGCGGGTCGGTAGCCAGCGCCCTGGCAATGGCAGCGCTTTGCTGCTGCCCGGTGGAAACTGCGGCGGGAAGTTTGTGCGCCTGTTTTTCCAGCCCGACCATCTTTAATAAATCCATCGCCCGTTTTGGTCGATCATCAAAGTCATACTTCTTTACGAAATCCATGGGCAGCATGATGTTTTCCTGCAGGGTGAGCATCGGCAGCAGTTGAAAGAATTGGAAGACGATCCCCAGGTTGTTGCCGCGCCAGAGGGAGCGTTTGCTCTCGTTCATTTCGTGTACATTCATGCCATTGACGATCACCTGTCCCCCGGTGGGGTGGTCGATGCCGGTCACCATGTTGAGCAGGGTGGATTTGCCGCTGCCGGATTTGCCGACCACTGCAATAAACTCTCCCCGGGTTAAAGTGAGGTCAATCCCTTTTAATACCCGGAAGGTACCGGCAGTGTTCTTGAAGGTCTTTTCAACCTGCTGCAATTGGATCATGGGGGGAGGCACGCTGACCATCCGGTTCACCGTTGTTCTCCAGGATTGAGCATGGCAGCAGTTGAGACGATCTCACCATCCTGCAGGATCAGCGTGCGCGTGAAACGCGGGGAGAGCCCCTTGTCGTGGGTGACCATGATGATGGTCTTGCCCTGTTCTTTTAGCCGCTCAAATACCCCGAAGATGTGATCGGAGGTGACGGAATCGAGGCTGCCGGTTGGCTCATCCGCCACCAGGATGGGAGGGTCATTAGCCAAGGCACGGGCTATCGCCACGCGCTGCTGCTGCCCGCCTGAGATGAACTTGGGCAGTTTTTGGGCGTGCTCTTCGAGTTCGACCATTCGTAAAAGCTCAAAGGCACGCTCACGGCTTTCCTTCTGCTGGTAAAGCCCGCACAGGTCCATGGGCAGGGTGATATTCTCGATGAGGGTTAACATGGGGAGCAGCTGGAAGGATTGGTAGATCACTCCCAGGGTCTGCCCGCGCCACAACGCCAGCCGGTCTTCGCTGAGTTCGTGCACCGAGGTAACAGTGCCATTGTTGTTAACAAACACCTCGCCTGAGGTGATGTGGTCGATGCCGGTGATCATGTTCAACAACGTGGATTTTCCAGCGCCGGATTTGCCGATGATGCCCAGGAACTCATTGGGATATACGTCTACGGTAATACCCCGCAGGGCGTAAAAATCCTCCTCGGCGGTTTTAAATGCCCGGGTCACCCCGCGCAACTGGATCAGCGGGTGGGTGGTATGTACGCTGCTCGCTTGACTGGTAAAAGAAAGATTATTGTTCGAGGTCATGGTTTGTTAGTAAATTCTCGCTTCTTATGATAGACAATCATAATCCCCTTCGCGCGAGTGTCCATGTGAGAGAATACCTATTTGGTAATCACCCGCAAGGGTTAATTTTTGTAGGGATTGATAAAACACATATTGGAAATTTAGTAATTAAGGCCAGTGAGACCCGGACTTAAAATATTTACGTCAATCTAAATGCCGGGACATCAGCAATTCATCAAAATATTTTTCCTCATAACAGATCGCCTGCGGATCAACGCCGTAGACGGAAAACCCGATGCCAGTGTAACAGCGGATTGCGCTGGCGTTGTTGGCGACCACCGCCAGTTTGAGCAGCTTTACCCTCTGCTCACGCCCCCAATTGGCGCACAGTTCGATCAACTCGCGGGCGATGTGCTGCCCCTGCCAATCCGGTTTTACATACACGCTAACAATGGTGCCATTGTGACGGGTCTTGGGCGAAGTTCCCAGCATGATACCGCACATGCCGATCAATTCATTTTTATGGGTAGCGAAAAAGACCTTGCCATCTTTACTGCCAATAGGCAACCGTCCAACCCAGAACTCTTTGGGCTGGGCTTTGTGGACGGCGTAGTCTGAGCCGTAGGAAGCGGGGTTCTCCCGCAGAGCTTCCAGGCGCAGCTCGCGGAAAGTCTCCAGGTCACCTTCACGGGCAGCCCGCAGGGTGATCTTCCCGAGCGGGGTATCGAGCGAATTATCCATTGGTTACCTTCGCATCCCCTTATTTCTTCCTGCAAACCATCAGCATGTGCTCGCTTGTGCCCACCACCGAGGGGTGCGTGCACGTCTGGTAATGCGTCTCCATCCAGATCTTCCAGCGCTCCGGCTCCTTGGCGAGCTTGTTCAACTTGCGGCGGTGATTGGAACTGATGCCCTCCAGTCCCGCCATTTCCAGCACCTCGACCCCTTTGTTCTCAAATGCCGCGCGAAATTCCTCCGGCAGGTAGAAATGGCAGGCGGTAAAGCCGTGAGCGCCATCATAGCTGCCGGTATCTCGTATTTGTTTAAAGTGGGGCAGTTCGATCTCTTCCGGGAAAAGGGTTAACTCAACGACCAGCAAGCTCAGGCGGCTCATCACCGAGACGAAAATCGGTGCGCCCGGTTTGGCGACGCGGATCAGCTCGTTGATCGCCCGGTCTCTTTGTTCATCGTCCACGATGTGTGATAGCGGACCTCCCAGGCAAATGATGGCATCGAATTCATCATCCGCGATACGGGACAGGTCAACTATAGAACCTTCGACAACATTTTTGACCCTGTTCTTCACCTTTGCGCGCCGGATGCGGCGTTTGGCAAAGGCTAAATTCGCAGGGGTCATGTCCAGCAGGACGACTTCATATCCCCTTTTGGCCAGTTCAACCGTGTAGCGTCCCGGTCCTCCGCCGGCATCCAGGATCAACCCTTCCTTGGGCAGGTATTTCTCCAGGAAGTGCAAGGTAGTATCGAATTCCAGGCGGTGGTAGGCATCCCTGATCAAGCGCCGCCATTCTTTTTGGACCTGGCTTGTGTAATAGTCTTTTACCAATGCTTCAGACATAGAAATCCCTTACCCTTCCCGCTCGTATAAAAGAGTGAACTCAAAGCCATACACTCGAAATGCGCTTGAAGGATTCTTCCAGTTCCTCAGGCAGCACGCGCGTTTCGCCGATGGTGGACATGAAGTTGGTGTCGCCGCCCCAGCGCGGCACGATATGAATGTGCGCATGCTCGGTGATGCCTGCGCCGGCAGCCGACCCCATGTTGATGCCAACGTTGAATCCGTCCGTGTGGTAAACCTCGCGCAGCACCCCCAACGCCTGGCTGACCATTTCCATCATCTCCGCGCGGGTGGCGGGGGTGAGATCCTCAATGGAGGGCACATGCAGGAATGGCACGACCATCAAGTGACCAGTGGTGTAGGGAAAGCGGTTGAGGATGGCGTAGGCTTTTTCCCCGCGGTGGACGACCAGATTCGAAGGGTCATCTGCCATTTTAGGCGAAGCGCAGAAAACGCACTCCCCGCCCGGGTTGCTATCCCCGCTAATGTATTTCATGCGCCAGGGTGACCAGAGGTTATCCATGATCCCATCCTTCCGTTTAATATCCTAATTCTACACTTTTTTACCCGGGCCGCAGGAGGTCGAAGCCAAAATATGCTATATTCAAGGGTATGCAGCAGTCCTCCCTGTTTGTCCCCCAATCCATGTCGGTCAGTGACATCAACCGCTACCTGCGCGAGTTGATGGAAAGCGATGAGATCCTCTCGGACCTGTGGGTGCAGGGCGAGATCGCCACGCTTTCAAAGCCGGCATCCGGGCATATTTACTTTACACTAAAGGATGCCACATCCACCCTGCGCTGCGTGGTGTGGAAGTCCGCTGCCATGCGCATCCAGGCGCTCCTGCAGAGCGGCGCCCAGATCGAGGCACACGGCTACATTGGTCTTTACGAGCAGGGCGGACAATACCAATTGTATGTTGACGCGGTTCGGCTGACAGGCGAAGGGGCGCTTTACCGGGAATACCTGCGCTTGAAAGCGAAATTGGAAGCAGAAGGTCTTTTCGACCCGGCACGCAAGCGGCCACTGCCCGAGTATCCCAATGTGATCGGCATTGTCACCTCGGCATCCGGGGCTGCACTGCAGGATATTCTCAACGTGCTGCGCCGGCGTTATCCGCTGGTGGAGGTGATCCTGGCGCACTGTGCTGTGCAGGGGGATGCCGCTCCGGGGGAGATCGTCAACGCGTTGCAGCGCCTGAATGAGCAAGGGGAGTCAGATCTCATCCTGGTGGCGCGCGGAGGCGGTTCCATGGAAGATTTGTGGGCGTTCAATGATGAGAGCGTTGTTCGAGCCATTGCCGCTTCAGAAATCCCGGTGATCACCGGCATCGGGCACGAGATCGATTTCACCCTCTCAGATTTTGCCGCCGACCTGCGCGCACCGACCCCTACCGCCGCGGCTGAACTGGCGGTACCTGACCGCGAGGAATTGAAAGGTTTACTACAGGGCGAGGTAAGCCGGCTGGTGTATGCCTGTCAATCAGTATTCCAGGATACGCGCACCCAGTTGACCGGGATGCGGCACCGCATAGAGAAAGCTTCGCCGGAGTGGATGATCCGCAATGACCGCCAGCGACTGGATGACCTGTCTTTCCGGCTGGAATCCAGCCTGGGCAACAGCTTCCGATTTAAACGAAGTGAAGCCCTGGGACTGGCCAAACGATTGAACGCTCTGAACCCGTTTGCAGTACTTCAGCGTGGGTATGCCATTGTGACCAACACGGCAGGGCAGGTGGTGGCAAGCGTCAGGCAGGTGACCCGGGATGAAGTTGTAGACGTCAAAATTTCAGATGGTACGATTCTGACGCGGGTGATCTCCGTGCCAGGCAGCGAGAGCGAAGGAGAGGAAAAATGAGCGAGACCCCAAAACCCGTGGCAGAATTGACCTATGAACAGGCGTTCAACGAACTTGAATCCATCGTCGCTTCGCTTGAATCCGAGCAAAAGACGCTGGAGGAGACGATGCGGCTGTTCGAACGCGGGCAGGTGCTGGCGAATTTTTGTGGGGCGCTGCTGGATAACGCCGAGCTCAAAATCCGTGAATTGACTGACAACCGGATCGCCGGCGAAAAGGGAGAGCAGTAAATGCTGTCACTGGTCAATTACCCCGAGTTGATCTGCTGTTTTGCAGGATGGCTGTTGTCGTCACTCTTGAAGATCCCCATCTTTTACATTCTTCACCGCAAGTTGAATTTCGCCCTGGCGTTTGGCACCGGCGGCATGCCCAGTTCGCACGCGGCTACCATGACCGCCACCACGCTGGCAATCGGGTTATTCGGCGGTTTTGACCAGCCGTTGTTCGCGCTGGCAATTGCCATCTCGATGATCATCATTTATGACGCGGCGGGGGTGCGCCGTGAAGCTGGTTACCACGCCGAGGCATTGAACAAACTGGTGGACGAGTGGTTCGCGCTTACCAAAGCGCCACTGGCGGACCAGAAACGCCTAAAGGAGATGCTCGGGCACACCCCGATCGAGGTGGTGGGCGGGGTGCTCACGGGGTTGGTTTCTACACTGGTCTTGTGGCTCATCTGGCCTAAGTAGATTAATAACCACTGAATACACTGAAAACACTGAAAAGTAGAAACCAAAAAACCCAAAAAAACACAAAAACTAATAACAAAAACTAATAACAAAAACTAATAACAAAAACCAGATGAAATTAGTGAATTATCCGTTCAATTTCCACTTTTGGAGTGTGCCCAAAGTTAACAAGTAAACCCAGTTTTAAGCCTGACATACGCAAGTAATTGTGGAGTTGGGCACGGAAATCATCGGTTAAATCTTTTGACGCTTTTAATTCGACAATTATTTTTCCATAACATACAAAATTGGGTATGTACGTGATT
>CAZAAJ010000080.1:0-12122 GCA_964483135.1 uncultured Anaerolinea sp. | reverse complement strand
CGTTGGCGTCGTAGCTGTAGCTGCCATCATCATAGGCAGCCACCGCGTGCTTGTGGACGGTATCGTAACTGAAGGCAAGCCCGTTCTTGCTGGCAAGGGTACCGTTGTCTGCGTTGTAGGCAAAGCTTTCGCTGAAGACGGTTACATTGCCGTTGTCCGTTACCGTGTTGGCGGTCAGGCGGTTGAGCGCGTCGTAGGTAAAGGTGGAGGTCTCTCCCGCGCGCGCATCGGCAATGGAAGTGATATTGGCATTGGCGTTGTAGGCATACGTGAGGTTCTGCAGGGTGGCGCTGGCAATGTTGGTGGTGAGCAGCGTGTGCAGCTTGCCGCCATTGGTGGCTGTGCTCCAACTGTAATAGCCATACTGCTTTGTGATTATGGCGTTACCGCTGCTGTCTCCCAACTTGAGGTTGGTCGCCCGCCCGGCTTCATCATACCAGGCGTTCTTCACGTAGGTAAAGCTGCTGCCATTGCTGCCCGTCAGGGTGATGGGCGCGCCCTGGCTGTCGTAGCCATAGGTGAGCACCTCGCCGTCCGGCAGGGTCTGCGTCAGCGGTAAATCTGCGGAGTTGTAGCTCCAAGTGGTGGTATAGGTGTTGCTGTCGATGGTCTTGGTCTCGCTGCTGGTGCGGCCGCGATTATCGTATGCCCACGCGGTGGATCCGGTACCGTCACTCATTCCCGTGCGATGGCCGATACCATTAGTACCACTGTCGTAGCTGTAAGTGATAGCTGCGGTGGTATCGCAGGCATCTGCCCCGCTGAAGGTCTTACCGGTCAGGCGGTTGAGCAGGTCATAGCTCAAGGTGGTGGCGCAGTCACGCGCATCAGATTGGCTCACCAGATTGCCAGCGGCGTCGTAAGCATACGCCCAGTCACCCATATCCGGGTCGCTCATGGCAGTTTTACGT
Source organism: uncultured Anaerolinea sp. (assembly GCA_964483135.1). GTDB lineage: Bacteria > Chloroflexota > Anaerolineae > Anaerolineales > Anaerolineaceae > UBA6107. The sequence goes on along the minus strand of CAZAAJ010000080.1, from coordinate 11,211 downwards.
CCGGCATGATCATAAGAAACGCTGATGGTTGTGGCATCCATGCCACTGCCTTTTTCCACGTTCACCAGCTGATCCAGCGTATTGTAGGCATAGGTAAGGTCAGGACCGGCGGGTTCATCCACGCTGATCACCCGTCCCCAGGTGTCATTGATCGTGGCGGTCACCTGGTTCATTGGATTTGTGATACTGGTGATCAGGTCGTTGTAAGCGTAACTGGCGGTGTTGCCGTTGGGTGCTGCCGAAGAGGTGAGGCGTCCATAAACATCATACTGGTTCAGGGTGAACGCCTGCGTAAAGGTCTGGCTGATGAAAGAAGGCGAGGCATTATATGTGCTTGTATAGGGAACTGTTACCTTCACCTGCCTGCCCAAGCTATCATATTTCGTGTCGGTGACGGTATTCACCTGGGAACCGTTCACCACGGCGCCGATGCCCTGCTTCTGGATTAATTGCCCCAACCCGCTGTAGAAGTACGCCAGGCGGATAGCCGCACCGGATGAGTTCACTTTCTGGTTCAAGTTCACCTGGAAGGGAATGCGCGTGTCGTAGTAGGTCAACGCCAGGGTGGGTGAGGCATCGCTGTCTCCTGGAGCGATCACCTTGAGCGTGCGCCCAAAGGCATCATAGGTGGCAGTGGTGGTCACATTGTTGGCATCCGTTACACTGGTGGGCACACCTTTGGTGTAATCATAGGCGGTTTGGGTGGTCTGGTTGAGCGCGTTGGTGCTGCTGAGGGCATAGGTATTGTAATAAGTATCGTAGGTGGCGGAAGTGGTTCTGGCACCGCTGCCGGGTGCGCTGCTGGCACCCGCGTAGCCGCTATAGGTGGTGACCCCAGTCTGGTTGCCATAAGAATCATAGGCATAGGAACTCTGGGCGTATTGTCCGCTGTCGTCCACCCAGGCTCGGGTGGCGGTCAGCTTGCCGCTGGATGGCGCGGTGTTGTAAGTGTTCTGGTTATCGTACAGGTAAAGGGTTTCTGCCAGTTTTCCGCTCGTGCTGGAGAAATCACAACCGGAGGCGCAATCCAAAAGCACCTCGCGTGCGGGCAGGGTGGTGAGTGCACTGGTGGCATTGGGATAGAATTGGGTCAGTTTGGCGCGGTAGTCCTCCCAACCGCTGCCGTTCCAGGCAGACTCCACCGTGCGGGTGAGGTTGCCGTATTGCGTGCCGCCCTGGTCGGTGGTGTTGTAGTCAAAGGAGGTACGCGTACCGCTAAAGGAATAATCGCGGTCGAACAGGCGCGAGGTCGCCGTGGCTGGGGTAGACCAGTTCACCTGCAGATCCACGTAGTTGGTGAGAGAAGTAAGGTTGGGAATGCTGTTCGAAAGCGTGTCGTACAACACGGAGGAGGTATAGGTGGTTTCGGTCTCGGCGTAGGGGATCCCTTCAGCATATGAATCCATCAGCACGGTGCCGTTGTAGACCTTATTGGTAAAGCGCCAGGAGGTGGAGCCGTTGAGGCTGCTGCTGGAAGACTCGGCGTAATTGGCGGGATTGTACTTCTCCCAAACACGCAGGTGAAAGCCATCGTTGGCATCCACAAAGGCCATCAGCATATACCAGGTGTCGCGTTTGAAGGTGCCTGCGGGCATCAGCAGGGTATCGCTGCTGGAACCACCGCTGGTTACGCGTGTCTTCAAATCGTGCGAGCTGCCGTTGGGGACGGCGTAAACGCCAAAGAAATCGCCGCTGGCATTTTCCACCCCCAGTTTCGCCTGGGTGGAGGCGCCGGAAACCTGGAACTGGGTGTATACAAAATCGCCATTGGTCAGCGAATAACTGGCGCGGTTGGTCACGGTAGACCAGTCGGCTATGGTGGAAGTGGATTTGAGCCATTGTTCCTGCGCCAGGTTGAAGCCAATCGTTTGCCGCGTGGAAGCATGGCTGAAACTCCATTTGGCTGTATCGAGGGTGGAAAACTCATCGGAAACATCCAGGGTACTGGTAAGCGTGCGGTAGGGACGGCCGTATAACTGGTCTCCCTGGTGGTACCAGGTGGTAGTCGACAGCCCATCCGGGTTGGTTACCCGAACCTGTGCAAAACCGCGGTACTCCCGCAGAATAGGCGTGTACTTGGTACCCGTACGGGTTTGCGCTTCGGAATGGATGACATCGTTGGCTGCGCCATCGTTGTAGGAATAAGTGTAGGCGCCACTGGTAGAGGTGGCAGAATCCGTCACGGTTTTACTGGTCACCCGGTAAAAGAGCGGCATCATCATGAACTGCACTTTTTTGACGTAGCAATTATCGCATTCGATGATGAACTTGGTGGTGAGCGGATTCAGATTTACCGCCATCTCCCCGCCTACCTCGAACTCGGTCAGGGTGGTACCGATACCGGTAGCGCGCCCTTCAATATCGCGGTTATTGTTGGGATCGGTAAAGCCCCACTCCACGCTGGTGGTTGCATAGATGTTGCGCACCATGATGTACAGGCGGTATTGTGCACCTTGCTTGATGATGTTCTGTGGAAAAGCACGCAGCCCCACACCAACCGAAGAGGTGCGTTTATCGATTTGCAGCATATTGGCTTCGCATTTGGTGGTGCCATAACCAGACATGGCATACCAGGAGGTGCCGATGGTACTGGTGCATTCATCCACGCCAAAGACCGTGTACAGGGACCACAGGTCATCGTTTTCATCATCCAGGTAGGTCCAGCGTTCGTAGGCAAAGGTGACTGAACCTCCCTGACCATTGTCCACCTTGGTCAGGTGCATCTTGTCCGAATAGGTGAACTGGGTGGCGGGCAAATTGGCTGCACCATCGCCGCTGATCTCCTGTACACCTATCAGGGTGCTGGTGCGTGCACCTTTGGTCCAGGTAAAATCTGGGTAGATCTGGTTGGTGGTACCCGCTGAATAAGTAAAGTCGTACTGGCGGATGGTATTCCAGGTGGTGCCGCTGGGGTTATTCTTGACCAGGATTTTATCCAGGCGTTGATACTGGAAAAACACCTTTGAATCGTTAGCTTCCCATGCCGTTTGATAATCTGAGCGCGTCTCAAGGACGAAATCAACGCGGTAATGCCCGTTGGGGTAAGTGATGGAGGTGGGATAAACCGCTACCTGGTTGAGGCAGGTGGAAGCGCTGGTTTTCTTATGATTTACATAGGCATAATTGATCACATTGCTGAACTTGTCTGTTGCGGAAGAAAGTGACCAGCGCCAGGTGAGGGTCAGATCGGCAGAATTGGTCACACAGGCATTGGAGGCGTTGGTCTTGGTCTGAAAGCCAAATACATAGGTGGTACCCGCCTGGTCTTTGAGCGTCCAGGCATTGGTGGAAGAATCGAACTTGATCGACCAGTAATTCATTTCAGCTGTGGCGTAGGTCGTCACTGTTCCGGAGGCGCTAATGGGCAGCAGGGTATTGCTCACCCCTCCCAGGATTAACTGAAAGGTATCATCGCTCAGATCGGTGTTCGTGCCATGCATGTTGCGCTCAATGAAGCCCGTATCCAGCGACCAACCCGCGCCAACCCAACTGGCTTCGGTGAAGGCGGTGGAGCTGTCCACGATCTGGCTGTTGTAGTTTAGCGAAAGAGATGGAGAAAAGTCGCCGGGGGCAGGGGGTAACCAAAAAGACATCTGGTAAGTGGCGGCACCGGTGTTGCCGGAGACCTGCGCCTGGTCAATGGTGGGCAGTCTCGAGGCTTGCCAGGTATTGGCTTTGTAATCAAAAACGGTTAAATGGTTCACCTGGGCAGTGAGTGTGTGACTTGCCTTATTGACCGTAGTTGGTAAAGGATACCAGTCATTTATTGCCTCATCGTAGTAATAGATCGAGAGATCATCCTCTGAACCACCGTAAATATCATCCGTATCATATTTCATGGTAAGGGTGAAATAATCGCTGAACTGGTTGACGTTCTTCTTGCTCGTCTCACCAACTGCCACTATTTCGACCGGCCTGCCACTCATGGAATAGCCAGCAATGCTGGACGGGCTGGGGTCACGGACATCCAGATAGAGCGATTCCGAAAGCACCTTTGTCGAGAAGTCGAGAGTGACTTTACCATCTTTGCTCACCAGATGGTTATCTTTCCCAACTACTGCTTCAAGTGTTGGCTTGGTGAGTAGAATGGAGTTGGCAGCATAAGAGGTTGAGCCCGCATTAATACTGACGTCTACCAAAAAGGGTGCTTTGGTGGTTGATTCCACGCTGAAGCTGGTTTTTCCTGCCGCAGTGGTAATCGGAAGTCCCATCGTTGAACGATCATAAGCAGTGGTGATCGCTGGAGAGATTTCGTTTGTTTTTACATCATTGGGGAATTGAATTACTGCTTTCAGATCAGACTTTCCACTGACATTTGCCCAGCCATTAACTGTCCATTCAATAGAGATGGGAACGCCTGGAATAATCAATTGCGGGTTGGCTTTAATGCTGATTGTGGTCTTCTCATTTTTATCATCAGCCTGATTTGCCAATAAGGTAGAAAGAAGCGGTACGGGTTCACTAATTGGAAATGAATCGGGGATTTGATTGAGAGGAAAACTATTGCTTGAATTTGGATTGTTGGGTATTGCACCGAAGAGACCTTGCATGGATAAACAAATGACTAAGATGGTATTAAATAACGTTTTCATTTACCCCTCCTATGCTACTGTGAAGCAGAATCCCACTTATTATTTTATACCAACACTCGGGCTACAAATCAGGCTTCAAAAACACTTTGTTAACAAGCATCTCGACCCAAATCCTATCCATTTGGATAGGTTGACAGGTTAAAAACCTACCGATATTGGTATATTGCTTTGAAATCACAGGAATGATAATCTTGATCTATCTCCAGAAGAGAGTCATAAGTAATCAATAATAAACTCTCTTCTCAATTAAATAGTTCAAGGAATTAACGCATGTTTAAACCAAAAACGACCATTGCTGGCCGTCTGGAAAATAGTAGCGGGGAGTGGATTCGAACCACTGACCTCCGGGTTACACCGTACCACATTCGGTGTGGTATGAGTAATGCTCCTGAATCCGTGCCACATCGTCCTAGGTACATCAGGATTTGTGCGGCGGGTGCTGCAAACACTTGCACCTGCTGCTCACCTGCCCTCCTGTAAGAACATCGGGACGATCTGGCGGGCGGTGCCAGGGAGTGCAGGTGTCAGCCAAACCGACGAACGCTGGTTCACTTTTGCAAGGCACGCAGCAGTAGTTGTTCGATGTGCGTATAGTAGCTCTTTTACGTAGGTCCCTTAAGTCCTTCCCATCCTTACACCGCTGCCAATTTGTCTTTTCCTACAATAGTTAATAAACTCGAGATTTTTGAAAGACCGAAGTAAACCTTCTCACATAGGGGAAATTATTAGTAATCAAAAACTATTTAGAGCGCTAGACCTACCCATACAGACATTGCCAAAAGAACCTGACAGTTCTCCTTTGTGTGAATGGTACGCCAATATCATCGAGATAAATAATTAAGAATTGCTTCTCATTGTTAATGATCCTACCCTTCTATTTCTCCATTCTTTTTGAAAAATTACTCTTACAACGACTTTTAATGTACGATCAGACTTTTTGTAACAAGAAGTTCTGATAGACAATATCGCCGGTTTGGAATCCTTTGTAAATCCAAGTATCTTTATTCCCGGCAAATTCCCGTAGTAACTTGTGTAGCATTTTCGGAACACCGCGCTGGATATGCGCGAACCGGCGGGCATGGTCAGCGTCCAGAGCCTTGATCACATTGGGAGTTATGTTCTCATGAGTGATGCGGCGCATCCCAGTCCGTTCAAGTTGTTCTTCAAGCTCATCGAGTTGTTCAAGGTTACGAAAGTCCGCAAACATGAAATATCCGCCCGGTTTCAGGACACGCTTGACCTGCGCAAGGAAATCCGACATGGACCCATAACAATGGGATGATTCCACATTCAGGACGATATCGAAACTCCGGTCGTTAAAAGGGAGACTTTCGGCGTCGCCAGGTACAAAACTCAGTCCTTCGACGCAATAATGTTGTAAGCACAGGTTCACGGCATTGTCGGAATAATCCACACCGACAACGCACGCTGGATCAAGGTAGCGCTTGATGTAATCCGCTCCACCACCCCGTCCACTGCCCACTTCCAGTAGCTTAAGTCCGCGCAATTCTACTGCACTGGCAACGTAATGATACAACTGGATGCAGTAGCGGTTGATCTCATCGTCCGCATGCAAAACTAAGCTTGCAGCTCCGCTATCCGGGGCATATCCGTAGTTCATGAACTTCCAGTCTCGTTTTTGATAGCCATACGCCATAAGCTGGTACATTTGTTGACGTGAAGATTTTCTGAATCTTGGATAACGATCACACATTTTGGTATAAAGCTTGGCTAACATAACTCTCCTAATAATTGAAGCTTTTCGATTCCAGTGGGAACGGCAGGAAATGGGGAACATTGTTCATTAATTTTATCCACAATGTTAGTGATTCCTAAATTCCACTTCGCCATAAAATAAATTTCATTTTTAATGAGACAGTTGTAAATAAATCAAAAACCTGAATTCCACGTCTAAACAAAAACACCTTCTTTTACCTTCATCCGGCGAAGGATTTTGGAATTATTCTCCGTATTGTAGCATTATCGGCACTTCCTTTCCTCGAAATTATCGAATATTTTTTACGAATCAGAATATTGGGCATAGTAAACACACCTCATCACACACATTGGAACCAACACTGATTACTCGATACCACCTTCTTAGGACAAGCAGTTTTTATACTCAGCTTGATGCGGATATTTTGCCGAGAGCGTCCCGCACTCTTGTGTCAGGTCTGCGGTCGTTCCAACAGTTACATGATGCTCGAGTGGCCGACAAGCCGCGAGATCACCTCACCACCAGATTAATGCCCATGTCTATCATGTCGCCAATCAGAGACCTACGCAGATCGTGCGGAGAGAACTTGTCCACCCCCCTTTGTTTTCTGCGTCTGTTAATAATATTTCAGGTTCTAATTGATGTTATGCCTACACGCAACTTGCTGCTGGATGAACCGCCCGCCAATCTCGACCCGATCAATGAGCGGGCAATACTCAATTTTCCACTTGGTATACCGAAAAACCGTCCCCTTCTCTTGATCACCCACAGGCCGATCGGTCTCGAAGCACTGGATAAGATCCTGGTGCTTGACCGCGGCCGCATCATGGACGTGGTTCGCATGCTGAACTTCTGGTACGGCACAGCCTTTACCAGCGCATGTGGAATTCACAGAGCCAATTGTTGTTAGGAATGAATACAACCAGTAAACACTTTTAATTCTTTCTTCAGGAATGAATCTCTCTGTACCGTAAAGAGGTCCCTATTTGGAACACTTGAATACTATCAAGCATTATACTGCGCTGCTTGAACCTGGTACATTTCGCAATATATGCCTTGTTGAGAAATTAAATCATGATGGTTTCCATCCTCAACAATTCGTCCATTATCCATAACCAATATTCGATCCGCGAATCTTGTGCTTGACAATCGATGTGAGATGAAAAGGCATGTTTTATCTTTAGATAATTTCAGCATCTGGCTAAAGATTTCTTCCTCGCTCCTGGGATCAAGAGCTGCTGTTGGTTCATCCATGATCAGAAAGTGACCGCCTTGATAAAGAGACCGTGCTAAGGCAATCTTTTGAGCTTGACCACCAGAAGGTAGTACCCCTTCTGGTGTTAAGTTCTGAGACAAAAACGTTGCTAATCTTTGCGGTAGAGTCTGGACCCACTCAAACAACCCCAACTTGGTGATTGCTTTCCAGATATCATTCTCAATATTCTCATTTATTGATTTTGACACTATACACGCTACATTTTCCCGGATTTCAAATGGTAAAAGTTGAAAATCTTGGAATGTGGGTGACAAAACTTTGTAGTATTCATTCAACGGGATCTCTTGAATATCAACACCATTGAGTAAAATCCTCCCGCTTTGTGGTTCATAAAAACGGCAAAGCAATTTCACTAATGTGGATTTTCCAGCCCCGTTTCTTCCGACTAATGCAATCGTTTCATCTGAGCGAATATGGAAGCTGCAATGCTCGATGATATTCTTTCCATCTGTTGGGTAATGGAAAGATAAATCCTCGAATTCCCAATTCTGATTTCCCTTTAATGCCAGATCCAGGCATCGATCAACGGTCTCTAATAATCCCGCTGAGGGCTGTTTGTTTTCGATTGTTGGAAGTGCAAGGTATTCCAACAGCGGTTCAAAAAGAAGGCTCATTGTAAAAATTTGATTACTATTTGCCAATAGCGCATTCAATGATTGACCAAATTGGCGGCAAGCGCCGTAAAGCATGGTAAATGTTCCGACAGTAATCCTGCCTAACAGGAGAATGAATCCAAGAATTCCAAACAAGATTACCGTTTGTATCTCAACAATCGCTGCAATGAAGCCGCTCCAGAACCCATTCTTGGTAAAGTATTCATGATTGATCTTAAGTATGCGATCCATATTCTTTTCTGCACGATTGAGCATCAAATCAATCCCATTGAATATTTTCAGATCTTTTGCATAACGAAAGTCGGTTGCAATGCTGCAATAATATCGAAATTCTCTGTCCTCTGGAACGGTGCGTTCAGCATTATCAACCTCAAGTTTTTGCATTTTTCGCATGCAAGGGATCGTCAGCAAATTGGTTACCAGTAGAACTGCCAATAACCTCCAATCCTCCAACACGATTATCAATCCAACACTGACAATGGAAATGAGCGCAGATCCGATCCGTTGTAATATTTGATCCAGCTCGTAGAAATTATAGAGCCCGTATTTTCCTCTTTCCAATAGATCCAGGTTTGATTTGCTCTCACTCACTTCCAGGCTTAATGCGACTGATTTGGCGGTTAATTTCTCATTCACCTTATAAAAGATTCTTGTAAAAATGCCCGTATTCTTCATGTTACACATCGCCTTAAGCGTGGAGAATAGTAAATTCCCTACCGCCAATCCTGCGATCAAGAATAAAAGGATTGGCACTCGTCTACTGCCCAGCAATTCATCCAGCACATATTTGGGAATGATGATGTTTACCAATGGTGAAAATCCATTGACAAGAGAGGTCATAATTAACCACAACCACATATGAGGTTCCAAGCCGTGAGCGATCTTTAACACTTGATAAATCCGCTTCATGCCGGAATCTCCTCTCTCTCTGAATCACGATAATTCTTCGCCTGGATTTCAAATAGTTCATGGTACATACCTTGCTTTTCGATTAACTCATGATGAGTACCATATTCTTGTATTGACCCATTTCGCAAAAAAGCAATATGATCACAAAACTGAGTACTGGCCAATCGATGTGATACGAACAAGCTGGTTTTTGCGTGTGCAATTCTTCCGTATTGTTCATATAATGCCCTTTCCGCCAGGGAGTCCAACGCGGCGGTCGGTTCATCCAGAAAGAGGATCTTGCTTTCCGTTTTGTACAGTGCACGAGCCAAATAGAGTTTTTGCTTCTGACCGCCAGACAAATCAGTTCCTTCATCATCCAGGATTCTGAGTAGTGACGTGTTTAATTTTTTTGGGAGTCTCTCGATCGCATCAGTTAATTGAGAATCCTCAATTGCATTTTTCAGATCCTCTTTATCTGCATGAACGGACATCGTAATATTCTCTTTGATCGAAAATGGCAAGATCGTCGCATCTTGGAAAATGACGCTCAATAACTTTCGGTATTCCTCGAATGGAATATCCCATATGTTTTGTTGGTTAACTAAAATCTCACCACTTGTTGGTCGATAAAGCCGGCACAACAGCTTGATCAATGTGCTCTTTCCAGACCCATTTTCTCCAACAAGAGCCAGTTTTTCTCCCGGAGATATGTGTAGATTGAGGTTAGACAATACATTTCGATCACTACCAGGATAACAAAAACTGACCTCTCTTATGTTGATATCAACGCCATTATCGTATTTTTGAACGAAGCGCTGATCAATCTCTTCAGAAGCACCTTCTGCTATAACAGAGATCTTCATAAAGTTTTCAAACTGTGTGCTCTCTTTTCGAATTTTACCGAAATCCATCATGCATTGTTGAGCAATTACCACAAATGAAATGATACCTGCCGTGTATAGATAAAATTGCGAAGCGTTGATATAGTTGTTTAGAAACTGGTAAATCAACCAGGCATACAAAGCCCCGTCTCTTAAGAAGTCCAATAACGCAATCGCTGTGTCTACTCGAAATCTTTTCGCCAACATAGATTTCATGAGTGTGTCGATGTTCTCGATATAACGATTGACATATGTTTGGATCAATGAATAGAGGTTAAAGACTCGAATATCTTTCTTATTCATTGGTTCTCTGGCAAAATTCAAGAGCATATCAGTTCTACGATCCTCAGTAGAATTCTTGTCCCAGAAGGCGTATTCCTTTTTTGAAATATATTCACTCAGCAGAAATGTACAAACGACCAAAATTAATATGAACAGCAAAATGAATGGCGATAACGTTGAAATTAAGCCAATAAATCCTAAGGATGCCAACAATTCTCCCATTATCTGAAGCATGGTAAGAATAATGCCACCTGCTCCAGCTTGCGGATTGAGCACCGAATCGTTGGCCAATTTAATCTCATCTAAAGTTTTTGCATTTAACGTGTTTTCATAGGGCATGTTAAGGCTGAATTTCATAAGGTCGCGGATCAGATGATAGCGCACATTATTCATCCGCATTCTGTAATTGCCCTTTAGAAAAGATAACGTGAAACTTGCAATAATCGCCAGAAACCCTGTAACTACTAGCAGCAAGAAGATTTTCGAAAAATCTTTCTCCGTTGAGAATGAAATGATTTTTGCAGGAACGATCACCCAGATGAATGGATAGAAGGCGGAAAGGATCGTATAGATGCCAATCATCGGGATCATCAATGCATCATATTTTATGATTTTATTAAAAAGGTATCTTACTGATCTCAAAATCCCTCTTGTCGCCGATCAATATATTAAATTACATAAAACTTAAAAACTTATTTTACACCGAAAGCAAGGCCTTCCCTCAAATGTCTCACTTTGACAGATCCGGGGACGTGGAATCCGGGTAATATTGAGGGCTTCAATTGGTGCCATGTCTACGCGCAACGTGTTGTTACCTTTGTTGATCGAGTTTGACAAGGGTCCGCTTGTTTTTACTCGTATAGTGATCCAATCGTTAAATGCCACCAGTTTCAGGGCAGCGCGAGAGCCGGGAACCTCGATCGCTAAAGGGTACCTGAGAAATGTCGATATGATTTTT
>CAZAAJ010000079.1:0-12131 GCA_964483135.1 uncultured Anaerolinea sp. | reverse complement strand
CACTCTCCTACGAGGCAAAACGAAAGGATGAAACATTATGATGATGGGTTATTGGTACGGTGGTCTTGGTTGGATTGGGATGGTCATTAACCTGGTTATTTCGGTTGCGCTGATCTTCGGCTTAGTGTTCCTGGTAATCTGGATCGTGAAGCGATTGAATAACAACAATTTGGGACGAGAACCCAACAACACCGCATCGTTTGCGATCGAGATCGTCAAAGAACGGTACGCGAAAGGCGAGATTACCCGCGAAGAGTATCAAAAGCTTTTAACAGATCTGGGAACAAGGTAGGTGACCGATGATGGGTTTTGGAATGATGGGTGGCATGCTGGTCTTTTGGGTCATTATCATCGTTCTGGCAGTCTTGTTGGTCAAGGGACTGTTCGGTAACAGCGGCGCTCGTGAAAAAAATAACGCTGCAACCGCCAAACAGATTCTGAACGAAAGATATGCCAGAGGTGAAATCACCCAGGAACAATACCAGACAATGGTGAAAGACGTTCACTAATTGATTCGATTTTGGGAGAGCAAATCCTGTGAGACGGTCTTGCTCTCCCTTTCCGTTCAATTTTTATGTGCAAAGGAATCCAACTAAATGAGAAAATCTACAGGCTTGATAATCGCCGCACTCGTTACGGTTGTAGTGATTGTAGTGGCTGTCTTTCTGGTAAAGAAACCCGTGAGTCAATCGGACTCCACCTTCCTCGAGAAATACGGATTGAGCGGACTTTCCGTCGAGGAGATTGTGCAAAAGCTCGATAGCACCACATCGGATCCTTCAGGGCTCCGGGCCAGTATCACCAGCGATTACCTGATCCTCGCAGATGATTCAGGCGAGGTTCGGATAGCGCTACCCAAGGATAAGTTTTATCTCTCCTTCGCGCCTTATATCTCCCAAACACATCCCTGTGGGACACACAGCCTGACCTCCTGCCAGGGCGAGCTGGTCAACCAGGAAATTCATACGGTCATTACCGACAAAGAAAGAAAAGAGATCATCAATTCCGACTTGACCACCATGGCGAACGGCTTTGTAGGGGTGTGGCTGCCCCGAAATATCGATGGTACTGTGAGCGTCAGTTACAATGGGAAAATCGCACAGGCACCCATCTCAACCTATGCTGGAAGCAATACCTGCCTGACGACTGCACTTCAACTCAACTGATGATCCAATTTTCGGAGAGCAAAGCCAACTCACAGGATTTGCTCTCCCTCCCCACCCATCGAACTTGATTATTGGGAAATTTGATTGTCAGCGAAAGTCAGTTAGAATAAATATATCCTTGCCGAAGCCGTCACCAGCCAAAATGAATGTGTCGGCGGTTTTTATTGGATGTGAAATAGCATAAACTGTATTACTGCCTTGATTATTCGCAACAATAAGAGGTGAACCATGAATGAAGAACCTAGAAAAGACGATGAAAAAACACAGAATATGGATCATTCCTCCATGCATCACTCGAACATGGAACACGAGCGTCATATGCATGATATGACAGGGATGGAGCATGACCACGGCAAGATGTCGGCTGGCTATGAAACCCATGCTGGTCATGATATGAACATGAAAGAAATGGACATGGGAGGGCAAACTGATCAAAACATGGCCATGGATCATGGCGGACATGAAGGCCACGGTGCACACGTGGATCATTCCGGGCACGAGCAGATGTTCCAGCGCAAGTTTTGGGTATCGCTGATACTCTCCCTGCCAGTGCTTCTTTTTAGCCAGGGTTTCCAGTCCTTGTTGGGATTTTCGATACCAGTTTTCCCTGGTTCACGCTGGATTGCACCCGTCTTTGCAGTGATTGTCTTTATTTATGGTGGTCTGCCTTTCATCAAGATGGCGATCCCTGAATTGCGTAACCGCCAGCCGGGCATGATGACCTTGATCTCACTGGCTATCATCGTCGCCTTTGTTTACAGCGTGGCCACTCTGTTCCTGGCGAACCAGATGGATTTCTTCTGGGAACTGGCGACACTAATCGACATCATGCTCTTGGGGCACTGGATCGAAATGCGTTCCATCCGGCAAGCATCTGGCGCCTTGAATGCCTTAGCCAAGTTGATGCCCGACACAGCTGAGCGCATCGGTGCGAACGGTCAAACTGTAAAAGTGGCTGTGACTGAACTAAAGTCAGGAGACCGATTGCTGGTACGCCCGGGGGCAAGTGTTCCGGCGGATGGCCTGGTGGAGGACGGCGAGTCGGCAGTTGACGAATCCATGATCACAGGCGAGTCGAAACCGGTTCACAAGCACCCTGGTGAAAAGGTTGTGGGAGGTTCAATCAATGGCGATGGCAGCCTGCGCGTGCGTGTGACAGCCACAGGCGATCAGACCGCGCTCGCCGGAATCATGCGCCTTGTGCAACAAGCTCAGATGTCAAAGAGCCGCACACAACTGCTGGCTGACCGCGCTGCTGGGTGGTTGTTCTACATCGCTTTGGGTACTGCTGTAATCACCGCCATTGCCTGGACGATTGGGGTAGGATTCAATGTTCAGGTGATCGAGCGCGTGGCAACTGTGCTGGTGATCGCCTGCCCGCATGCCCTGGGTCTTGCCATCCCACTGGTGGTGGCCATCACCACAGCGATGGGAGCCAATAATGGCATTCTGGTGCGCGACCGTCTCGCGCTGGAAAGGGCACGAGAGATCAATACGGTCATCTTTGACAAAACCGGAACGCTGACAGAAGGTCGTTTTGGGGTGGTAGGAATCGAAACCATAGATGGCATCCAGCCGGATGACGCGCTGGCGTTGACAGCCGCTGTGGAAAGCGATTCTGAGCACACCATCGCGCAGGGGATCCGCCGCTCTGCTCAGCAGAAGGGTCTGCACCTGCCTGTAGTGCAGGACTTTGAAGCGATGAAAGGCCGCGGCATCCGCGCGAAAACGAGTGGACATGACGTCTACGTCGGTGGGCCGCGTTTGCTTGAAATGCTGAACGTCACCCTGCCGGAAACCCTGTCTGCCTTTGATCAGGCATCCAGCGCCAAAGGGCAAAGCGTGGTACACCTTGTACAGGATGGCAAACCCCTGGCTTCCCTTGCCCTGGCAGATGTGATCCGCCCGGAGAGTCATGAAGCCATCCAACGGCTGCATGAAATGGGTGTGCAGGTGGCCATGCTGACCGGTGACAGCCAGGCAGTGGCCAAAGCAGTGGCAAACGAACTGGGTATCGATACCTATTTTGCCGAGGTGCTGCCGGAAAACAAAGATCAGAAGGTAATTGAACTGCAGAAGCAGGGACGGCGCGTGGCGATGGTTGGCGATGGTGTGAATGACGCTCCAGCTCTAACCCGCGCAGATGTAGGTATTGCCATCGGCAGTGGAACAGACGTGGCCGTGGAAAGCGCTGGTATCATTCTGGTGAAATCCAACCCGCTGGATGTGGTTAAGGTCATCGAACTGAGCCGGGCCAGCTACCGCAAGATGCGCCAGAACCTGATTTGGGCGGCAGGGTACAACGTGGTCGCCATCCCTCTGGCGGCCGGAGTACTGGCACCGTGGGGTATCCTGCTCTCGCCCGCTGTGGGTGCCATTTTAATGTCGCTGAGCACAGTCATCGTGGCTATCAATGCCCAGTTGCTGCGCACGCAGCGATTGTGATTCGAGTAAATATGTTGTTATGAATGTGAGGGTTCCATATCCGTTTAAGTACCTATGCCCTTGATATTTTTCCCGAGGAAATTATCAGGGGCAGAATATTAATGTCGGTGCTTCGAATAAGTATCAGTAATCATCGTCATCTTGGCGCATCTACTTCTCTAAAGTGACACCCATGCGCTGCCGGCTTTCCTATCATTGTCCAGGATAATCTTTCAGCTGTATTCCACCAAACCCCTGGTATTTCGTACCATTGCGCACCAGCCACGTCCTTGGGGATATCTGGATCTGGGGCGGTGCCTCGTGCAAGAGTTCCATCCGGATGGATGCCAACCTCTGTATAAACAAATGAATAAATTGGCCCCAGAGCGGCTAGAGATGCCATCATGCCTCACACGTACAGTGAACGTTCAACCGTTTTTGCGGCATCTATCCGGTCAGCAACAAGTTCGAAGCAGGTCATCCCTTTTGGAGCTTCAGGAACCTACATGGGCTAATTACAGAAGTATTTTAAGTCATGGTAAAAAAGTTATTCTATAACTAGGGATTCCTTAATGGGTTGCCTCGCAATTCCTGTACCCTGGACCGTGAGATCAAATCCTCAGCCTAAGCACGATAAATTATCCGTCCAATTCTGCTGGATGCTCTGGATGGAGCCTGTCATCGCTATTTTGGATACATGCCTAATATGACCTGGATTTTTATCCGCTCCGGGATCCCTGTTTACAAATCCGATTGGATCGATGCAAATAGTGTTAGAAATTCTTTGGAGTATCTGCTCGATGTGGTAAAAAGGCGAAAAGCAGGCGAATTTCTGTCTCCATTTACCGTGGAGAGACTGGATTATCGCGAAAGCGACCGGGTGGCATTTTATCAACGTCTGGCAGAAAACGGACCAAAAGCAGTTGAAGAATTTCGGAAAGTTTTTGGTGAGAACTAGAGAGGGCTAAACTACCCTTAAATTTCAGTTCATTACTACAGTTGATTCAATTTAGTAAGAAAATGATGATTCACACCATCTAAATAGCTGGAACAAGAATTTACATATATCGAAGGGATATTAATTATGCCAAAAGCTATTTGGAATGGAAAAGTAATTGCTGAAAGTGAAAAAGTTCTAAAGGAGGAGGGAAATTTTTATTTTCCACCTGAATCGATAAAAAAGAATATTTTCAGGAGAACGATTCGCATACTGTTCGCCCAGGAAGGGGAAAGCCAGTTTTTTTGAAATCGTTGTGGACAGTAAAACCAATCAGAGCGCTGCCTGGTATTACCCACAGCCTTCAAGTGCGACATAAGAAATAAAAGATTATGTCGCTTTTTGGAAAGGTGTCACCGTCGATAACTAATTCATCCAGATTTGTATAAAAACACAAAACTTACTTGGGTTAAAGCTGTTTATTACTTTTGTTGGATTTAATTCACGGTGCTGTATAAACCTTGAACAAACGGATATCCTTGTGTAATAATAAACGATGACTATGATGTGTTTGTTTTTTGAATGATACATGGGTAATGGAGTTTCTTTATGGAATTACTGCAGGATGCATTCCAATACTATATTAACAATCAGTCATTTTTTTGGAATGCGACTCGCCAACATTTAGTTCTGAGTTCATTTGCCATGGTTATCAGTTTGCTGATTGCCCTTCCAGTTGGAATATGGATTGCAAAGCATACAGGTATTGCCCAGGTTGTTATCAATATTTTTAACGCATTCCGTGTTGTTCCCAGCCTGGCTATTCTTTTTCTTGCTTTGCCTTATCTGGGTCTGGGTTTCTTTCCTTCACTAATTGCTTTGACTGTATTAGCTTTACCTCCGGTACTGATAAACACTTACACAGGTATTCGCGGGGTGGATGCATTCATTATTGAAGCAGCGTCTGGCATGGGAATGACAAAAACCCAGGTAATGACCAAAATTGAGATTCCACTGGCAATCCCTGCAATCGTCACTGGCGTTCGGATCGCTTCAGTCGAAGTAATCTCCAGCGCAACGTTGGCTTCTTTTATTGGCGGTGGTGGGTTAGGTGATTTTATTACCCGTGGATTTGCCTTATATGATGTTCCGATTATGCTGGTGGGTGCAATACCCGTTGCGCTTTTAGCATTATCCAGCGAATCGTTCTGGTCATTGTTTTTAAGAAGGTATCAAGTACCTGAAAATTAATCAAATAAAAAAACTCTAAGGAGAAGTTAAATGTTTAAATCTAAGAAAATCTTTACTTTTATGTTTGTTTTGCTGATCTCAGCGTTGATTTTAAGTGCCTGTTCCCCCTCTCCATCTGCGGATAGTGCTGGAACGGTCGTGGTCGGATCGAAAGACTTTACCGAGCAATTCATTGTTGCGGAAATGTATGCCCAATTATTAGAAAATGAGGGCTTCACCGTTGAAAGAAAACTCAATTTGGGCGGAACTCCCATCGCTCATGAAGCCATGATGAATGGCGATATTGATCTCTATCCAGAATATACCTCTACCGGGTTATTGACGATGTTGAAACTAGATCCCATTCGGGACGCCCAGGAAATTTACACCACAGTGAAAAATGGTTATGAACAACAGTACAAATTAACCTGGTTAACCCCATCTCCCTTCAATGATACGCAGGCATTAGCTATGACGAAAGAAGTGGCGGCTCAATACGGCATTCAGACTTATTCTGATCTTTCACAAAAAGCGTCTGAACTGGTATTAGGCGGACCGGCTGAATTCCTCGAGCGTGAGGATGGTCTCAAAGGGTTACAACAAGCCTATGGTGGTTTTGAATTCAAGGAGGTTAAACAATTGGGTACGGGTAGCTTACGCTATCAAGCCCTCATGGAAGGACAGGTAGATGTAGTTGTTGCATTTGGAACAGATGGTGCAATCAAAGGCAATGATCTTCTGCTGCTGGTGGATGATCTTGTCTTTTATCCTATCTACAATGTTGCCCCGGTAATTCGTCTGGACACTCTCGAAAAATATCCCCAAATTGAAAAAATATTGAATGATTTTGCCCCCTTGCTGACCGATGATATTATGTCTGGCTTGAATTGGCAGGTAGATGGTCCGGAAGGTAAGGAACCAGCCGATGTAGCCAGGGCGTTCTTATTAGAAAAAGGTCTGGTTAAGTAGAACTAAGCATGTCCAGTGAAATGATTTCCTCTACAGCAGACACAAACAACGTACCGGTCAGCGAATCGGGTGAGATTGTTTTCGAGCGTGTATCTAAATTTTTTGCGACCAGCACACTTCCAGCCGTTGATCAGATTTCAGTCAAGATCACGGATGGTGATCTGGTTGTTCTTTTAGGACCCTCAGGTTGTGGTAAAACAACGCTCCTAAAAATGGTCAATCGCTTGTATGAACCAGATAGCGGGAAAATCTGGATGGGTGGTAAAGAAATACATACATTACCGGTGAATGAATTACGCCGGCAAATCGGATACGTGATCCAACAGGTTGGGCTCTTTCCGCATATGACCATTCAAAAGAATATTTCCGTCGTTCCCCATCTTCTGGGATGGGAAGAAAAGCGTATTGACGACCGGCTGGAAATGCTTATGCAATTGATTGGTTTACCAGTTTCGTACTTGCCACGGTATCCCCGGCAGCTTTCAGGTGGTGAACAACAGCGTGTTGGACTAGCGCGCGCTCTTGCTGCAGACCCAGAAATTCTCTTGATGGATGAACCTTTTGCAGCCGTAGATGCGATTAATCGCGAACGCTTGCAGAGCGAATTGATTGATCTTCATAGCAAATTGAATAAAACCATTCTATTTGTGACCCATGATGTAGAAGAAGCATTTCGATTGGCAACAAAAATTATTGTGATGCGTGCCGGAAAACTGGTGCAATATGGTACCCCATTGGAACTGGTGACCCATCCCGAAAATGAATTCATCGAAGAACTGGTGGGATCAAACAACATTCTCCGGAAATTGAGTCTTGTGAATGTCAACTCAATTTTGAAAGCCAGAAAAAATCAATTTTACACTGCGGACAGATCTAAACCCGTTGGAAAAAACAGCGCAGTGTTAAATCCTGAAGACGATTTGCGATCGGTAGTTTCGTTGTTGTTGTGTAGTGGCAGAGACTCTCTGCCCGTGAAGGATTCGGAAAATCATTTACTGGGTACGGTTGGGTATGCAGACTTGCGAGAAATGTTATTTTCCAATCTGCCTTCAGAATAGAAGTTGAAACAATGAATTATTTGGTTAATAACTTTGATGTGGTGGTAGAACTCTTCCTGCAACATTTACAGCTAACACTTGCAGTAATTTTTTTCTCCCTGCTGATCGGGATTCCGCTTGGGTTGTTGCTGGCGAGGATTCGCTGGCTGCGAGGTCCGGTGATGAGTGTCTTGGGTATTATTTACACGATTCCAAGCCTCTCATTCTTCGTAATACTGATTCCTCTATTTGGATTGGGAACCAGAACAGCCATCATTGCCTTGACTGCCTATGCTCAACTATTGCTGATCAGAAACTGGCTGGTGGGGTTAACGAACATTGAACCGGCAGTTTTGGAAGCCGCCAGGGGAATGGGACTAAATGGATGGCAAAGGTTTTGGCAAATAGAATTTCCTTTGGCGTTACCCATGTTGCTAGCCGGAATTCGTCTGGTTGCCCTCTCTTCCATTGGCATTGGTACAATCGCCGCCTTCATTAATGCGGGTGGGCTGGGTGTGTTGCTTTTTCAGGGGGTGATTACCGCCAATTACAGCAAAATATTTACAGGCGCACTGGCGGTAACCGTTTTGTCTTTTGCAACTAACTATTTTATTCGTTATTTGGAGCAACGGGCTGAATTTAGAATTTATGGAAAGAGAATTTGAAAGTTGACAATCATGAAAACATTTGACGTTATCATTATTGGCGCAAGGTAGGCTGGAAATCCACTTTACAAAGCCTTTGCTGCTGCCGGGAAAAAATGCCCTGTCGAAAAAAACATGTTGGCGGCACATGTGTAAATGTGGGTTGTACGCCTACGAAGACCATGATTGCCAGTGCCGGGGTTGCTCACCTGGCACATCATGCGCAGAAATATGGTGTTGGATTAGACAATCTTACTGTTGACCTCAGCCAGGTCAGAGAACGAAAACGAGAGATTGTCTCCAGTTTTCGGGGTGGAAGTGAACAACGGATTGTTGACGCCGGGGTTTCTTTAATTTATGGAAAAGCCGCTTTTATTGGTGACAAAATTCTGGAAGTGAAATCCGAGAATGACGCAATACAAATACGTGCCGATATCATCATAATCAATGCTGGTGGCAGGCCTAATATTCCTGCCATTTCAGGATTGGAAAATGTCAATTATTTAGATTCCTCCTCGATTATGGAACTGGATGAAGTCCCGGAACACTTGATTATTCTGGGTGGGGGGTATATTGCGCTTGAATTTGGTCAGATGTTTCATCGCTTTGGCAGCCAGGTAACGGTTCTATAACATTCAAAGCAATTATTCGGCTGTGAAGATGATGATGTCGCAGAAGGAATGCAGCAAATTCTGGAGGAAGATGGTATTCAAGTAAATCTGAACGCCCAGACGGTTTCCATATCCCAAACCTCAAATAACAGCATCAATCTACAGGTATCAACCCCAAACAGGCAAATTGATCTGAACGGATCTCGTCTTTTGGTGGCCACCGGCCGTATCCCAAATTCAGATCAACTATGTTTGGAAAAAACTTGTGCTAAGGTTGATAAACATGGGTTTATTGAAGTCAATGAAAAACTTGAGACCAACATCCCCGGCATATATGCCGCTGGTGAAATAAAAAGTGGACCAGCATTCACGCATAATGCGTATGATGATTTTCGAATTTTGGAAGGCAATCTATTGCACAAGAAGTCGTTAAATATAAAAGACAGAATGGTGCCTTATGTGCTTTTCACAGATCCTCAACTTGGTAGAATAGGATTATCAGAAAAAGAAGCACGGGCTGCGAAAATTGATTTTGAAGTGGCAAAAATTCCAATGAATTATATTGCCAGGGCATTAGAGTTGAACCGCGCAAGTGGTTTTATGAAAGCATTGGTACACACTGAAACCAAGCAAATTCTTGGTGCAGCCATTCTTGGTGTGGAAGGCGGAGAGATCATGCCGATGTCGCAAATCGCGATGATGGGGAAAGTACCTTATACCACCTTACGCGATGGGATTTTTGCTCATCCCACATTGGCTGAGTCACTCAATACCCTCTTAAGCAGTTTGCCATAGTTTCTCTCCAAGGCTCCACATTATATAAAAACCCCCGATACTATTCAAAATTTCGGGGGGTTTTTGCTGAAAATGAGTTTTGATTTACATCACGCCGGATTAGAATAAACCCAATCGGCACGCTGGCTCATCAGTGCCCTTAGATCCATGCGCAACTCTTCCACTGTTGGTCTACCTAGGTACCACCAGCCATTGTAAATTTTATATATGGTACTATCCCTATCAAGCACAAATGTGTAGGGAATGTAAATTTCCCCATGAATTGGATCAGTTTTGTCAACCATCTCCAGCTCATGCAAAAGCTTCTTATCTGTATCGCATAAAAATGGCCAGTTAGCGTTTAACTGATCGCGTACTTCCTGGGTGGTAAGCTTGTCATCAACGGAAACGGTGATCATTTTACAATAATTAACCCGCAATTCCGGTTGCAGTTGTTCAACATAGTTCGTCATCTGCCGGCGATCCTTTGGACAAAAATAACCGCGGGAAAAAATCAAAACGCCTGGAAAACCGCGCAACAATTGTGAAAGTTTTTGAACTTCACTGGTATGATCAGGTAATTCGAAATTTGGGAATTTTGCTCCGACTTTTAAATCTGCTCGCATAGATAAATCCATTCTATCCTCCATAGTTTGTATTGATCCATACTTAATAGACGACTTGTGTCTTAAAAATATTACCGAATTTTTGCCAATAAAAAACCTTACAGCGTGCATTCATAAAATAACAGGTAAGCAATTAAATTTTTTATTTAGGTTCATTGTAGCACTTATCGTCTTATTACTAAACTACTGGAGGTCTCCATATTACTTCTCCATATTCCCTCATTTGAAAGAAGTATTCCTCAAGAACGGCTTCGTCGAAACCGCGAAGGACGAACATGAGCTTTCGTATTGGCTGGGATAAGCCTGTTCAATTGAAATTATTCAACGCCTTACAATTTTTCTCTTGACTTTCAAGACAGCATCTACTTGCTACTGGAGGCGGTTCTCGGAATCTTTCGTCTGCAGAAAGACCTCGATTTTTTCGAGTATGGAGTAATGATAATTTACCATCCCGTAACCTCAATAGTTATTTGGCGGTTATTAACATATCCTGTACATTAAACAATCTTATTATGAGTTTGTTAATCCGCCTTATCGGCTAACCAAAAAACATATTCGGCGATGATTTTTCGGGCCTGGTAAATTTGAAAAATATACTTCCCAGGCAAAATATCCGCAGTGGTTGTTACTTCAACTCTTAATGGGCCACTTTTGCGGGTATCCAAGTCACTAAATTTACCAACAGGAGGCCCTTCTGTCGTTTCATAAAACAAATAACCTAATAAATATATTGGAGAGTCTACGACTAGGTCTCCGCAAAAAACAACACTATTCTCTTGAAGATAAAATGAATCCATAGTGCTACTAACTTTCACTATTTTCTCGCCATTACATAAAACCAAATTGTTGATTGACAGAAAAGTAGGTTCTTTCACAATTATCCCTTTGCCAAGTAAAACAAAAATAACAATCAGAGCAAAAGTTGCAAGCGAAATCCAGATTGTAAGGAATGTGCGTTCGGTTTTATTCATTTCCATTCTCCCCAATTAGGGATTTCCCAAGTTCCCCATAAATGTGTTTTGGTAAAGCCGTGAATTAACCCACCATCAATTCCATTAGCAAAAGCATTTACACCCAAATTGACAGTGGCCTGTGTAAACCTTACTGCCTTTCCTCGTTCGGGGTCTATAAATGGCTTACCAATTATGGAGTTGCTGTTATCTCTTAATTTTCCTATTGAATAACTATAACCTAATTTTCCAAAGGCATCACCCGCAATTGTTCCACCTGTATAATCGGAATACCCTTCCAAGCTTAAATTATCCGAAAGGTTATAGATTCCAATCCCACCAATGTAAGCAGACCCATTTAATAAACTTGGGGTACCTCCATAAACAATTGGCCCTGACGTATACCCTAACGAGAATTGGCCGCTTTTAACATTAAAGAATGCGTCTACATCGACTGTTTGTCCGACTTCGGCGAACATTCCTATTTGATGAGAAACACCTAAATTAATTCCCACAACGCTTGTAATAAAATCGCCTAAATCTACAGTTTGATTAGTTTTGGCTTGGAATAAATCTTTTTTGGTTGGCAGTACTGTATTTGTTGGAGTTGAATTCTTCCCAGTTCCATATTTAATATATTCCAAACAATCTTCATCATCACATGCCCTATGCCCACTCGGATCATTGAAATTGATCGGATTGTTGTTCACATGTGGGCAAATAACAAGAGCAGGTCAGGGACGCTTGATCGATGCTCAACCGG
>CAZAAJ010000078.1:3185-12217 GCA_964483135.1 uncultured Anaerolinea sp. | reverse complement strand
GATTGGGTGAATATCGCGATTGTAAAAAAAAGAACGGTCAGAAGCCCGCTGTGGAAGAAGGTCATAGCAGCGCGGCGGTGAGGAGTGAGGCGTTCCATCGAGTACACTCCCACCAGTGTTGCTGATATTGCCGCCACCAAGCCAAAAGCTGTCCCCAGCCACCCAAAAATGGAGTTGAGCCGCAATCCAAGCCCGACCATTAACGGGAGAAAGAGAATACCTCCAAGGATCATGCCAATATTAAATGCAGCAGCTTTTTTTGAAATCCCCACTTCACCCAACTCGGAAATGAAATGGTTGAACAAGGAATACCGCTCCTGCTTCCGACCCCGATAATACTTGCCAGCAATGGCCACCCCTACGAGTATGATCAGGGTACCGCCCCAGGCTAAATAAGGGTAAACTAACGATAACATAGCAATCATTGATGGTTTGATTTTCCTTTCCGGCTCGTTTTTGTTAATTCTACTCCCGCTGTATTCGAATCATCAAAAGGAGGCAGCATGTACGATTTACTCTCAAGGGATTACGACCGGTTTGTCAACTGGCCCAACCGCCTGGCTTACGAGATGCCCTTCCTGCTTCAAAAACTGGTGGGAGTTAAAACACAAGCCGGCGGTCAACTGCGCGTCCTCGATGCCGCCTGCGGAACCGGGCAGCATGCCATCGCCCTGGCCAAAGCGGGCATGCAGGTTGCCGGGGCGGACCTGAGCACAGAAATGATCGCCGTTGCCCGCAATAATGCCGCGGATGCCGGATTAAATATAGATTTTCAGGCTGCAGGTTTCGGCAGCCTGGCTGCCGCGTTCGGCTCCGAGTCGTTCGACGTTTTGCTCTGCCTGGGCAATTCGCTTCCTCATCTTCTTACGAGAAAAACACTTGACGATGCAATTGTTGATTTCTATGCCTGCCTCGCTCCAGGCGGACTCCTGCTCCTCCAAAACCGCAACTTTGACGCCGTCCTTGCCGCCCGCAGCCGCTGGATGGAACCTCAATCCCACAGCGAAGGTGACCACGAATGGGTCTTCCAGCGTTTCTATGATTTCGAGCCTGACGGGTTGATTCGCTTTAACATCGTCACCCTCCATCGCCAGGTGCCGGGAGAGTGGCATTCATCGATTACTTCCACCCATCTATCTCCGCAAACCCGGCAGGAAGTAGAGAGTGCCGTCTTGAATGCCGGCTTTGTCCATTTACAGGTCTATGGCAGCCTTGAGGAAGTGGAATTCGACTCCCAAAAAAGTGGCAACCTGGTCATACTGGCAAGAAAACCGTAAAACGTAGAAAGAATTCATCGGAGAGCGAGGAGTAAAAATGGAAATCATCCAGGTTAACACCACTCAGGAATTACAGGAGTTCATTAACCTCCCCTATCGCCTGTACAAAGATGATCCGGTGTGGGTGGCGCCGCTACGCTCTGAGCAGCAGGCGCAATTCGTGCCGGCGAAGAATCCAATGTTGAACCACTGCACCTATGCCCTATTCCTTGCCATGCAGGAAAACCGCTGTGTCGGGCGCATCTCCGCCTTCATTGACCACCTGGCACTGGACCACTGGCAGCAGCCCATTGGTTTATTCGGCTCCTTCGAATGCATCAATAATCCCGATATCGCTCATGCACTGTTCTCCACAGCACGCGCCTGGCTGCAAGAAAAAGGCATGACCAGCATGCGTGGTCCATGGAGTTTTGCCAGCCAGGAATGGGGGCTGGTGGTGGAAGGGTTTACTCCCTCACCGGTGATTCTTGCTCCCTATAACCCTCCTTATTACAACGACCTGCTCACCAATTTCGGCTTTATCAAAGCCAAGGACTTGATGGTGTACGTGATCGATGTCAGGGATGGGTATGCCATTCCTCCACGCATCCTTGAGCTGACAGACAAGGTGGCCAAACGCTACAACGTCCACACCCGTCCGGTGGATATGCACAATCTTGAATCAGACGTGATGACCATCACCCGAATGGCAAACGAGTCAATTTCTGATAACTGGGGGTTCTATCCGGTCACGGAAGATGAAGCGCGCACGATGGCGCACGACCTGAAACAAATCATTGATCCAAAAGCGGTGATCATCGCCGAAACGAATGAGGGCAAGCCCATCGGTTTTGCCATGACTCTGCCGGATATCAACACCATCCTTAAAGGTCTCAATGGCTCGTTGTTGCCATTGGGCTGGCTGAAGCTGCTGGTTCAGCTGCCACGCATCCAGCAATATCGCATGTGGGCGCTTGGAGTTATCCCCGAATACCAGGGAAAAGCCATCGACACCCTGCTCTACCGTGCCACTTATGAGGCCATCTATACAGACAAGATCCGCCTGGAGATCAATTACGTCCTCGAGGATAATGACCGTATGAACAACGCGCTCTATAAATTGGGGGTCAAAAACCTGCGCCGCTACCGCGTATACGAAAAGCAAATCTAGCCAATCATCGTGATTAATAAAAAACAATCCTGAAGCCATGTTCAGGATTGTTTTATTGTTACCCTCTCGTTTTTTACTTGTGTTCGCCCAACGAATTGACCTCGCCAAAACCCCTCATGGTCTGGGTAACCCGCAGGTTGCCGTAATATTGCACGTTGCCGCTTCCGGTGACAGTAATCCCCAGCGTCTCGCTCGCCCAAAGGGTGGCATCCCCGAAACCGGTGATCTTAACTGTAGCAGTTTCCGATGAGAGGTCGCCCGCTTTGAAATCGCCCGAGCCGAGCCTCTCCAGGGTGAATTAACCTAAAAGGGAGGTGGTTTCACCTCCCCTGTTCAGTTGAGTTTATTGTCAGTTGGCTGAGATGTAATACGAATTAACTGCCGGACCTTTTTCCTCGACAGGCAGTACATCCACGAGTTCGTACTGCCGGCTTCCCAGTCCCAGTTTCTCTCCGTACCTCACCACGTTATATGGGTCCTTATAGATGCCGTGAAGCTGGGCGAACGGGTGTCCGCCATTGTCCTGTGCTTCCATGGTGGTAGGCAGGTTCTCCAGGAATAATTTTGATTTCGCGGTCATATCCAATACGGCGGTGTCGAGTGCGACAATATCATCCGAGCCGAAGATGCCGGCATCATGCATGATGGGCATACTCGTAAAGCCGAAACAGTCGCAAACGGGTGTCATTTGGGTAGCCAAAGCCATGTGGGTGGTCTTTTCTTTGGCAAAGGTGGAGAGGGTGATCGCCGTGGAGATGGCGCAGGCTTCCTGGAAGCTGCTGATGTTCACCGGGTTAATGCGCAAACTTCCCTCAGGTGCTACTTTCAGGCAGCGTCCGCACTGGTTGCAGGGTTCAAAATGCACATGCAGTTCCTCATGGTCATGGCGGTCAAAGACAATGGCCCCGAACGGGCATGAATCCACGATTTTCTGCATCACCGATTTATCAGGGCAGTTTTCTTTGAACCAGTATTTGTCGAAGTGCATGGTGTCATGGATCTGCCCGCGGGTTTGACCGATCATGCAGCCCAGCGCGATATTCTTGAACGCCCCGCCAAAGCCGCAGGCCGGGTGCCCCTTCACATGCGCAAAGTTCACCAAAAAGCCGGCGTCTTCCACCATGCCCGCCACCTTCCAGGTCTTGATGTTTTTGAAAGGCCATTCATGTTCTTTGTAATACTCGTCGCGTGGACCTGCCACCGGGTACACCGGGCAGCCCAGCACTTCGGTGGTATAGCCGCGAGCTTCGCAGCCGGCCACATCCCAATCCACATCTGCCACGAACGGCTTGCCGCCGCCTTCTTTGATGGCCTGTACCACCTTGCGCACGAAAACCGGGTGGATCACCGAGTAGCCGATGTGGTTGCCCACGTGCAGTTTCAGGCATACGGTTTCACCTTTTACGCGGTCGCGCAGGTGCAAACGGTC
Organism: uncultured Anaerolinea sp.; assembly: GCA_964483135.1. Lineage (GTDB taxonomy): Bacteria > Chloroflexota > Anaerolineae > Anaerolineales > Anaerolineaceae > UBA6107. Next base: position 8,361 of record CAZAAJ010000078.1, on the reverse strand, counting down.
GAGGATCAGGTCAAGTTTTGCCGGCAGGGTTTCCCTGGCATCGAGTTTTGATTGTCGCGGAGAACCGTAATACACAGTAGAAGTCATAGGACACCTTTACGATTAAAAATGGGATAATAATTGTTGATTATATCAACGTTAACTGGGGATTAATGATGGGCTCGATTTCAACCCAACGCCTGACACTCCTTCCTCTTTCACTTGAGCAACTGAAGCTGGGATTGGTCTCGCTCAATGACCTTTCCGCCAGTGTCGGGGTTCAGCTCGTCAGTTCTCTGTTCGAGGGAGTGGTCGATCGCGCCGTCCGCATGAAGATCGAAAAAATGAGCAAGGTTGATAAACTTTTGCATCCCTGGTACGCCTACTGGTTGATCGTGATCAACCAGGAAAAAACAGGCGCTGGGATGGTGGGGTTCAAAGGGGTGCCAAACGAATCCGGCGCAGTCGAGATTGGTTATGGCATTGACCCGGTTTTCCAGCGCCTTGGATACATGGGCGAGGCGGTGCAAGCCATGGTCAGTTGGGCTTTCACCCATAAAGAATGCAACCGCATCACGGCCATCGGGGTAATGCTGGATAACCTCGCCTCGCAGAAAGTGCTCCTGCGCAATGGGTTTATCGAGACCGGGCAGGATGATAAAGGGATCAACTACGAAGTGGAACGAAAAAACTGGTTGAAAATTGGTTGAAAATTCCCTATGGTTGAAAATTCCCTATTGACAGTTCGCCCTGAAATCCATAAAATAGGCTTGCCGTTAGGGTCAATCCTGTAATTCGGAAGAAAGGTTTTTCAATGTTGCTGCAGGAAATGGATACAGCCAAAGACGTCCCCCCTCTTGTACATCCGGGGAATTGCCGTGTATCCACAGAAGGTAAACAGAATAATCTAATTATTTGCCAATGGGTCTTCTTAAGTTTGGCGAGTGATTATAGATTGAACAAGGTGCCAGCCTGATTGGGTTTTCCTGATCGCACAGCGGTGAACGTGTGACCGGCTGGCATTGAATGCCTGCCGGTTATTTTTTGTGCGAGGAGGAAATATGCCATTCATCAGCCAGATTATCAACAAACCAGTCGTGGACGCCAATGGGGTAGCGCTGGGCAAGATTGAAGAAATGTATGCCATCCAGAAGGAAGGCATGACGCACCCCCTCATCACCGCCCTGTCGGTGAGAGGAAAAAGCAACGTTGAGACTTACCCCATTTCAATGGTAGCGGTGTTGTTTGCACCTGTAATTCCATTAATCCACCCCCGTGAACACCTCGAACACTACGAGGTGACAGGCGATGAACTCCCCCTTATCCAGGATATCCTCGACAAGCAGATCCTCGATACCAACGGCATCCGCGTGGTGCGCGTCAATGACCTGGAGATTACCCGCGTAGCCGGGGACTATTACGTCTCCAATGTGGATATCGGCAGCACCGGTCTGCTGCGCCGCATGGGCATGAGTAAACCCTTTGAAGCGTTATCCAAACAAAAGCCGCAGAACTTCATCTCATGGGATTACGTGGAACCGCTGCGGCACGACGAATTCATGCACCTCAAAGTACCGGTGGAAAAACTAAAAGACCTGCACCCTGCCGACATCGCCGAATTGATCAGTGATATGAGCCATGCCGAAAGCGGTCAACTGCTTAACTCCCTGGATATCGAACACCTGGCGGATGCTCTTGAGGAAGTGGAGCCTGATTTCCAGGCTTCCCTGGTAAAGAACATGCCCGATGAAAAGATCGCGGACGTCCTGGAAGAAATGTCGCCCGATGAAGCCGCTGACCTGCTGGCTGAACTCCCGCAGGAGCGCAGCGAAGACCTGCTGGAAATGATGGAGGGGGAAGAACGAGAAGAAGTTAAACTGCTGCTCTCCTACCCTGAAGATACCGCCGGCGGTTTGATGACAACCGACTTCGTTACCGTAACCCCGACCATGACCGCCACCCAGGCGATCGAAGCCATCCGTACCCAGGAAGAGGAAGTCGATTCAGTAATTTACGTGTATGTGGTCGATGAACACAAGCGGTTGCTTGGTACTTTTTCACTCAGTGAACTGATCTTTGCTCAGCCGCGCACCCGGGTCAGCGAATTCATGCACAAGAAATTTGTATCGGTGAATGTCACTGACAAACAGGATGAATTGGCACAGGTGGTTGCCAAGTATAACCTGCAGGCGGTGCCGGTGGTCGATGACCATAACCACCTGTTGGGATTGGTGACCGCGGATGACGCCCTGGACAAGATCATCCCCACTTCATGGAAGAAACGCCTGCCGCGTTTCTATTAAGATCGGAAATTATCTCTAATGGGTCGCACAACCAACCCCATTCTGCGGCGAATAGCTGCCAATCCGGCCATTCGAAAGTTTTTGGTCTTCTTCACTGTGTTTGGCCCAGCCACCATTACAGCCATGGCCGATAATGATGCCAGCGGTATTGCCACGCTTTCAGTGGCTGGTGCCGACCTGGGGTATCCAGTTATTTTCCTTTTCCTTTTCACCACGCCATTGCTGGCGATCACCCAGGAAATGGGTATGCGCCTCGCCATTGTCACCCGGCGCGGGTTGGCAGACCTGATACGCGAGCAGTTCGGGGTTAAAGCCTCCCTGCTCATCTTTGCCGCGCTGGTAGTGGCCAATCTGGGCACGGTGACAGTTGAACTCTCTGCCATCAAAACCACCAGCGCCATGTTGAATATTCCACCAATCCCTTTCCTTGTTGTGATCATCGGGCTTTCTTTCCTGGTGGTCACCAGGGGAAATTACAAACTCACCCAGGGGATCATGCTGCTGGTTAGTCTTTTTTACCTGTCTTATGTGATTTCCGCGGTCAAAGCCAACCCTGATTGGGGATTGGCTGTTTCCAACCTGTTCTACCCACATGGGGTGGATTTTACTCCTGATTACCTGAAGCGCTACCTGATTATTTCAATGGGCGTGGTGGGGACAATGATCACCCCCTGGGGACAATTCTTTATCAGCAGCTTCGCGTTTGACAAGAATATCGAAGCTGGAAAAGTAAAATTCGCGCAATTCGAAACCTATGTCGGATCTTTTTTAACTCATTTCATTGCTTTCTTTCTCATCGTCGCCACTGCCGCCACCCTTTTTGTCAATAAGATCACCCTGGTCTCAGGAGAGGATGCCGCGTTGGCAATTGAGCCTTTCACGGGTAAATTTGCAAGCACATTATTCGCAGCCGGGCTATTGAATGCCGGCTTTATCGGATTGGTTGTGGTTAGCTTATCAACGGCTTACGCCTTTTCTGAATTCTTTGGACGTTCCGGCAGCCTGGATTCCAATTTCAAACAGAGTAAATCCTTTTACTGGATCTATATCACTCAAATCCTTGTAGCCGGGGCTATTGCCATCCTGCCGGGGGTTTCCTTTTTCAAACTGGCGATTTTCACGCAAACGATTAATGCCGTTGCCTTGCCACTGGTTTTTTATTATTTGATCAGCTTAACCTCAAACCAATCATTGATGGGAAAACATGTTAATTCCAACTTTCAGAAATGGTTTGGCATTATTGGATCGATTGTGATTTTCATTGCTTCGGTTCTTGCATTAAGTTCCGCTCTTTTTAAGTGGGTTTGGGCATAAAATGAACCAAATAATGGATAGCCAACTATGCGCCGGATAACCAATCCCATTTTACGCAGGTTTATCACAATGCCTGCGGTTCACAAGTTGCTGCTCTTTTTTTCCGTGTTCGGTCCGGCAACAGTGACCGCCATGGCGGATAATGACGCCGGCGGTGTTGCCACTTACTCAACAGCCGGGGCGGAACTTGGTTATCCCATCCTCTTTCTACTGCTGATCATCACTCCCCTGCTTGGGCTTACCCAAGAGATGGGCATGCGCCTGACCCTGGTCACCCGGCGCGGGCTGGCTGACTTGATCCGGGAACAGTGGGGGGTAAAGGTTTCCATGCTGATATTTGGCGCCTTATTGATCGCCAATATCGGCACGATCACCGTGGATTTCTCTGCTGTCAAGACAACCGCCGCCATGCTGGGAATTCCGGTCATCCCATTTATGATTGCGATCGTGGCAGTAGCGCTCCTGGTGGTTGCCAAAGGGAACTACAAGCTCACCCAGGGTCTCATGCTTCTCTCCAGCCTGTTTTACCTTGCTTATATCATCTCGGCAGCCAAAGCCAAACCGGATTGGGGTATGGCGCTTTCCAACCTCGTATACCCGCACGGGGTCGATTTCACCCCGGCTTATCTTAAGCAGTATCTGTTGATCGGAATGGGCGTGTTAGGCACAACCATCACACCCTGGGGGCAGTTCTTCATCAGCAGTTTCGCCTTTGACAAGAATATCGAAGCCGGCAAGATCGGGTTTTCACAACTGGAAACCTATGTGGGGGCATTCCTCACCGATTTCTTCTCCTTCTTCATGATCGTTGCAACAGCCGCCACGTTATTCGTCAACAAGATCCCGCTTACCTCAGGTGAGACTGCCGCCCTGGCCATCCAGCCATTTGCCGGAAAACTGGCTGGCACCCTCTTCGCTCTCGGCATTCTCAACGCCGGTTTCATGGGGCTCATCGTGGTGTCCCTTTCCACCGCCTACGCCTTCTCTGAGTTCTTCGGCCTTTCCGGCAGCCTGGATTCCAATTTCAAGCAGAGCAAGTCCTTTTATTGGTTGTTCACGGGGCAAATCCTGGTTGCTGCCGGTCTGGCGCTTATTCCTGGCGTTTCCCTGTTCAAGTTAGCCATTATCACCCAAACGATTAATGCCGTCGCGCTGCCGCTTGTCTTTTACTATTTGATCAAGCTGACCAGCAATCACAAGCTCATGGGAAAGTACATCAATTCACCTTTTCAAAAATGGTTTGCCATCATCGGATCCGTGGTTATCTTTATTGCCTCAGTCCTTGCGCTTTCCGCTGTGTTTTTCAAGCCATAAAATGAGAATTCTTAAAAAACTCTTAAGTAATATTTCGTTGTTTTTAATGTTTCTCGAGTATATTTGCAGAACTATTCTGATAGGTTTTCCTCCTTTTTTGGATTTTGTAAGTTTCTGAGAGATCAGATCAAAACGAGCGGATTGGTCCCCGCTCGTTTTGATTTAACTTCATAACACCGTGTTGTTTTCTCGCGGGATGCAACAACCGCGACCCCGCTCGTTTTGATTTAACTTCATAACACCGTGTTGTTTTCTCGCGGGATGCA
>CAZAAJ010000078.1:0-3085 GCA_964483135.1 uncultured Anaerolinea sp. | reverse complement strand
CCCCGCTCGTTTTGATTTAACTTCATAACACCGTGTTGTTTTCTCGCGGGATGCAACAACCGCGACCCCGCTCGTTTTGATTTAACTTGTTCTCACCACCATGAAAAGGCTCTTCGCATCTTTGTCAAAGTGAATTTAATTCATGCAGTAGGGGTAAATCGCTCAGCCCTCTATCTATTATTTTTTGTAGGTTATTGCACCGCCAACCCTTCTATCGCCCCACTAAAGCTTGGCAGCATCCACGTCTGGCAGGTGAAGGGGTTCACCAGGATCACTTTATGTGTGTTGTCATATTCCAAAACGCTCACTCCCAGCCAATCATCGGAACCCCAGGCAATGCCGCTGGTTCCCAGGGTAGGACTGTCCAGCAGCAGGCGGCTCTGCCCATTTTCCATGTTGGACAGGTACACACCGGCATTATCTCTTCCGCGGTAAGCCACCCACTTTTCATCCGGGCTCATGGCAATATCCAGCGATTTATATGAGCCATTCTCAATGAGAATGCTATCAACAATTGCACCGCTGCCGACATCAATTCTGCGGATTTGCCAAGCGCTGCCTCCGGAGGCCATATCTGCAATGTACACCGCTGTACCATCAGCCGACCAGCTCACAGTACCCGAAAATGCCCGGTCGGAAATGCGGCGGATGGTCTTTTCCTGGACATCATAGAAGTTAACGCCATCCGCCGCATCGTTCACGTACGCCAGCTTATTTCCATCATAAGACAGGATAGGGTCATATCCCGTGAGGTTAAGGGGCATTTCAATTCCACTGGGAATGTCGATCAGCACAAACCCCTGCGGGCTGGAATAGACCGCCTTTTGGCCATTACCGGAAATCGCTTCCCAGCCGGTATCGGTAGTTAGTATTTTCTGGCCGCTGCCATCCAGGTTGCTGAGAATCAGTGCTGAGGAGCCATCGGAAGCGGTTTGATCGATGAGAATCTTACCTTTCAGAGACTGCGGAACCGCAGCAAGTCCATCGATAGTCGCGCCATCCGCGCAGACCCCCTCGCCTAGTTTCGCCGAGGATGGGATATCCGTACGCACAACATCCGGGCTCCACTGTCCCGTCCATTCCATAGTTTCCGAGGTCTCCACGAGGTTTGAAAGCACTACCTTAAGCTTTCCAGTAGGTTGTGAATTGTAGATGAGGGAGCTGCTAAACTCGTTTGGATTCATGCCCCCGCCACCACCTCCACCACCAACAGCTTCGTACCCCTCGATGGATATGCTCACGCCAATCCCCTCCTCTTCGGTCTTGAGGTAGAAGTTATACCCACTGTATTCACCACGAGTGCCGGCCGTTACAGAAAGCAGGGTGATTTTGTGCCCTGCAAGCTCTGCCTGCTGGTTGATTTGCCATTGCTGCCCTGGCTGCGGGTTGGCGCCAGTATCAAAATTGATACTGACTTGTGCCTCCGGGTGATTTGCAGAGATGAGCACTCCCTGGTAATGGATCGTCAGAGGGAATGTCACCCCCGCGGCATTGAACTTGTACGCCATTACATACGCACCCGTGTTATCCGGCGGCAGCGAATTTTGCACATCCAGCGGTATGCTGTAATGTACCTTGTTGCCGGCGGCATCGATGATGTAAGGGACGCCTGTTTGCTGCAACCAGGCGGTTGAATCCCCATTCTGACCAAAGGAAACGATGATGATATACCCGTTCTCTGTGTCAATGGAGCGTAGCACTTGCACCGATGCGCCAGGTTCCTGCGTTGCCTGCGGGGTAAAAGTTCCAGCCTGAGCAGCCACATCCGGAGTGGGCTTGTCCGTGGGGGTCACTTCTTCTACGGGGAACACGGTCAACTCTGCCGGGGCAGGAATGAAACGCAGTGGAAACTCCCAATTTTCAGGGGCTTTGCCGGGCAGTGTATTCGCCAGGCAGGGGATTACCAGCACGGCTTCATTAACATTTGCGGGTATGGCCGGGTAACCATTCATCCGCTCGAGTTCTGTGCCATCCGGCAGGCGCAGGTATTCCTGCTGTATGCATCCTGGCACCGCCTCACTATCAGGGTAGGCATCTCTAGGTATGCCAAATACGTGGTATTCAATTCTCGTCTTATCAGCACTCAACAGCGCACTCGCCACTGTGATGGTCACACCGTCCCGCGTCTGTTCAACCGGTTCCGCCAGAACGCGCAGGGGGGCATCCGTGGAGACCAGTCCGGTACCGGGCACATACCCCAGCAGTTTTTGGAACGCAGCCACCACCCTGCTGGGTCCAATGGCAAAGAATGAGATGAGCAGGGCAAGCAGGATGAGTGAAGTTGCCAGCCATGCCGGGCGCAGGTAGAAAGGCCGGTCCTTATGCTGTTTTTGTTCCTGAGCTTTGCAGATTAACTGTACCTGCAATTTACTTACAAACTCTTCTGAAGCAGCGGAGGCAAACACCGCTGAAAGATCTTTTTCAAGTTCAAAATTACGGGAGTTGTCAGTCATTGGATCCCTCCAGCTGGATGTGCAGCCGGTCCAGCAGCCGGTAAAGACGCTTCTTGGCAGCGTCCGGTGAAAGGTTGGTTAGTTTGCCGATTTCGGCGAAATTCAAGGCCGCGGCATAACGCAAGCGCAGGAGTTCCTGTTCGTCCTCGGGGAGCGTATGCAAAAGAGCGGTTAGGCGCGTTTTGTGGTCGCGCTGCTCCACCAGCAATTGAAGGTCCTTCTCCATTGAGGGCAGGTTATCGGTAAGGTCAATGGTGCGTTTTGCCTCGCGGAAGTGATCCAGCGTTTTGCGGCGGGCAATGCTGAACAACCATGCCGCGAATCGTCCGTCATCACGGTAACGCGGAAACGCCTCCATGGCAGCGAGAAAGGTTTGGGAAACCGCCTCTTCCGCTTCTGCCCTGGTGCCGATGCGGCTGTACGCATAGCGGTATACCGGTTGAATGTACTTGAGATACAGCGCGTTGAAGGCGCGGATATCCTTTTTGGCATCCGCCACCAGGCGCCGGTCTTCTATGTTTTGATCGTTATCAGTCATGTTTTCCCTTTGTCTACTTTACCACCGCGCGAGGTGTGAAATGAGCTCTACTTAACTATCGGAGAAGGAGTGGAAACGGGACATAAATTCTTTT
>CAZAAJ010000077.1:0-12278 GCA_964483135.1 uncultured Anaerolinea sp. | reverse complement strand
CCAAAGCCGGTGGAGGCTCAGTTCTATGAATCCATAGCGCAGTCCCAAATTCAAGGCTTCTTCACCGAATTGTTTTAACGCATTTTCATCTTCAAAGAACAAAAATAGCCGACCGGTTTGCTGGGATCCCCAAAACCATCCAAATACCAGTACTCCAACGATCTCTTCTTTTCCGATCGGGCGGATGGCAAAATAATATGCGCTAGCCCGCTCGTCTGCCTTCTTGACCTTTTCAGCGATTGCTTTTTTAAATTCCGAAGCTGAATAGGGACGATAATCACCTTCCATGAATTCTTTGATAAATTCCTGGTCAGCACTCCAGGTAGACAGCGCTTCAGAATCCTTTTCAGGATTTAACGCTGTCAATTCAATTTGCTTACCAATGAATAATGATGTTCCAATCATTTTTGCTCCTATTACTTAGTCATTTACTACAAGATTGACAACATTTCCGACAGGCATCTCAAGCAAATTCGATTCCTGCCAGATTATCAATTCCAGTCCACCAACCAGATCTGACAATGACTTCAGATCTGAGACTGCACCAGGACAACCGTTGATGGCGAACTCATCCAATACAAGGATCTTATGGAAGTATCCGGTAAGGATGTCACGTTTCATTTGCTGATATGCCGGACTCTGAAGATTGTTCAGGCAATCAATATCAACGTAGATCCCCGCCAGGTTATTCATCCCCAGCAATCGTTGTATTAGATCCAATCCGATATACAGTTGATGTTTTGCCTGGTGACTGTATGCCTGCCCTTTTTCGATTTCCGCGCGAATATAGAAACCGAAAGCATTCGGGTTTTCCCGGGTTAACGATTCAAAATAACTCACTCGATATGCGCCGAATTTCATCAATGAATCCAACATTTTCGGCCTCCTTCAATTTCTCACTACCACTTTACTTTACACAATTTGACCTGTGGTCACTTTCCTATCCATTCTTAAAATCCTTTTGATCCATATTCCCTCCAGAAAAATAGAAAGACCTGGTTCTCCCGAGGTCTTTGTAGCATAAAAAAACCACGGGAGCGAATGCACCCGTGGTTTTCGATTTTCACGAATCAGCGTTAGCTGAAAACAGGCGCATTACGATAAGGCAAACCAACGAGACCCGAAACGCAAACGGGTTTTGTCGAAATCTGCATTCTGATGCTAAGGTCTACCATTTCGTCGCGCTCCTTTCTATAGAATAATTACAAATTAATTGTACAAACAACTTAAACTTCGTCAAGGATAATTAGAAGATTCTTAAGGACGCGTTGGTATAATCCAACCATGGAATTTTCCTTGAAAGATCTTTTTGAGAATTACGACATTCAGGCGAATGCTCAGCAACTGAATAAATTTAAACTTTTTGAGGATGAATTACTAGATTGGAATGAAAAGTTTAATCTGACTGCGATCAGGGATCGGGAAGGCATCAGGGTTAAACATTTTTTGGATTCATTGACCTGCCTCAGGGTTCTGCCTGTTTTTCAAAACCAAAAAGTGGTCGATATCGGAACCGGGGCAGGTTTCCCGGGAATTCCTATTAAAATCCTTCATCCCGGAATCCAATTGACCCTTGTGGAATCGATAGGGAAAAAAGCAGCCTTTTGCGAGCATATGATTGAATTGCTGGATCTAAAAAACGTCACGATTCTCACTAGCCGCGCAGAAGAGTTGGGACAGATGGCTAATTATCGTGAGCGATTTGACTTCGCTCTCGCCCGGGCTGTTGCCAACCTGCCGGTCCTGGTAGAGTATTTACTTCCACTCATCAGAATTAATGGAAAGATGGTCGCGCAAAAAGGAGAAACAGCTCCGGTAGAATGTCAGCAGGCAGACCGCGCGATCAAGATCCTGGGAGGGAGACTGTCCCAATTGACCCCTGTGCAATTACCCGGTGTTACAGGCGACCGGTACCTGGTTGAAATTGACAAGGTAGCTGCCACTCCCCCAGCCTATCCTCGAAATATTGGCATACCGCAAAAAAAACCTTTGTAATTCTACGAAGGTAAAACTACACTTCCGTTTTCGATCATCCACTTATCACATCTCTCTACAAAGTGTTCCGGAAACAGGTGGAGATCAGTTGTTGTCATAATCGTTTGCTCAGCATCCGACAAATAGTCAATCAGGAATTTCCGCCTTTGCACGTCCAGTTCCGCCATGATCTCATCAAGAAGCAGAACCGGCCATTGCGCGGTCCTTTGTTTTAACCAATCAACTTCTGCCAATTTGAGAGATAGAAGTGCCGTCCGGACCTGTCCTCGCGAACCAAAATCCGTCAGGTCAATGCCATTGCTTTGGATTCTCATCTCATCCCGATGCGGACCGATGGTCGTTACCCCGCGGGCGATCTCTTCAGATCGAACAGAGGTTAATTTCTGCAGGAAACCTTGTTCAATTTGATCCAGCGAATAGTTGTCACGGTTTACCGGCGTTTGAATCGGAAGTGCAAACTGACCGGTTGGTTTGGGTAATGGATCATAGGAGGGCTGGTAGATCAAACGCAAAACCTCTTTTGACCCGGTTAATTGATCGTGAATATGCGCGGCAATTTGATCCAACTCGCGTATAGCCGCAATCCGGGCACGTAAAATTCTTGCTCCTCGATTCGCGATAAGCCCATCCCAGTAATCCATTTGTCCGGTGTCTCCACCCTTTTCAGAAAGCATTTTCAATAATGCATTCCGTTGGGTGAGCGCATTATTGTATTCAGAAAGAGTTTGGGTAAAGAACGGGTCTCCCTGGGCGATCGCCAGGTTAAGGTAACGTCTGCGTTCATCCGGACCCTCTTCGATAATACGCGTCATTTGCGGTAGGAAGATTACCGCGCTGAAATGTCCAACAAGTTGGTTTGGAGGTGTTTTTACACCATCCAAAAGGGTTTCCTTACGCAATCGAGCACCCCCGTTGCCATTTGATTCCTGGATCAACCTGACTTCCAATTTATGCTTCTTCTCACCTCGTTGGTACGTGCCGATGATGCGGGAAACCGCCAGTGTTTCCCTCGTCGCAAGAAAATTCAACAACTGGCGGTCGCTTTGGGCATGAAACGAGGTGAATGTAGCCATGAAATAGATGGCTTCAAGCAAAGAGGTTTTTCCCTGGGCGTTCGCACCTTGCAGCAAAAGAACCCGCCGAGGTACTTCCATATCCAGGCGGGAAAAAAGGCGGAAATTGGTCAAAGAGAGATTTGTCAGGTACATAATTAATCCAGGGGGGTCTCATCCTCCGATGTAGGTTTCCATACATTATCTGTCAGATCTGTGTAGACAATGCCATCAAGGTGATCGATCTCATGCTGAAAGATTCTAGCCAGCCAGCCATTAGCCTTGATCTTCACAGGCTGTCCATGCCGATTTTGCCCTTTTACGGTGATACTTTCATGCCTTTCCACTTCTCCGATTAGACCAGGAACTGACAGGCACCCTTCTATTCCGAGTACCTTTCCTTCCGATTTTTCCACAATCTCCGGATTCGCCATTACAAAAAGCTTCTTTGGAACCGTTTCATCTTCGTCATCGCCATATTCGACAACGATCAATCGTAAGGAAATTGCCACCTGCGGAGCAGCGAGGCCAACCCCGGGGGCATCTCGCATCGTCTCGATCATGTCATCGACGAGCAGGCGGAAGTCTTTTCCGAAATCAGTGACTTTGTGCGCCTTTCGACGCAATATGGGGTTTGGCAGCGTAATGATTTCCAGTAATGCCATTGGTAATCCTTTCAGTTGAAGAGTTGACCTATTTTACTCGTGTTGTGAATTTCCGGGGGTCTGCCCCTTCTTTATTTGATCGTATGTCGTGATCCATTCAGCCATTCGCTGACCTTCCAGGTGCTTTTGTTCCTCCTGGTATTTTTTTAATTGCAGGTAAACTTCTCCCTGGATTTGAGAAGGAGCATAGACATTATCAAAGGTCAACTCTTCATTACCGATTTGAATGCGAACCGTTCCATAATTAAGCAGCAGACCGATTAAACCACTGCGTTTGTATTCTACAGTTTGGATATTCTTAACAGGCGCTGACCTGCGGTCTTCGTACCCCAAAGGTTTGCGGGAAACATCAATCAATTGATCTTTAGTAAGAATGTACTGATCATTGTACCAATCGAAATACTGGTAAAGCCACCACATGGCTGAAACAAATGTCAGGAATAACGTAGCCATATAAAATGTCGTTTCAGAAATTGAAGGGAATAAACCTGTAAGTTTTCCAATAAAGCCAAATAGAAGTACCATTATCAATATAAAGGGAACAATTGTTTTCCTCACCATTATCCACCAGTGGGTGCGGTAAATGATGGATGAACCTCGTTCCTGCCTGAGTTGAAAAAATCTTGCCAGCCAATCCATAAAAGACCCGCTTTGATAAACGGTCGAACTACTTTCTCTGTAAGGTTGGGAAATTTCAGAGAATCCCGCCTGGTTTGATTTGTCACCCAAACGGTTAACCAGGCTTTGATGAATTCTGGTTTTCTCTTCCAGCTTTTTTTCCTCAGTAATACGGCCGCGTAAATACTCAAGGTATTCGAAAATTGATTCAGGATATGGAAGTTGTTTAAATTTAATTTCCCCGGTATATGATCGTAAACTCACGGTCCCGTACCCAATCAGCCGCCCTGACAAAGAAGCATCATAAGTCGTAGAAAGAATCGCACTAATCGGAGATTCCTGGCGGCTGTCAAAAAATCCGTACATCTGTCGTTGAGCAACCACCCGCCCGCTGGTGACCAAGAATTCATCATTCGCCCATTCAGCGACTGCCCAGAGGCTTATAAGAATTCCGCCCAACAGAACCAGGAAAGCCAGTACAATGAACAGTCCGCTAAAATCCTTGGATGAGAATGAAGCAAAAAGAAGCAGCAAAAAACCTATCAGACCGATCAGGTTGATTCCTATCATTCGCAATAATGGGATAATTCTATGCCGGCGGCATACCAGGTAAATTCGTTCGCCGGGTGCAAGCCACGGCAGAACAAGGTCATGGGCAGTCTTCCAGGTTAAATCCATCAAAGACAATGCATCATGTAAACATGGAAAAATCTTCATGAGCACGGATAGGTTTTTTTGAGTTAATACAATCAGGGTGGTTTGAGTTGCACTTTCGACCTGCGATTTGTAAGTCCCTTTTCCACTGATGGCAGCCTCACCAAAATGGTCCCCTTTAATTAATCGGCTATTGGCAATCGATGTTTTATCTCTCAGTCCCTTGATTTTTACTTCGCCATCAAGGATAAAATACAGCCGTTCAGCCCGATCCCCTTGTGAAAATATTCTTGTTCCAGGAGCACACTCAATGAACTGGCAATATTGAAGACAATCTCCAATATCCTCATCCTCCAACAAGGAGAAAGGATAAATTTCCTTGATCAGATCAGGAATATCAGCAATATTCGATTCCATGATAGTAGTATATCCAACCTTGATGGTTATTGCCACCTGTATCTCAAGGTTCTCCATCATTTAACCGCTTTCGGTCTGGTAAAATGAGGTCTGAAAGTATTGGCAGGAGTATTTGTTGATGATGCGAGTAAAGAATTTCACCCTGATCCGTTGGATCGCTTTGGCATTGATCATCGCCGGGGTAATTTTGACAATTTTCCAATTGGCGGTTTACAGCCGATTGAGGTCAACCTTTGCCGCAGGAACAACCATTGGGGGGGTCGAAGTCAGCAACCTCACCCCGGAAGAAGCAGCCACCCGCCTGACACAGGCTTACTCGGTTGCGCTCGAAATGCATTATGGTGAAGATGTGATCCAGGCAAAACCCGCCTCTCTTGGTTTTTCGCTTGATCTTGCCGGGATGATGGCTGCCGCAGACCAGGCCAGGGCAGCCTCTCCATTCTGGTCAGGATTTATAGATTACTTGTTCAATCGTTTACCTGAAGCCCAGGTTATCCCATTAAGATCAAAGATCGATACTGATGTACTAAAATCATACCTGACCAATGAAATCGCTTCCCGATACGACAAGGATGCCACCGCATTTATCCCAGTCCCTGGAACCGTGAATTTTGAAACTGGAACTCCAGGTAGAAAACTGGATATCGAAAAGTCAGCAGAGGTGGTATCAACCGCCCTAAAATCGCCAGCCCCAAGAACTGTCAACCTGGTTACGAATCAAACTGGCTCTGCTCGGCCTTCACTGACCACATTAAAAGTCCTGCTTCAGCAGATCGTGGATGCTGAAGGGTTTACCGGTCAAGTGGAAATTTACATGATCGATCTTCAGTCAGGGAATGAACTCCAGGTTGCTTACGAAGCTGGTGAACAACTTACCCCGGAAATCGCTTTTTCAGCAGACAGTACGATCAAGATCCCAATCCTGGTAGAGTCATATCGCCGATTGTCTGAACCAATCTCAACAGAGTATGCAACCTTAATCGAGGATATGATCATTCGATCCGACAATACGGCGCCTGATAAATTAATGTCGACGCTGATGGATAAAACCCTGGGTCCGCTAGAAGTGACTAAGACGATGAAAGCACTTGGACTGAAAAACACATTCCTGGCCGGAATGTTTTATAACGGAGCTCCTCTTCTTCAAAGGATTTCAACAACAGCAAATAGCAGAACTGATGTAAATACTGATCCTGATCTCTACAACCAGACTACCCCTGTGGATATCGGCCTTCTTTTAAACGATATTTACGAGTGCGCTCAAAACGGCGGGGGAAGTTTTGCAGCAGTATTTCCCGGTCAAATCACCCAAAACGAATGCAAGAGCATGATCAGCTATCTCACCCAAAATCATATCGGGGTGTTGATTGAAGCCGGAGTTCCAGAAGGTACTAAAGTTGCCCATAAACATGGTTGGGCAGTGGACCCGGTTGATGAGCTGATGCATACAATTGGTGATGCAGCACTCGTTTATACTCCTGGAGGAAATTACATCCTGGCAATATATATCCATAATGATGCACAGATTGTTTGGGACGCTGCCAACAAAATGGTTGCAGATCTGTCTTCCGCGGTATATAACTACTTTAATCTAAAGTAAGTTTCTTTAGTTCATAATCAAGAATAATATTTTCAACCTGGACGGAAAAACTTATGGAATCTTCTCAACATTCTCCCGCTGAACTTACGTCATGGCTTGATCGACCAATTTTCAAGGTCATACCGAAGATCACCCCCGAAGTAATTCTAGTCACCATAATCCTGTTGATTACAATTCTTAGCCGGTTGATCGGTTTAGGGTGGCGTGTGATGAGCCACGATGAAGTAAACCATGTTGTCCCATCCTATTCTTTTTACCAGGGAAGTGGATACAGCCACGATCCCGTGACCCACGGTCCTCTGCAGTTTCACCTTGTCGCGGCTTCTTATTACCTGTTTGGTGATTCCGACTTTACCTCTCGATTTCCAGCTGCACTTTTTAGCATTGCCACGGTCGCCTTTGTCCTCATTGGTTGGCGCAGGTATTTGGGAAAAACCGGAGCTTTGTTAGCCGGGTTGTTCTTCATGATTTCTCCATATTTGTTGTTTTATGGGAGATATACCCGTAATGAAGCATTCATTGGATTATATGGCGTCGTTATGCTGTATGCCGTTCTACGGTATCTTGAGCAAGGCAGGCACTCCACTCTTTATATTTTCACCGCGACCATAGCGCTGCATTTCATCACGAAAGAAACTTCATTTATTTACACAGCCGAGATACTAATTTTCCTTGCGTTGGTCTTTCTCAAAGACGTCACCCAGGTTTCATGGAAGCGCACCACTAACCGGAGCATTTTTATCATGGCTGTGTTGGCGGCTTTACTTTTCCTGGTTGCCGCGCTTGGAATTGGAGTAGTTAATGCAAAAAGTGTTCCCGCTGAAGTTCAAACAACAATGGACGGTGCTGCTGCAATATCAACGACTCCCAGCCCGTTGAATATTGCTCTGTATGCATTTCTGGTTCTTACTGCAATTGCAGTAATTATTGGGTTGGTAATTCTTTTGACCGACCTGGGAATGAAAGAATTACGAAAAATCCGCTCGTTTGATTTATTACTTGTTACCTTCACATTAATACTTCCCCAGATTATCGCATTTCCAATAAAAATTGCAGGCTGGGATCCACTGGATTACAGCCAGCAAGGTTTGGTACGCACCAGTATTGTATTGGTAATCAGCGTAATTCTGGCAGCAGGAATTGGGATCCTTTGGAAACCGAAATTATGGGCCATCAACGCGGCGATCTTTTATGGGCTCTTTACAGTGTTCTTCACATCAATGTTTACCAATGGGCAGGGGTTTTTCACCGGCCTTGTCGGTTCGCTTGGATATTGGCTCTCGCAACAAGCAGTTAATCGCGGTACGCAGCCTTGGTATTATTACGCCTTCCTTCAGATCCCAATGTATGAATACCTGGCGGCATTAGGGACGATTCTTGGATTCGTTATCGGATTCAGGCATAAATTGTTTTCAACGCTACCTCTGATTGCCCCTGCCAAACAGGTAGATGGTTATCAGACTCCTGGTCAAATCCCATTATCCAATTTGGAAAATAATGAAGAAATTCTGCCGAAAGAAAATCGACTACCGGTATTAACTCTGTTGCTTTACTGGACAGTGATCAGTTTAATCGCATTTTCTGTTGCCGGTGAGAAAATGCCATGGTTGACGGTTCACATCACGCTGCCAATGCTGCTTGCTGCTGGATTCTCGATTGGTTTCCTTATTGATAGGGTGAAAACAAAACACCTCAACGCGAAAGCGATCATCGGATTTGTGCTGTTACCTGTCTTTCTCATAAGTCTCGGCAAAACCATCAGCCTTCTCACAGGGATGAATAGACCATTTGCCGGACATGAACTCGCTCAACTTCAAACAACGAGCACATTCCTGTTCGCATTGATAAGCACCATCACCAGCGGCTGGGGAATTTATAAACTGCTCGGAGATTGGGAATCAGTTAGCCTTTCACATGTCTTGATTGTTGCCTTCTTCGGAATTCTGACCATAACAACTGCCCGATCTGCTTTCCAGGCAAATTTCATAAATTACGATACCGGTAAAGAGTTCCTCGTTTATGCTCACATGGCTCGAGGCCCAAAAGACGTGTTGGAACAGGTAGATGACATTGCGGATCGCACTGGCGAAGGAAAAAATATCAAGGTAGCGTATATTGCAGATGCCTTATACCCCTACTGGTGGTATTTTAGAGATTATCCGAACAAGGTCTGGTATGACAAAGACCTGACTCGGGATCTATTAGATTTCCCGGTCGTTATTTCTGATGACACACAATACACAAAAACTAAGGCTATTTTAAAAGATGGGTATTTTGAGTTCCCATATTTACGTATTGTTTGGCCTATGGAGGATTACCACAACCTTACTTTAAAACAGGTTTGGACCGATCTTAAAGATTCCCAGTTCAGGAAAGCAATCTATGAGATCTGGGCTTACAAGGACTACACGCTTTACAGTCAAATAAAAGGAAGGACTGATCTCACTATTGAAACCTGGCAGCCCTCAGGCAGTATTCATCTGTTTGTGGATAAACAAATTATCAGCAAGATCTGGACCTACGGTGTGCTTCCTGCCAGTACGGAATCCCTGCAAGTTGATCCATATGCAGGTAAATACACCACCCTGGTACCTGTCGTAGCGATTGGAATGACTGGAACGGAAAATAGTCAATTCAATGCAGTTCGAGATATTGCTATCGCACCTGATGGATCGATTTATGCTGCGGATTCACTGAACCACAGGATACAGCATTTTTCTGCGGATGGTCAATTCATAAACGCATGGGGAAGTTTTGCCAGTGTTGATGCTGGTGACGCACCTGGCAGTACCTTCAACGAACCGTGGGGGATTGCAGTCGGACCTGATGGGTCAGTGTATGTAGCTGACACCTGGAATTATCGGATTCAAAAATTTACTTCTGACGGAGAATTCCTCACCATGTGGGGAGCCCCTGGAACAGCAGATGCGAACGATACCTTCTGGGGTCCTCGCGGGATTGTTGTAGACAGTAGAGGTCATGTATTGATCACCGACACCGGAAACAACCGCGTGGTGGTATTTGACCAGAATGGTCAATATCTAACTCAATTTGGCATCAAGGGTTTTGAGCCAGGTGAATTCTATGAGCCCGTTGGTCTGGCCGTGGACCCGTCTGATTGGCTATACGTCGTGGATACCTGGAATCAACGAATCCAGGTGTTTGCGCCGGATGAATCAGGTGTCTATTACCAGTTCGTGAAAATGTGGGACGTGTCCGGTTGGGACGGGCAATCAACTGAGAACAAACCATTTATCGATATCGATTCCAGCGGGAAAATCTATGTTACCGATCCAGACAAATTCAGGGTGTTGTCCTTTGACCAGAATGGGGCATTCCTCAAAGGCTGGGGAGATTACAGCAGTGGAATTGATGGATTCGGTAAACCTGTCGGGATTGCAATAACCGGCGACGGCTCTGTGTGGATCAGTGACTCGGAAAACAATCGATTATTGAAATTTGAAATGACCGAAGTGGGCAATCCATCACTCCCCCAGGATTTGCCGGCATTACCCTCATCGGAGATCCAATTAACCTATAACTTCTCAACGGGTATGGTCGATAATCCGCTAGGAGAATCCGTTTACCGCATCAGTGAGGATGGTCTAAACTGGGTTCCCGTAATCCCTGAAAGCATCCTGAGTCTATTGTCCCAAGATGCAAAACCCGCCCTTCAGGATAACCAATGGGTAATCCTGGATGGCAATGGCATTCCACTTTTTCGTTGGGAACCTAATCTTCTTCTTTGGATTTCCCTGGGAGAGACCCTGCCAACGCCAACAAAATAAAAAGGAATTGAAAACCGGCTCTTTCAAGCCGGTTTTTCTTCTATTTTGATTTCTTTTCAACGCCGAGAATTCGGCTTAAGATAAAACTGACGATACTGACGATTAATGCCCCCAACAAGGCATACCAAAATCTATTCTCCGGGATGGTAAATCCCAATTGCATCTGGGTCCCTAACCAACCAACAAGCAGGAACATTACAGCGTTGATTAACAAGGTTCCCAAGCCAAGGGTTAGAACGATCAATGGACAACTTGCAAACATCAAAACCGGGCGAATGAGTGCATTGACTAAACCAAAGATCAGCGCTAATACCAGGAAAGACCACCATCTCTCGTTTTGCATAACTATGTGCGGCGATAGAATTAACACCGCAAGGTAAAGCGCTCCGGCATTGATAATCAACCGCATTATGAATTTTGGCATTTTTATTTTCCTTTCAATTTTGTATACGTAAAAACTTGCGATGAGTTGCCTGGTTAAACGATAGATTGCGATTCCATCAAGCGTTTCATCCAGATCAATGTGTTTGTCTCTACCATCCCCGCAACATGGAACGCATCCACTGCCCTCCCGGCCGGATAGTTGACTGATAGTTTATGCGGAGATAAAGTATGCTTTTGAATCACAGGTAATAATGCTGAAATAGCCTTCTCTTCCCACACCGGTGTGGTTGCCAGCCAGATATGGTCATTGGGTTCTCCCCGCTTCACCAAAGTGGCAGTACCAATCAAATTATTATTGTCATATGCCGACCAGGTTCTTTGGAAAATCCCATTAATGAATTGATCAAATCCATTTAGAAATGTCGGTTCCATTTTTTCAACTTGTAAGGAAAAATTCCAGGCCAGTTCGGCGGGAAAAAGTGATATCAACCAATCCTTTTGTTGCTGCCAGTCTTCTTTTTTTCGGGAAGAAACCCTTACATCCTGGCTACCCTGGATTTTCTGCTCCTGACCCGGTCGGTAGATCCATTGAGTTCGGCGGGTCATTTCTGTAAAACCATGTGAGAGGTAAAGATTCTGGGCTATCGTATTCTCGCTGCGCACCTGTAAATAAATCGAATTACCTTTATGCTTTATAACGTGCTCAATAGCTTTATCTGTCAGGCTTCGCGCGATTCCCCTTCCTCTAAAATCCGGGTGAACAGCAACATTGGCTACAAAATATGCTTGCTTTAAATAACGGCGGATATAGATTAGCGTGAGGTTGCCAACAATTCGATTGTTTTCAATCCATACAAATCCATGAAATGGCAGGTGTGATGACTCGGGGGTAGAATTTTCAAGAATATAGCCGGCATAGTCTTTTGGAACATTACGAATGTGCTTGATGTAATCGCGCCCTTCAGCATCAAGGTACGGTGCAAAACAAATCTCAATCAAGTCAGCAATCTGATTTAGATCACTGCGCAACCGAACTGGACGTATATGGATATCAGTATGAGGAAGACCAATCATTAACTTATTTTACACTGACAGGATGTTTTCG
>CAZAAJ010000076.1:0-12427 GCA_964483135.1 uncultured Anaerolinea sp. | reverse complement strand
TGGAATACAGGTCCCAGCCCCTGGAGACGAACTCCTTCCCTTAGTTGCGTGTAAGGGATCTTGGCTGGATCTTCAATGATGGCACTGGGAGATTCCACATTAATAATCGCAGAGGCAATACTGCCGAAATCTGCCCTGAAATGATTGGCGCTTTTCAACGCCAGAATAGCCATCGTCGCGGGCTCGATTCCGACAACCCGGAACTGTGATTGATCCAGGGCTTGCATGCGAACTGATGAAACGACAAGGTGAACGTCTTCAACCAGCAGGTGTGCCATTTTACCCAGGTCAATGGTTCTCCCGTTTAACATTGGGCCGGTTCCGGTGAATTCGCCCTCATGAAGTTGAATGACTTTGTAATGCGCAGTAAAAGGGTGGTGACCGGGCAGGGAATGTCCGCCTACACTGAGCTCGATTTCCGCGCCCACTCCTGCGCTGAAAGCCTGGCTTGCGGCTGCAGGATCAAACAACAAGCCGAGTGCCGCATTCCGCGCATTTTGCCTGACAAGAGATTCCAACAGCCAGGTCGAATCGGATGGGCTTCCTCCGCCAGCGTTATCCTGGATATCCGCCAAAATAACCGGCTTGGGTGATTTGCCAGCCAATTCGATTGCCCTTTTAACAGCTTCGTCATACGGCAGCAGGTCGACATGGAATTCTGACTCATGAGCCAAAATGTACTCAAATAAGCTGTCTGCGGTCTGCTCAGCGAGCTGGGGAGACTCCGCGTAAGTGAACAAGGATGGTCCGGTGTCCGGCATGTCGCAGGGAGGGAAACCCTCCATTAACGAAATCGAGTAGACTCCCGGGGTTTGCTCAAGGGCTGTTAACATCTTATACATATCCAGGGCGGGATATTTTGTGGTTGCCTGGGTGGTGCTTGGCATAAGGAAGGGAAGTTGCCGAAAAGATTTATATACCTTTTTTCCTGCAACAAAATGGGCCATCAATTCAGCGCAGCGGACGCCATTTTCGAATCCATCCACGTGAGGATAGGTGCGATACGCCACCAGCGCAGACGCCAGATCAAAAGATTCCGGAGCGATGTTCCCATGTAGATCCAGAGAAACAACGATTGGAATTTGACCGACGATTTTGCGGACCTGCCTGAGGATTTCGGTCTCTCCATCCTGGAGTGCGCCATATACCATTGCTCCATGGAGGTCAAGGAAAAGCCCATCCAGCGGAAGATTTTCCTGCAATGATCTGAGCAGGAGATTCAAAAGGTAATCGAAATCTTGTTGAGACACCGGGGCTGAGGGCTCTGCTCCGCACCAGACCAGTGGTCTGGGAGTGAGGTTTTGAGAAACCGCCGCGGACAAAAATCCGCTTGCCGCAATATTGAAATGACCATCACCTAATTTCAGGAGTTCAGACCCTGTTTTAACCCCCGGATAGAACCCATTCGGCTTGAGAAAATCATCCAGGGTTGTGGGAGTTTGGGAAAACGTATTGGTTTCATGGATGATACCACCAATACCTATTATGACCATGTCCTTCTCCTATCTATAACGGGCTGAATATGTATTTAGTCTAAACTTTCATTGATCAATTTCTTCAGGTCATTCATGCGGTCATAACGCGAGGTTACGAATTTCTCAATCCCGGTCAGCAACCATTCTTTTGTTAGATGCGATTCTTCCAGGACTTCATCCAGCGTTCCACCGGTTCGCCAGCGGTCATCCCAGTCTGCTGAGAGGGCAAAGGCTTCTGACCAGGGATTAAACATCCAGTCATGCATTAACCACCTGGCTTGAGTGGTAATGACGGTTGAATCGATCCTGTCAAGTGGAGAGAGCACCCTGTTTTGAACTTCCTGGGGCTGCCGGGCAAATAATTGGGGACTGACTGCACAAACGATTTTCAGATTCCAACCCCGTTTATCCAATTCGGGCAGGATCTTGAGCATGTTTACCACGGCGCTCGTTCCCTGAACGATCAAAGTCCCGTCAGGTTTTCGATCCTGGTGGTGGTCACGTAGAACATAGGCGCCCTGGGCTGCTGCAAAATGCGATGGAATCCCCATTTTTTCACGGTCAGGGATCTCAATAGGCGGGCGTGTCAAATGAAGGGCAATAATGGGAACATCCAATTGCAGTGCCGCTCCGAGGAGGACCGGAACCTCATTATATTCCCAGGGGTGTAAATTAATGATACTTCCACGCGGGAACAATTGCGTGACACCCGGAGCAAAGATTCCAAAGTGCGTGCGGCTGTCATCCGCAGTTTCGGGTCCTGAGTGACCCGCAACCCACAAAATCTTCCCGAGTTTCCATTGGCAATCCTGTGCCATTTGACTGTAGAGCCTGAACATGCCGTATTTCAGATAAGAGAAGGAGCCATAGGTGGAACAGGTTCCCCAAAAACCATCGAAAGTATTTTCAGGATCTTCGGATAAATTTACTGCTGCCAATCCAGCGGTGATGCCGGCATTTGCAAATTCTGTAATTTCCTGGGGAAGCAGGACTCCGTTTGAATCACCACAACGCTCAAACCAGCCATAACCCGGGAAATCACCGTATTTTCCGGCAAAACCTGCAATGTTTGTCGAACCGGCGAGGTCTGCGGAACACGCCAGGAACAGAGGTCGGCCATAATTATTTGCACCGAATGCATTAACCCACGACCCCCATTTTCCCAGTGCTGCCCGGTTCGCAATTTGAATTCCGGGAGCTTCGTAAAGGTCTGAAGGGTAATTTTCGTAATCGTACAAACGCTTATCGTCAAATGGATTCCCGGCTTTCCCTATCTGGAATCCTGGAATTTCGTTGGGGACACTTTCTCCCAGGTTGATCAGGGTTTCCGCCAGGTAATCCACGAGATCCTGATCGTGGTGCAGAACTTCGATTACTGTCCGTAAGTTCGATCGGAATTCATTTAATAAAGCGGCTGCATCGGAAGGGGCACTGCCTCCGAAATTGGTAAACTGCACTTTATATTTTTCAACAAAAGGACGTTTGGTTTCCCAAAATAGCACGCTGTTAATCGGGTGAGGGGACCCGTGTGAATCAGAATCGAATTTCAGATACCCCCGTCCCTTGCGGGTTTTGAGCCAAGCGATGCTGGGGGCTTTATCCGTGATTTCTTCGTTGACCATTGAGAGGAGTGCGCCAGTCACTGATTTCCAATCACTTCCGTCTTCTGCGCCATACACGTGCCATTGATGAGAACTAAACCATTCCAGAGGTGTCCCCGGCACCACATCGCTGACGCAGTGTTTGTCGATCCCGAAGTCGTTCCAATCAATGATTAAATAAAGGTTATCAAGACCCAACCCCCAGGCGGAATTCATCGTTTCGTGGTTTGACCCAGGGGTTAGCCCTGCTTCACCGTCCATCACAAAAACCCGCACTGAGCCAGCCCCAGCCCTTTTAAGCGCGACTGCTTCGCCTGCTGCCGCAGGGGTGCCGTGCCCGGAAGGACCGGTGTTGAATTTGAAAAACAGGGTTTTTCCTTCCATTTCGGCGTGCCCGGAGAGGCCGCCGCGGTGGCGGAACTTTAGTAAGTCTTCCCAGGTCAAAGTGCGTTTGGGATCACTGGAGGTTAAATATCGTGGATCCTTTGTTTGTTGATATTTAATCCGAAGCGCTTCATTTAAAACAGCCAATGTGCAGTAAACCATCGGCACGGTATGACCGGCAGAAAGGATGAACCGGTCCGCAAACCGTTTTTCAGGATGGCGAATATCCCACCGCATGGCACCGCTCAGCATCAAGGTCAATAAGCCGTGAATTTTTGACCTTGATCCGCCGGGATGACCACTTTGCCTATAATTGAAGATCAAATCCAGCAGTTGGTCAACCAGGTCTTTGGTTTTTTCCCAATACTTGAAGTTTGCTTCCAGTGAGTCGATGGGTAGATTCATCATGTTTTCCTAATCCAGGACCAGGTCTGTTAGCTTGACATCATCGCCGCCGTCAACCGTCAGTACTTGCCCGGTGATGAAACTGGCCTCGTCACTCATCAAAAATAGACCGGCATAGGCCATATCCGCAGGGATGCCTTGCCTGGCGGTCTTTGGTTGTAACCGTAGCAATGGAATCGGATTTGGCCTGACTACAGGGTCTTTGATGGGGGCATAAGCGAATAAGCCAGGTCCGAGGCAGTTGACGCGGATACGATCCTCCAGATAATCATTGGCCATGTTCAAAGACATTTCAATGATGCCAGCTTTCGTATAGGCGTAAATCGGATTTGCCATTCGCCTGACATGTTCTGATGCAGCAACGTTGATGATGCAGCCGCCATCCCCCTGTTTCAGGAATTGCAGAACAGCCGCCTTACAGGCATTATAGACCGCGGTTAGATTGCTCGAAACGATCCGTTCATAAGCTTCATCTGAAATCTCATGTAATTTTTTATCCAATTCGACCCAACCACCGCCGATATTGTTGTAAAGAACGTCCAAACGACCGTATTGTTCCACCGCGGTTTGAACCATCCGGTTGGCATCTTCTGCTTGATCTGCGCTGCCGACACAGATTGCAACCTCTCCGCCTTTGGAACGGATCATTTGCGCTGTCTCTTCAAGCACAGCCTTTCGCCGGGCAGAAATCACAACTTTGGCTCCTTCTTGTGCAAATAACAGGGGAGCGCTGCGCCCCAAATGTTCGCCAGCTCCGACCACCAAGACAACTTTTCCGTCTAACCGCATAATATACCTCCTATATTGATAAAGACTACTTATGGAGCGCTGCCAAAATCTTATCGGCAGTGATGGGCAAACTATCGACCCAGATCCCTAATGCATTGTGGATGGCAATTGCGATCGCTGGTGCGGTCGGTGAGATGGCCAATTCGCCCATCCCCTTAGCTCCAAAGGGACCTTTAGGATGATAGTCTTCTACTACTATCGGCACAATCTCAGGGATTTCCTTGAATCTGAGCAGACCGAGGTCTTTCAAACGGGTGGTTTGCGGTATACCATCTTTGACCACGAATTGTTCTTTGAGAGCATAACCTATCCCCTGGATGGCTGCGCCTTCCAGTTGACCGATCACGTTTCGCATAATAAGTGCTGTCCCAACATCATGAGCTGCAATGAGTTTTATGACGCGCACTACCCCGGTTCCTGGATTTGCGGCGACTAGAGCTGCCTGGACGCCGAAATCATAGGCGAAATGCAATGGGGCAGCGGGAAGCTGACCCGGGTGGGATTCGCTGTGTTTTTGGGGCGGCTGCGTCTTGGGAGCATCATAAGTAAAATGGAACTCAAATTTTTGCTGACCACCGGCAAGTTCTTGTAAGGAGATCAGTTTTTTCTCGGATCTGGTATCTACAAAATTACCCGACCGGATCTCAAGATCAGCTGCCGGGACTCCAAATTCATTTGATACTTCTTCCCATAATAATTCTCTTAATCCCTGGCTGGCTTGCAATGTTGCATTTCCAGAAAGGAAAGTCGCTCTTGAAGCAGTGGTCATACCGCCCGCCGGGTCACTAACGGTATCCCCATTATGGACGCGTATATATCGAGGCGCTACGCCCAACACGCGTCCCGCGACAACAGCCACCATCTGGTTGGCACCCTGACCCATGTCAGTGGCGCCATGCCGAACGAGAAAGGTACCCTCTTTCTCCAGGGATACCTTTGCCCCGGACCGATCCGGGATGTTTGAACCCAACCCCACATTTTTATATGCTGCCGCAATTCCAATACCGAATACTTCATCAGCCTGGAGTTCGGGTTTGGGTGTTTTCGCGAGCTCTTTTTCAATGGCCTTTAAACAGGAAACCAACCCTGCTCCCACTTCTTCAGTGAGTACATCCCCGGTAATGGTAACCTTGCCAATATCTAGCGCATTTTTTAAGCGCACTTCGATAGAATTTAATCCCAGCTTGTCAATTATCTTCTGCAAATGAACTTCCGCAGCAAACGCAACCTGCGAACTTCCGTACCCGCGGAAGGCACCGCAGGGAGGGTTGTTCGTATGAATGGCGAAAGCATCCACGTTCACATTGGGAACCTCATATGGACCGCAGGCAAACGCAGACATCCGGAATATAACTGCTTCGCCTGCAGAGGCATAGGCGCCGGTATCGCCATAAATTTGAATATCTGCTGCCGTGATCGTGCCGTCTTTTTTTGCACCGACCTTGTAGTGCAGTTGGGCAGCATGACGCTTATAGCTTACCAGCAACGATTCTTTTCGGCTCCATCTAACCTTAACTGGTCGACCAGTTAAGTAGGCAGCCAGCGACGAGTGGATCTGAGTGGAAATGTCTTCTTTGCCACCAAAACCACCTCCCATATAAACATGGGAGATATGCACTTTTTCTTCGGGCAAGCCAAGGACTGCAGCGATCTGGTGGCAGTCATCTGTTGGACCCTGGCTACCTGCGTAAACGACAACACCGCCGTTTTCGGGCAACGCGATGCTCGATTCCACTTCCATATAGGCATGTTCTACAAATGGAACTGTGTAGTCATCCTCGAGGATCAGATCTGCTTCCGCAAAGCCCTTTGTAATATCACCCTTGCTGGTATTAAAGTTGATCAATGTGTTGGGGCGGTCGGGGAATTTTTCCAGGAGACGGGGATGTAATACCACCGCGTCCGGGGCAATGGCATCCTTGATCGTTGCTATCACTGGTAACGTTTCCAACTCAATCTCGATCTCATCGATCGCCGCCTGGACTTGCTCCTGGGTTTCACCGATCACGAGAGCCAATGCATCCCCTACATAAAGCACGTCGTGGGTTTCGTCACAAAAAACAGGCTGGTCCTGCTGGATCACCCCGTACATGCGAGCGGCTGGAATATCCTTACTGGTCAACACACGCAGGATGCCAGGCATCGATTCAGCCCTGGAGGTATCGATTCTGACCACACGAGCATGGGGAACATTTGCACGGCGGGCTCCGGCATAGATCATGCCGGGGAAGGACAGATCATCAGTGTATTTCAATTGACCGGTAAGCTTTTCCAGCATCATGTATTCGTCAGCCAAGTCATCTTCTGTCCAGGTGGACTTCTCGTCCCCGCGCATAATGGCTGCGGTTTTAAGTATCGATTGGTCCATTCGGTTCATCCCAACGCACCGGCAAAGTGTCCCATTCAGTGCCTTTTCAATCTCTGGCAGGGTAGGGGTTGCATTTTCATCCAATAGTGCCTTGGCAGACATCAATGCCCCGGGTGCGCAATACCCGCATTGAAAGATTCCATCCTTGATCACAGTTTGGATTAACGGATGGGGAACCTCAGCCTTAAAACTCTCGACTGTTTCGATGATGGTATTATTCAACGTTGAGAGCCTGGTTGTACAGGCATTTCGCGCTTTTCCATTGATGATCACCTTGCATAGCCCACATGTTCCTTCGTTATCGCATCCCTGTTTGGTACCGGTAAGCCCTAATACTTCGCGTAGGTAGCGTAAAAGTGACCATTCAAAATACTGCTCATCAACTGAATAGCTGATTCTGTTGATGATTAGGTTAATTGGGTGATCTGTCATTTTGCCTCCGCCAGGATTAGGACTCGTTGCATAGTAACACTTATTTCTTTACGATTCCACGCCAGGCACTCCCGGATTTGGGCCATTTGACTGCAAGAAGATCACGGGTTTCCTGCCCGGCACGATTGACGAGATCTTCGCGGTTGGTCAAAGCATCGGAAAGGACTTTTTCTTCGTCCATGGTCAGTACTTTTTTATTTTCCATAACGACCTGTCCCTCGATGATCGTATGAAGTACATCGCTGCCACGGGCACTATAAATCAATTTTGGAAGCCATCTACCACCAACCAACAAGTGAGGGACATTGTAATCAACCACGATCACATCGGCTTTTTTGCCAATTTCAATTGATCCAACTTCATTGTCAAGTCCGAGAACCTTTGCGCCGTGCAGGGTCAGCATTTCCATGATTTGTTCCGCGGTTACTGCCTCAGCGTCTAGTTTCGAAGCTTTTTGAAGTATCCCGGCTGTTCTACCTACTTCAAGCATATCGTAGGTGTAACTGGCAGCGCCATCCGTTCCTAATCCAACAGTTATTCCCCGGCTTAACATTTGGCTTATAGGCGCTATTCCGTATCCAAGATATGAATTGGCTACAGGGCAATGAACGACCTTGGTATTCGTTTTCGCAATGATATCTATCTCGTGGTCTGAGAGCCAAACGGCATGGAACATCACTCCTCGAGGGCCGGTGAGTCCCAGGCTGTGGAAATGCTCAAGATCCCGCTCGCCAAAACGACGAATCGTGTAGGAATTTATCTCAATCCAACCTGCTACATGCGTACTGACGTTAATATCCAATTCTTTTGCCAGTTGGACGGTTTTGATCATCAATTCTTCACTGATATCTTCAGTTGATCCAGGCCCGAGGGCAACCGTGGTCCGTTTTTTGCCGTGCCATTTGTTATAAAAGTTCCTGGCTTCCTGGATCAATAAATCGGCTGACTGGATCATTGTCATGTATTCAGAATCGATGCGCTCGCCGGCGAAGGTTTTGTCCAGCAAACCATACACCATCTGTGATCTCATCCCTGCCTGATCAAAAACTTCAGTGACCTTGTATATATTGTCCATATTGGTGTGCAGGTACCAGTGATCCGAAATGGTTGTCACACCATTTTTAATCATTTCAAGGGCGGCAAGCGCAGCACCCGCCCTGGCATTTTCAGGTGTTACTTTCGAAACCACTGGGAACAAAAAGCGCCAGTTCCACGGCTCAAAATGCATGTCATAGCCAATCCCCTCAATTAAGGATTGGTACACATGTGAGTGACCATTAATAAATCCTGGACAAACCACGCAACCCTTCGCTTCAAGGGTCTTCTTCGCATCTACCTGTAAATCACTGCCGATGGAAATGATCTTCCCTTTGTCGATCGCAATATCACAATTTTCGATGACCCTGCGTTGGGGATCCATTGTAATTACTGCACCATGTTTAATGAGTAGATCTATCATTGTTTCAACTCCTTTGTGAAATTTGTATTGAGTTCACTTACATTCATTTCTAATTAAAACCACTAATGTTCAATGACAATCACCACCAAATGTTTTTAGCCGTTTTTCCTAATATCCATGAACGTTCGCTGTCTGATAAAAATGCCAGCGTATTGATCCAGTTCAGGGCTGACGCATATTTCCAGCGATCCATGACAAATGGAAAATCGGATCCCCATATGCATCTCTGAGCCCCAAATGAACTAATAATTGCTTGAATAAAGGGCAACACATCACTGTAGGGAGCGGTCTGAGTGGAGGCGTAATAAAAACCAGATAATTTGATGTAGACATTTGGCAGTTTGGAAAGCGATAACAAGTTCTGGAACATCGGTTGTTGTATTCCTAAAGAAATGACAGGTTTTCCGAAATGATCGAGGACGATACGGACATTCGGAAACTCCTGAGCCATTTTCTGAAGCAATGGTACATACTCCAGGGTGCACTGGATGCATAACGGGCATTTCAGATCGTCTGCCGTTTGCCAAAGCAGTTGTTGATTCCGGTTTTTACTCCAATCTTCAAGCGGACGTAAATGCCAGTTAAACCGGAAACCATTCACTCCGGATTGTTCAACCAGTTTCTTCATTTCATCTGAGCTGTCTTGACCCATTGGATCTACCAGGCACACGGTACGAAACCTTTTCGGTGCTTTCTTTGCTGAATCCAACAGGTATCGATTGTCCCAACCATATGGTGTTGGTTGAACCAGCACTGCGCCGTCAATGTTATATAAATCCATTACTTTCAGTAATGTCTCGACTGACGCTTCGTTATCAGGCACATAACCACCCACTGGAGACCAGGGGTACTGGTCTGGCTGCTGAACCCAAATATGCACATGCGAATCGATGATCATTTCACCCGTTCATCCAGCGCTCGAACGACCCTGCAACCAAAATCGAGATACGGGATCTCAATTTTATGCTGCTGTGCCAGGTTCCATATATATCCTCCAGTGTCCTCGATCTCTGTGCGCCGGTTCCTTTCAACATCAAGCAGCATGGCTTGTTTGTAGCCCTTTCCACCGTGCTCTTCCCATTCTTTTCCATGTCTGATTACATTGGATATTCCCTCTTCGATACTGCCATTAACACGATCCATCACTTCTATCGTTGGATAGTCATGGACCTCAATTCCAAGCTGGCTGGCTACCTTGATGATGTCACGGGTGATCATCACGATCAGGTAAGCAAAATCCCTTGACTGCATGACTTCTGTCTGTGGCAGCCTGGCGAGAACGGCTGAAATTGAGGAGGGAGTCCACCAGGTCAATTTACACCATTCAACTTCGTCGATATTGGAGGAAGCCTGGCATGGGAGCCCGCCAGAATTGAACAAACGAACAACTTCTTCGACCAGCGGAGTGATGCCGTGATCGGCATCCCCTATCCAGGTCGGAAAATCCTGATCTCCCCGCTGTACTCTTCCATAATCTAATAAAGAGCCAGCTACTCGGCTGACCATGCGTAGAATTGGTTCGGTGGGGAACCATTTGCGGAAGCGCGCGGTATGCCCAAGTCCATTTTGAACAGAGGCAACGGCTCCCACGCGCATGTGCCTGACACTCTCCAGCGCAGTGGGTGTGTCATGATTCTTTACAGCGACGATCAAGAGATCTGTTGCGGGAATGTCCTGCGGGCGGGTGGTTGCCCGAACCGGCACGATCTTTTCTCCGTCTGCAGACTGTATGATCAAGCCGCCGTTACGGTTAATCTCATCCACATGGTCCTGTCTGCGGAATAACAAGGTAACATCAGCCCCTGCTGAGGAAAGACAAGCTCCAACCAACGCCCCCCAGCCGCCTGCGCCCAAGATCACCACTTTCATAGTCATAGTCATTTTCCTTTTCTTATTCTGCTGTATAACCACCATCGGCGGGGATTGCCGCACCAGTGATATAGGAGGATTCGTCTGAGACGAGAAACAAGGCAACAGATGCGATTTCCAGGGGAGTTGCCATCGTGCCGCGAGGAATAACCCGATCAAATCGAGCCCTGGCGGCAACCGGGTCCGAGTCACTCATGATCACTTTCTCGGTCATCTCAGTGGATGTGACTCCCGGACAGATCGCATTTGCCCTGATTCCATATTGAGCATAATCCAGCGCAATATTGCGGGTGAGTTGTAATACAGCGCCCTTGGATGCTGTGTAAACAGCCAGATTCCTTAATCCAACCAGGGCGGCAGCGGAAGCAGTATTCAGGATCACGCCGCTCTTCTGCTTCATCATAATCTCAAGGGCATATTTGCAGGTTAGAAAAACACTTTTAACATTGACCCGCATGACATTGTCCCAATCCGCCTCATCCGTATCGGTGACCCTGGCAAAATGATTGATTCCCGCATTGTTATACAGGATATCTACTCTCCCAAACTTCTTGAAGGTGTTATCAATAAGCCTGGCTACCTGGTCAGATTCTATTAAATTGGTTTTGTAAAACTCAGCCTGGCCGCCCTTTGAACGGATTAGAGATACTGTTTCTTTACCATTGATCTCGTCCAGGTCGGCAACAACCACTCTTGCCCCTTCCCGGGCAAAAAGCAGGGCAGCAGCACGGCCAATACCCCGGGCTGCTCCAGTAATAATCGTAACTTTTTCATAAAGACGTTCTGCCATTGTTCACATCCATTTATCGCGAGAAAAGGTCCAGGCACTGACCATTCATGTGGGCTGCAGCAGGAGAAAGTAAAAATAGAACCGCCCGGGCAACCTCCTGAGGGGCAATCAAATCTGCATCGGACGACTTGGCGTTCTTTTCCAGCATCCGTTCAGTGGCAACTGCTCCCGGGCAGATTGCGTTTACCTGAACCCCAAACTTATTTTCAGAATCCGCAAGAGCCCGTGTCAGCCCGATCAAACCATGTTTCAGCGCGCAATAGGCGGCAAACTCACCCTCTCCGCGCCGTCCTGCGCGCGATGCGATATTGATGATATGTCCTGATTTTCTGGAGCGCATTCCAGGCAAGACTGCTCGACAGGTGTAGAAAGAACTGGTGAGATTAATATTCACCAGGGATTGCCATTCACCATCAGTCGTGTCAATCAGCTCCCGTCGGATTCCATGTCCGAGGTTATTGACCAACACATCTATTTTGCTTTCTCTGAGTTCAACTTCTTTTACAAGTTGATTGACCTGCTCAGAGTCGGTGAGATCAGCCGGATAAAGCCAAAAGGATTCTGAAAATCTGGTATGC
Source organism: uncultured Anaerolinea sp. (assembly GCA_964483135.1). Lineage (GTDB taxonomy): Bacteria > Chloroflexota > Anaerolineae > Anaerolineales > Anaerolineaceae > UBA6107. The sequence goes on along the minus strand of CAZAAJ010000076.1, from coordinate 277 downwards.
ATATGGACAGCTTGTTCCAGTTTCTGAATATTCCGCGAAACCAGCACCACCCTAAAGCCAGTTTCAAGCAGGGTGAGAGAGATCGTTTTTCCGATCCCTTCACTGGACCCTGTGACGATCGCGACTTTACCCGCAGTTTGCTCGTGTTCAGATTGTTCTTCCATTTAGATACTGGCTTCCGCAGCCGGACTGGCTTTCAATCTGCTGGCTCTCTTTTTCCGTGTTTCCTGTCGGATGGCTGATGCGCCCAAAACCACAACCAAACACACCCAACACA